>NZ_JSWJ01000005.1:0-68433 GCF_000826845.1 Phaeobacter sp. S60
GCGTTTTCGGGCGCAGGCGTCGAGGAAATTGCCACGGTGACCGCGATTGAGGGCGATATGGCCCCGGCGCTGAAAGTGGGCGATGTGGTGCTGCGCATTGACCCGCGCTATTTCCGCCCCGCCGAGGTGGAGACGCTGCTGGGTGATCCGTCAAAGGCGAAGGAGCAACTGGGCTGGGAGCCGGAAATCACCACCCAGGAGATGTGCGCCGAAATGGTGCGCGAAGACCTCAAGACCGCCCGCCGCCACGCCCTGCTGAAAGAGCACGGCATGGACCTGCCGGTCAGCACAGAGGGCTGAGAGCATGGGCACCAGCGCTGTAAAAATCTATGTGGCCGGCCATCGCGGCATGGTGGGCGGCGCCATCCTGCGCCGATTGCAGGCGCGTCAGGAAGCGGGGGCAGACATTCAGCTGATCACCCGCACCAGCGCCGAGCTGGATCTGACCAATCAGGCGGCGGTACAGGCGTTTTTCGCCGCAGAACGCCCCGATCAGGTGGTGCTGGCGGCGGCCAAAGTGGGCGGCATTCATGCCAACAACGCCTATCCGGCGGCGTTCATCTATGAAAACCTGATGATCGAATGCAATGTGATCCATGCCGCCCATCAACAGGGCGTTGAGCGGCTGTTGCAGCTGGGATCCAGTTGCATCTACCCCAAACACGCCCCCCAGCCGATGGCCGAAGCCGCCCTGCTGAGCGATGTGCTGGAGGCCACCAATGAGCCTTATGCGATTGCCAAGATCGCCGGCATCAAGCTCTGCGAGAGCTACAACCGCCAATATGGCCGCGATTACCGTTCGGTGATGCCGACCAATCTCTATGGGCCGGGGGATAATTTTCACCCCGAAAACAGCCATGTTCTGCCAGCGCTTATCCGTCGGTTTGATGCGGCGGTGCGGGCCGGCGAGGATCATGTGACGATCTGGGGCACCGGCACGCCCCGGCGCGAATTCCTGCATGTGGATGACATGGCGGCGGCCTCGCTGTTTGTGCTGGACCTGGATCCGGCGATCTACCGGCGTGAAACCAGCCCGATGCTGAGCCATATCAACGTCGGCTGCGGGCAGGATATCTCGATTCTGGAGCTGGCCCGGATGGTGGCCGATGTGGTGGGCTTTGACGGTGAGATCCGCACCAATCCCGATCAGCCCGACGGCACCCCGCGCAAGCTGATGGATGTCTCGCGGCTGGCGCGCCTGGGCTGGCAGGCGGAAATTGCCCTGCGCGACGGGATCGCCCAGACCTATGCGTGGTACCGCGCGCAGGACCAGGCCAGCCTGCGCAGCAAATAACCTGCCTGCTGGCCATCGCCGCAAAAAAGGTCCAGAAAAGACAGGGAGATGGCCCAGAAATTGGGCAGACATTTGCCTCAAACGGGTCAGACTAGGACTCAGAGACCGGTCGGAAAGGGACAGCTCATGATCACCCCCATTCTCCTGTGCGGCGGCTCCGGCACACGGCTGTGGCCGCTTTCACGCAAGAGCTATCCAAAGCAATTTGTCCCCCTGGTGGGGGAGACCACGCTGTTTCAGGCCTCCGCCCTGCGCCTGTCGGGCGCGGGATTTGCCGCCCCGATGGTGCTGACCAATTCGGATTTCCGTTTCATCGTCACCGAACAGCTGGCGGAGGCGGGCATTGATCCGGGCGCCATTCTGATCGAACCGGCCGGGCGCAACACCGCCCCTGCGGTGTTGGCGGCGGCGCTTTGGCTGCGGGCGCGCGATCCGGAGGGGCTGATGCTGGTGGCGCCCTCGGATCATGTGGTGCCCGATGCGGCGGCCTTTCGCGCAGCTGTTGCGGCGGCGGAGCCGGCGGCGCGCGCAGGCCAGCTGGTCACCTTCGGGATCAAACCGGACCGGGCTGAAACCGGTTATGGCTATCTTGAACTGGATGGCGATCCGGGTGATTTCACACCGCAGGTGATCGGGCTCAAACGGTTTGTCGAAAAACCGGATCTCGCCACCGCCGAGGATATGCTGGCCTCCGGGCAGTTCCTGTGGAATGCCGGCATCTTCCTGTTTTCGGTCAAAGCCATCATCGCCGCCTTTGAGGCCCATGCGCCGGATCTGATGGCGCCGGTGCAGGGCGCGGTGGACAAGGGCGAACCTGATCTCGGCTTTCTGCGACTGGACCCGGACGCCTGGGACGGGGCGGCGGATATCTCCATCGACTATGCGGTGATGGAGCGGGCCGATAACCTCGCGGTGGTGCCCTATGCGGGCGGCTGGTCCGATCTCGGTGGCTGGGATGCGGTCTGGCGTGAAAGCGGCCCCGATGGCGATGGCATCGTCACCCAGGGGCGCGCGACGGCCATTGAGTGTCGCAACAGCCTGCTGCGCTCGGAAGATGACGGGCTGGAGGTTGTGGGCATCGGGCTGAAGGATGTGATCGCCGTGGCGATGCCGGATGCGGTGCTGGTGGCGGATGCCTCCCGCGCGCAGGACGTCAAACAGGCGGTCAGCGCACTGAAGGCACAATCCGCCCGCCAGGCCGAGGCCTTCCCCAAGGATCACCGCCCCTGGGGCTGGTTTGAGAGCCTGGTGGTGGGCGAGCGGTTTCAGGTGAAACGTATCCATGTGCATCCCGGGGCAGCGCTCAGCCTGCAGAGCCATCACCACCGGTCGGAACATTGGATCGTGGTGGAAGGCACCGCCAAGGTGACGGTGGATGACAGCATCCAGCTGGTGAGCGAAAACCAGTCGGTCTACATCCCCCTTGGCGCGGTGCACCGGATGGAGAACCCCGGCAAAGTGCCGATGGTCCTCATCGAAGTGCAGACCGGCAGCTATCTCGGCGAGGATGACATCATCCGCTACGAGGACATCTACGCCCGCAAGTGACGGTTGGGTCTATCCCCCTCACGCCCTGATCCTAGCGGATCAGCCAGTCTTCCAGACCTTCGGGCGGGGTGGTTTTGCCGGGCGGCAGCGCGCGCAGGCGGATCCAGCGGGGATCGGTGGGCTGGCCTGCGCGCAGGCGCAACCGGCCCAGAAGCCCGACCATATCCCATTCCACCCGCTCAGCCCGGCTGCGGTAGGGGCGGGTGGGGTCATAGGCCGGATTGAGACAGGGCGCGCCACCGGCATCGCGCAGGATGGCGCCAAAGCCATCGCGCAGGCTGCGGCCCTGCCAGCGCCCGCCATCATCATTGCCCAGAATGGACGGGGTGGTGGAGATCACCCCCATTGGTGTCTCGCCGGGCTGGGCGGCGCGGATCCGGTCGCCCTCCAGCACCACGGAGATCCCGCGCCGGTCCTCCCCGTCCGGGTTGCCATCCAGCCATTCGAAAAACTCGGCATAATCCGCGCCGCCGCCGCTCCAGGCGCCATCGCAATAGCCATTGCCATTCTGGCTCAGCCGGAACATCGCGCCGCTGCCATCGCCGGCGGTCAGGTAATCCTGCCCGCTGCCCGTCGCGGTGAGCGCCAGAAGCGTGTTGTCATCGCCCTGCACTTCCAGACGGGCGCCGGGATCATAGGTGCCAAAGCCGGCCCGCCCGCTGGCGGATTTCAGCACCATGGCGGCCTCCCAACTGCTGCCATCGGGGGAGAGTTTCACGGTGAAATCGGTATTGCCTGCCAGCCCCATCTCGGCATGGCCCGCCCAGTTGGATTGAAACAGCAGGCTGGCGGTGTCACCACCTGAGGCCTTGTTGATCTTCAGCTGGTGGCCGCCGCCATCATGGCTGAACAGGCTGGCAGGGCTGCGCAGGGACAGGCGGTTGCTGGCATCGGCATCGGTGGCAATGCCCAGGCGTTCCAGCCGGTCGCCAGTCAGGGGCGGCAGCACCCAGGCGGTGCCATCCCAGATCCGCAGCGCCTGATCCGTCGGCACCCAGGCGCGCCAGCCCGGCTGCGGCGTCAGGAACTGCCAGGCGGCCTCCTGCCAGATCGCCAGACGGCCACCCTGACCGGCCCAGGCATCCGCCGGGCTGTCGGCCAGCCCATAGGTGGCGCCCGCGGCCGGGGTTGCGGGCGGGGTGGTGGCGTCAAACGCTTCAAGGCGCAGCTGCACCAGCGCATCCAGCATGCGCAGCGCCTCGTTGTGGGTCACATGTTTCTGCGCCTGCGCGGGCATCAGATAGGGCAGGGCAAGGCGGGGTGAGGTTTCGGGCAGGGTCTCTGGCAGACTTTCTGACATTCTGGCGGCTCCTGATCACGGGGGGATGGCGCCATCCTGCCGCAACCACATCACCCACCCCCTAAGAGCGCGCGCGCCGCCTGCGCAACACCTGCGCGGGGATTGTTTCTCTCATGCCGGAACCACAGGGATTGTCTTCAATATGTAAACAATCTCCGCGTTTCTGCCCCATTCCCGTCCGCTCCACCGCCGCGACCACCCGTGAGGGTTGATTTCGACCCCGGGCAATCGCCCCGACGGGTCGGGTGATGACACAGCGCGGGAGCAGCAGGATGGATCTACAGTTTGCAGGACGGTTCGGGGCCAATGATCACCTGCTGGACAGCGATCTGCGCGATCTGGAACTCCATCAGGCGGCCAATGGCGCGGTGCAATTATTTGCGGTGAGCGGGCTCAATGGCGGCATTGCCAGCTACAGTCTGGGTGGCGGTGCGCCGGTGCTGCGCGACAGCCTGTATCACCGCGCGCTGGGGCTGGCGGGGGGCGAGGCGACCTTGGCCGAGATCGGCGGCGAGACGCGTCTGCTGGTGGAGGGCAGCACCCGCAGCGCGCTGGCGTTTCACCAGATCGGCGGCAATGGTCAGCTGTCGGCGCAGCAGCAGGCCAGCCTGCCGGGCGCGGGTGCTGCCGGGCTGACAGCGACGGTGGCGGGGGATCTGAGCGGTGGCGGATCGGTGGTCTACGGTCTGGCCAAGGGCCAGCTGAGCGGCTGGCAGCTGGGCGCGGGCGGCACCCCCGGCGCAGAGGTCGCCACCCTTGGCGCGGCGGCGGCCTACGCCCGCCCCGGCGCGGTGGCGCTGGAGCTGGTGGATCTGGGCGGTGGCGCGCAGCTGCTTTTGCTGGCGGACCGGGTTGAGCAGGGGGTGCAGAGCTACCGGGTGGATGCTGCCACTGGCGCGCTGAGCGTCGCGGACAGTCTGGGGGCGGCGGATGGGCTGGGGCTGGCGGAACCCACCGCGCTGGAGAGCTTCACCGCCTTTGGCAGCAGCTGGGTGGTGGTTGCGGCGGCGGGCAGCGGCTCGCTCAGCCTGATTGCGCTGGCAGCCAATGGCCAGATGAGCCTGCGTGATCACGTGCTGGACACGGCCGCCACCCGTTTTGGCGGGGTCACCGCGCTGGAGGTGGTGGAGGTCGCAGGCGAGGTGCTGGTGCTGGCGGCGGGCAGTGACGACGGGCTGGCGCTGTTTCGGATCCTGCCCGAGGGGCAGCTGGTGCATGTCACAAGCCTGGCCCATGCCAGTGGCACGGAGGATGCCGGGCTGGGGCTGGAGAATGTCACTGCGCTGGCGGCAGCAGTGGTCGGAGAGGATTTGCAGATCTTTGCCAGCTCCGGCAGTGCCGAGGGGCTGTCGCAGTTCACCCTGTCGCTGGCAGAGCTGGGCGATGTG
The DNA here is from genome assembly GCF_000826845.1 of Phaeobacter sp. S60. Classification (NCBI taxonomy): domain Bacteria; kingdom Pseudomonadati; phylum Pseudomonadota; class Alphaproteobacteria; order Rhodobacterales; family Roseobacteraceae; genus Phaeobacter; species Phaeobacter sp. S60. The sequence continues at coordinate 5,531 of NZ_JSWJ01000005.1, forward strand.
ATCACCACCGCAGGCGGCCGGATCAGCGGCACTGGCGGCGCGGATGTGCTGGCCGGCGGCATCGGCGCGGTGCTGAGCGGGGGGGCGGGGGCGGATGTCTTTGTGCTCCGCCCTGCCGAGGAGGGGCGCAGTGGCAGCCTGCGCATAACGGATTTCGAGGCGGGTCAGGACAGTCTGGATCTGTCGGGGTTTGACGGGCTGCGCAGTCTTGAGGGGCTGCAGATCCGCAGCCGCAGCGATGGCGCCACGCTCACCCATCAGGCGGCGGATGGCAGCCGCACCGAGGTTGTGGTGCAAAGCCGCGATGGCGACAGTCTGGATGCGGCGGATCTCTTTGCGGATGGCTTTGTCTTTGCCGATCGCATGCTGCCCCCGGCGGAGGCGCCGGATCCGATGCGCTATGGCAGCGGCGGCGCCGACCGGATCACCGCGCGCAGCGCGGGCGATCAGATCAACGGTCTGGGCGGCAATGACACGCTGCTGGGCGGTGACGGGAGCGACAGCCTCTGGGGGGATGCGGGGCATGACCGGCTGATCGGTGGCAAGGGCGTCGACCGGCTGCGCGGGCAGGCGGGCAATGACGTGCTGCTGGGGCAGGAGGCGCGCGATCTGCTGGTGGGGGGCCTCGGGCGTGACACGCTGGATGGCGGGCGCGGCGGGGATCGCTTATTGGGCGGGGCAGATGCGGATCTGCTGCGCGGCGGCGGGGAGAATGACCTGTTGCGCGGCGGCGCCCAAGGTGATCGCCTGCTGGGGCAGAGCGGCCGGGACAAGCTGTTTGGCCAGAAGGGCAATGACCTGCTGGATGGCGGCGGCGGGCATGACACGCTGACCGGCGGCGCAGGCGCGGATGTTTTTGTCTTCGGGGCGGGTCATGGCAGTGACCGGATCCGTGATTTCACCCAAGGCGAGGATGTGATCCATTTGGGGCGTCTGGCGCGGGCGGGCATCTCTGAGGATATGAGCGATCTGATCCTGCAGCAGCAGGGCGATCACACGCGGATCCAGACCGGGGCCGGGGACATCCTGCTGCTCAATCAGAGTGCGGCAGAGCTGAGTGCGGATGATTTTATCTTCTGATCCCGGCCCATCTTCCGGGGCCAATCCGAAAGGCGTGTCGGGATCAGATCAGACCAATAAGGCCGCGAGGCTCAGGCGCCTTCAAAACAGAAAGTCATCCGCCCTGAGAGCGTCCAGCGCAATGTCCTGCAGGGTCAGGGACCAGCCGTTGTCATCCCGGATCACCAGATCTGTGCCCCGGACCTCAAGGTGATCATCCCGCAGATCGGCAAAATCCGAGATCCCGGTGGTGGCGCGCATATCAAGGCGGTCGTCGCGCTGAAAATCAATCACCACATCGGCCCCTTGCGAGAACACAAAGACATCCGCACCGCGCCCGCCGGCCATCCGGTCATTGCCGTCGCCGCCGTCCAGCCTGTCTTGTCCGGCGCCACCTTTCAGCGTGTCGCGTCCGCGCCCGCCCTCCAGCGCGTCATGGCCCTTGCCGCCTTGCAGCCGGTCGCTGCCCTGACCGCCGCTCAACTCATCCCCGCCGCGCGCCCCGGCCAGCGTGTCGCGCCCGGCGTTGCCCAGCAGTTCATTGGGAGCGCCATTGCCGATCAGATGGTCGTTGCCGGCCCCGCCCCAGGCGTCTTCGATCAGATTGAGGGTGCGGCCATCCACCCGCACGGCGGCGGCCATGGCCACATTGTTCTCCAGCGCTCCGATGCTGGAATATTGCCCGGGCCGCAGATCGATCCGGCTGTTGGTCTCAAGGTCGGAGGCATCCATCAGATCCTGCCCGCCGGCATCCCAGATCGTCAGGCTGACATTGCGCGCCACCCCGTCGCCGCCCTGCACGGTCATGCCATCCGCGCCATATTGATAAGCCAGGGTGCCGCGCCCGTCGCCGGCACCCAGATAGACCGTGGCATCGGTGCGGGTCTCCGTATTGGCGCCATAAAGCGCCTGCAATGCCTGAATGTCCCATAGCATCGGCGTCAACGCCCAGCCCTGGAGGTCATACGCCACGTCTTCTTCGCCCGGGTGCGCCACATAAGACATCACTGTGAACTGGCCGTTGGTGGCCGTGTTATCAGGCATCTCATTGGGGTGGTGCAGCCCCAGCGCATGGCCCAGCTCATGCAGATAGGTGTTCCAGCTGGTGTGGCCCAGCATTGGTCCAATCCCCGGCACATATTGATCGGGGTTGTTGCTGTTGATCCAGAGATCCCCCGCAGCCGACGGGTTGGTGCCGAGGTCGGAAGGGTCGGGGAAATCGGCAACGAAGCCAAACAACCCGTCTTCCGAAAAATGGGCGCTGGCAAAGGTCAGATCCGCGATCCCGTCCTGAGCCGGGATCAGGTTCAGATTGGCCACCTCATTCCAGGCCGCAACCGCCTGCAGCATCATCTGCTGCTCAGCGGGATCCATATTCACGCTGGCGCCTTCGGGAAGATAACTGCCGCCGATGTCATAATCGCCAAAAACCGGATCATAATCGTAATACGCCGGGATCGAGGTGAGAAACTGATAGCGAATGACGTCGCTGCCCTCATGCCAGCCTTCGGCACCCCCAACCAGAAGCGCCCGGTAATCTTGATAGGTTGGCATCTTTATATCCCCCGTTTTGATCTGTGGCTCCGGCCAGCCTATCAAGGCATTGCGGAGATATATTTAATTTCCCATGAAATCATATGTGCTCTCACTGTTTAGCCCACACAGGGCGCAGCGGCAGGCAAAATGTGCCTTTCCCGTGGCGTCACGCGCGTCTGCGCGTTAGGACAGAAGACAGGACCACGGCAGCAGATCGGGGGAGAGGGCATGCAGATTGAAGACACGGACCTGCCAGGGGTGAAGATCCTGACACCGGCGCGGTTTGGCGATGCGCGGGGGTTTTTCTCCGAATGCTGGAACAAGGCGCGGATGGCTGAGGCGGGGCTGGATGTCGATTTCGTACAGGACAATCATTCGCTGTCGATGGAGGTTGGCACCCTGCGCGGGCTGCATTTTCAGACGCCGCCCCAGGCTCAGGCCAAGCTGGTGCGCTGTGGTCAGGGGGCGCTGTTTGATGTGGCGGTGGATATCCGCAAAGGCTCGCCCACCTATGGGCGCTGGACCGGGGTGGAGCTGTCGGCGGCAAACGGCCGCCAGCTGCTGATCCCGGCGGGGTTCCTGCATGGGTTCATCACCCGCAGCCCTGGCACCGAAGTTCTGTATAAATGCGATGCGTATTACGCGCCGGACTGTGATGGCGCGGTGGCCTGGGACAGCTGCGGCATTGACTGGGGCTTTGAGGGCACACCGGTGCTTTCTGAAAAGGATGCTGCGGCGCCGCGGTTTGAAGACTTCGACAGCCCCTTCGTGTGGGAAGGATAAGAGATGAAGATTTTGGTGACAGGTGGCGCTGGGTTCATCGGCTCGGCCGTCGTCCGACTGGCCGTGGCGCGGGGCCATCAGGTGGTCAATCTGGATGCGCTGACCTACGCGGCCTGTCTGGACAATGTGGCGGCTGTGGCGGACAGCCCGCTCTATGCCTTTGAGCAGGTCGATATCCGCGATCGCGCCGCATTAGACACTGTTTTTACCCGCCACCGCCCGGATGTGGTGATGCATCTGGCCGCCGAGAGCCACGTGGACCGCTCCATCGACGGGCCGGGGGATTTCATCGAGACCAATATCACCGGCACCTATCAGATGCTGGAGGCGGCGCGCAAATACTGGGCCGAGGCGGGGCGTCCGGAGGCGTTCCGCTTCCATCATATCTCCACCGATGAGGTCTATGGCAGCTTGCCTGCGGACCCGAGTGTGATGTTCACCGAAGAGACCGGGTATGATCCGCGCTCGCCCTATTCCGCCAGCAAGGCCGCCAGCGACCATCTGGTGCGCGCCTGGAATGAGACCTACGGCCTGCCGGTGGTGCTGACCAATTGTTCCAACAACTACGGCCCCTATCATTTCCCGGAAAAGCTGATCCCGGTGGTGATCCTCAATGCGCTGGCGGGCAAAGCGCTGCCGATCTACGGCGATGGCTCCAATGTGCGCGACTGGCTTTATGTGGAGGATCACGCCGATGCGCTGCTCCTCGTGGTGGCCAAGGGGCGCGTCGGGCGCAGCTACAATATCGGCGGCGAGAATGAGCGCAGCAATCTGGAGCTGGTCGAGACGCTCTGTGCGATCCTTGACGAGAAACGGCCCCGGGAGGACGGGGGGTCTTACAAGGATCAGATCACATTTGTCACCGACCGCCCGGGCCATGATGCGCGCTATGCCATTGATCCCAGCCGCATCCGCGACGAACTGGGCTGGCGGCCCAGCGTCACCGTGGAGGAAGGTCTGGCGCGCACGGTGCAATGGTATCTGGACAATGAGGCCTGGTGGCAGGCCTTGCAAAACCGCGACGGCGTTGGCCAGCGGCTGGGGGTCAAGGCGTGATCTGCAACCCGCCACATAGGGCGCCTTCCCAAGGTCAGGCGCGCCCGGCGTGCCGCCGGGCAGTTTCTTCTATGGGGTCGTTGTCCTAATGCTGACAGCGCATCTGCCATCGGGCTATGTGCTGGCGCGGCTGGTGCCTGAGGGCCAAGGGCTCTTACTGCCTGCCGCGCTTATCGGTGCTGTATTACCAGATTTTGACATGCTGTGGTTTCACTTCGTAGATCACGGAAGCATTCATCATCACCGCTACTGGGTGCATATTCCGGCTTTTTGGGCCATGATTGCGGTGCCGGTGCTGGTTGGGCTGGCTTGTTTTGCTCGGTCGCTGTTGGCCCCTGCGGGAATATTTTTTGCCGCTCTCTTCCTGCACATGGTACTGGACACAATCGGTGGCGGCATCCTGTGGGGGGCACCGTTCAGCGATCACCTCTATACGCTGGTGCATGTGCCTGCGACCCAGTCCCATTGGGTTTTGTCTTTCCTGCTGCATTGGACCTTTATTCTGGAACTGGGTATCTGGGCTCTGGCCTTGTACCTATGGCGTAAAAGGAGCCGCATATGATCCTTGTTTTTGGCAAAACCGGTCAGGTGGCGCGGGAGCTGGCGGCGGAGGAAACCGTCACCTGCCTGAGCCGCGATCAGGCGGATCTCACGGATCCTGCGGCCTGCGCCGAGGTGATCCGCGCCCATGCGCCTGCGGCGGTGATCAATGCCGCCGCCTATACGGTTGTGGACCGGGCCGAGGCGGAGGAGGATCTGGCGACACTGATCAATGGCACCACCCCCGGGGTCATGGCCGAAACCTGCGCCACGCTGGGCATTCCCTTTGTCACCCTCTCCACCGATTATGTTTTCGACGGCAAGGGCAGCAGCCCCTGGCATCCGGATGAACCGGTGGCGCCGCTCAATGCCTATGGGCGTTCCAAACAGGTGGGCGAGGCGGCCGTGCGCCTGGCGGGGGGGACGCATGTGATCCTGCGCACCTCCTGGGTGGTGTCGGCCCATGGCAGCAATTTCGTCAAGACCATGCTGCGTCTGGGCAAGGCGCGCGAGCGGATGCGCGTGGTGGCCGATCAGATCGGCGCACCAACCCCGGCCCGCGCCATTGCCGCCGCCTGTATCGAGATTGCCCGCCAGCTGATCGCAGTCCCTGAAAAATCCGGCACCTATCATTTTGCAGGCCAGCCGGAGACCAGCTGGGCCGGGGTCGCGACCGAGATTTTCACCGCGGCGGAAATCCCCTGTGCGGTGGCGGAAATCCCCAGTTCCGCCTATCCGACCCCGGCGCCGCGGCCATTGAATTCGCGGCTGGATTGCAGCACGCTGGAGCGGGTTTTTGGCATCACGCGCCCGGACTGGCAGGCCGGGCTGAAGGATATTCTGAAAGATCTGGGAGAGCGGGCATGACCACAGGCACATCCGGCGCGGGCCGCAAAGGCATCATTCTGGCAGGCGGCTCCGGCACCCGGCTTTATCCGATCACCATGGCGGTCTCCAAACAGCTCTTGCCGCTCTATGACAAGCCGATGATCTACTATCCCCTGTCGGTGCTGATGCTGGCGGGCATTCGCGAGATCTGCGTCATCACCACGCCGCAGGATCAGGATCAGTTCACCCGGCTTCTGGGCGATGGCAGCCAATGGGGCATCTCTCTCACCTATGTGGAGCAGCCCAGCCCCGACGGTCTGGCGCAGGCCTTTGTGCTGGCCGAAGAGTTTCTGGATGGCGCGCCCTCGGCGCTGGTGCTGGGGGACAATGTGTTCTTTGGCCATGGTCTGCCGAAACTCCTGGCGGCGGCGGATGCGCAGACCAGCGGCGGCACTGTTTTTGGCTATCACGTGGCCGATCCCGAACGCTATGGCGTGGTGGATTTCGACGCCGAGGGCCGCGCCCGCGAGATCATCGAAAAACCCGCTGTGCCGCCCTCGAACTATGCGGTGACGGGGCTGTATTTCCTGGATGGCAGCGCGCCGGAACGGGCGCGGCAGGTCACCCCCAGCCCCCGCGGCGAGCTGGAGATCACCGATCTGTTGCAGATGTATCTGGACCAAGGCGCCCTCCGGGTGGAGACCATGGGCCGCGGCTATGCCTGGCTGGACACCGGCACCCATGGATCGCTGCTGGATGCCGGCAATTTCGTGCGCACCCTGCAGGAGCGCCAGGGGCTGCAGACCGGCTGCCCTGAGGAAATCGCCTATGAGGCGGGCTGGATTGATGCCGCCCAGCTGCGCACCCGCGCCGAGATGTTCGCCAAAAACGCCTATGGCGCCTATCTGGAACGGCTGCTGGACTGATCAGGCCGAGCGCACAATGCGCGTCAGGCGGTCTGAAATACGGCGGATTTGTTTGGACACCGGTCCCAGTCTGCGGCCTTCAGGCAGGGTGATTGCTCTGCTCAATGAGGCGCGCGCGACATCAACCGGAGCTGCCAGCGCCTGCAGGTCTGCGGCGGTGATCCAGCGTTCCTCCCGTTTGGCCAGGTTGGCTTTTTCCGGCTCGAAGGCTTTGCAGAACCGGCGCGGATGCCCCATCTTGAAGGCGGCCAGTGTTTCCAATGGATAGTCCCACCAAGCCGTGGCCTCCAGCCGAGCGATCAGCGGCGCTGCAAACCGGTATTTCAATACCCGGGCCGGCACGCCGCCAACAACGGCATAGGGCGGCACATCCTTGGTGACGATGGCGCCTGCGGCCACCACTGCGCCATTGCCGATAGTGATTCCGCCGGCCATCTGCACCCCGCGCCCGATCCAGACGTCATTGCCAATGCGCACGGGCGGGGTTTTGGTATTGAACCGGGCGTGTGGTTCATAGCTCTCGGCGCCCAGGTTGCGGGCGAGTTTGGCGTAGTAGGGCCCATAGCTGAACGGGTGGGAAGACACCCGCCGGATCGGGTGGCGATCCCCCAGGACCCGCAGCCCGGCCGCAATTGAACAGAAGGCTCCAGCGGACCAGTTGCGGGAGGGGGAGTGGCTGTAGCTCATGTAGCCAATACTGCTCAGCGGCAGCAGGCCACCTGCTTTCAGCCCGTGCCGGGTGACAACCGAGAGGTTCAGATCCGGTGGAAAGCTGAGCCGTTTGAGCGCGGTCAGATCCCGTTCGTCACGCCAGGGTTTCGGCATCACATGGCGGTCGGCCAGCAGTTTGCGCATGCTGTCGGTCACCCGAAGAGTTGTCGGTTTCATCGAAAAAGAAGGACTCTGAATAAAGGTTGTTGCGAAATAATAAGACGACCCGGAGCCAGGCGGGGTGGGTTTCGCGGTCAGAAATCAACCAGAAACCCAAGGCCAGAAACCGGGGTAAACAGGACAGGAGCAGATTAGCCTCCAAGAGCAGGGAGGGCCAGTATAAATTCTCTACCTGAGATTGATTTTCCACACCTGCGGCCTGAGGCGCAGGCGTTGTCTGGCTACGCACATGCCCTTCCTAAAAGAGAGGGGCATGTGCCTGTCGTTTCCCAGCAGTGGCTGATCAGAGCGCGCCTGCGCGGCTGAAGACGCCGAAGAAGTTGCCGATGATATTGGAGATGGTCAGCGCATCATTCACTGGCGCCTCGGTGGCGATCAACAGATCCCCGGAGTTGATCTGAAACCGGCGCGCCGAGAACAGCCCGTCAGCTGAGGTGAGATCCAGCGTGAACACCACCCGGGGCTGGCGCGGACCACGCTGGCCCGGCGCGAGGGCGCTGTCGGGGTATTCGCGCAGCACCAAAAGCCCCTGCGGATCGGCGCGGCTGTCCTGAAAGCCGCCCGCCACCGACATGGCATCCATTGCCGACATCTGATCCTTGGTGAATGTGTGCAGATCCTCACGGCCGGTGGCCCCGAAAGACAGGAAATAACGCGCGTCCTCTTCCACAAACACCCGGTCGCCGCCGCGCAGGAGCGTGTCGCGGCGCGGATCATTGAGCAGGGTCTCCACCGAGGTGCCATAGATGCTGCGCCCGCGCACCAGACGGATCTGCGGATTGTTGAGGCTGGCGCTGATGCCGCCGCCCGCTGCAATCAGCCCCATCACCGTGTAATTGCGATCCGGCATCGGATAGGTGCCGGGGGTCTCAACGCCGCTGACCAGATCCACCGAATTGCCGCGCCCTTCGGTCATGTCCAGCTGCAGCTGGGCCGAGGGCACGATTTCTTCCATGGCAGTTTGCAGTTTTTCGCGCGCCAGATCCGGGGTCAGCCCGTTCACATTCACATTGCCCACATAGGGCATGAAGATGCTGCCATTGGCCGCCACCGTCACATCCTGCAGCTGCACCATTTTCTCATCCGGGGTGGTCAGCAGGGAATTGTCGCTGCTGTCCCAGATCCGCAGGGTCAGAAGATCCCCGGGCTGGATGATCTGGGTCTTGGCGCCCTGGGTGGCGCCGATCCATTTCAGCGGACGTTTGCCGCTATGGGCACCGCCGCTTTCAGGGCCGGTTTCAGGCCAATGGGCCACCGTCGGCAGAAAGGCGCGGGTGACGGGATAAAGCGCAAAATCGGCATCCGCATCATCGGCGGTTTTCAGGATCTCTTCGCTGGCGGGGGCGCCACCGGGCAGGCGACCGCAGGCTGCCGGCAGCAGGGCAAGGCCAAGAGCGGCAAGTAGGAAGGTAAAGCGGCGCATGAGGATCCTTGTCCGAAAACGGCCGAAAACGGCTTGATTTTTGTTCCCGGCAAGATACTGGGCATGCAGACTGCGTCAACCGCATGGGCAACGGTAACAGGGGGGCTGATGCGTTTTCCACCCACATTGGGACCCATATTGATCCTGGGCGCCTCCGGGCGGATCGGCGGGATCCTGCGCCACCAATGGGCCTCTGCCGGGGCGGACCTGCGCTGGCAGCGGCGGGCGCGGCCTGACGGGGCAGAGCCCGACGCAGCAGGCTGGCATGTCTTTGATCCGCTGGCGGATCCAGAGGCGCTGGCCGCGGCGGCGCGGGGCACGGCGGCGATCCTTTGTCTGGCGGGTCCGGTGCCCGGCGGCGCGGCGGGCCGGGATCTGAGTGCGCACCAGCTGATGCAACATCGTGATCTGGCGCTGGCCACACTTGAGGCGGCGGCGCGTGTGCGCGAGGCAGAGACAGGGACAGGGGCAGGGACAGGCGCGCCGCGGCTGCTGCTGGCCTCTTCGGCGGCGGTCTATGGCGCGGCCCCCGGCCCCCTGAGCGAGGACATCCCGCTGGCCCCGATGGCCCCTTACGGGGTCGCCAAGGCCGAGATGGAACAGGCCGCACAGGCGCGTGCCGCTGAACTGGGGCTGGAGATCAGCCTGCTCAGGATCGGCAATATTGCCGGTATTGATGCGATCTTGGGCGGCTGGCGGGCGGGGTTCTGTCTGGATCAATTTGCCGATGGGCAGACCCCCCGGCGCAGCTATATCGGCCCCCGGACCCTGGCGGAGGTGCTGGCAAGCCTGATTCAATGTCCCGATCTGCCGCAGGTGCTGAACATCGCCCAGCCGGGCGCGGTGGCGATGGGCGATCTGTTGCAGGCGGCGGGGTTGGACTGTGCCCGCAAACCGGCGCCCGCGCAGGCCATCGCCGAGGTGCGGCTTGACGTGACGCGGCTGATCGGGCTTTTGGCGGCACAGCCCGTGCCTGCCGCAGATCTGCCAGCTCACCTGCCTGTTGCCACAGCCGCTGATCTGGTGGCGGAGGCGCGCGCGCTCAGCCTGCTGCCCCAATCCGCCCCTGATAAGGACACCCGCATATGACCTGGCGCAAACGCCTCTTTGATCTCTTCTTTGCCAGCCTTCTGGTGGTGGTGCTGGGGCCGGTGCTGCTGGGGCTGATGGCCTGGCTGCTGCTGAAGGAAGGCCGCCCGCTGTTTTACGTGGCCGAACGGATGAAGGGGGTCGATCAGCCCTTTGCCCTGTGGAAACTGCGCACCATGCAGGTGGTGGCGCAGGACACCGGGGTCTCCGGCGGCGACAAATCGGCCCGCATCACCAAGACCGGCGCCTGGCTGCGCGCCAAGCGGCTGGATGAATTCCCGCAGCTGTGGAACATCCTGAAAGGGGATCTCTCCTTTGTCGGGCCGCGCCCGCCGCTGCGCCAATATGTTGAGGCCAATCCCGAGCTCTATGCCCGGGTGCTGAAATCGCGCCCCGGGGTCACCGGGCTGGCCTCCATCACCTATCACAAACATGAGGCTGCCCTGCTGGCGCGCTGCACCACCTCCGCGGAAACCGATCAGGTCTATTCCCGCCTCTGCGTGCCGATGAAGGCGCGGCTGGATCTCATTTACCAGCGTCACCAGAGCATGTGTTACGACTTTGATCTGGTGTTTCAGACCATCGGCAATCTGTTCCGGCGCGGCTGAGGGATGAGATTGCGGGGCGATTCGGCGATTCGCCCCGGTCCGGGCGGGTCCGGACGGGTGTGTCCTGCCCAAGCTGCCCGCTGGCGGTCCCGCGCGCAGAGGGATCGGCCAAACCCTGCGTCAGGCCTGCACCGACGCCGCCTGGGGGCGCCAAAACGGGCAAATCACCGTCAGACGGCGCTTTTTTGCTGCCCGTGGTTTTGTATTAGCCCCGAAATACGTCTAAAGTGATGCTTGGGGCGCCCATGAAACCCCCGGCGTAGGGCCTGTCACACCTGCTGCGGAGGAACCAGGGGCACCCGGAGGGATAGACGACGCGAAAGACATCCCGATGCCAGAGAGAGCCGTCACATGCGGGTCCGGGGGTCTGGCGCGGGGAATTGATAAAAACGCATTTGAAACGATGCGCGCCAGAAAGACCTCGGCGCCACATCGCGACATATAAACAGGCCGCCCGGACTGCGAGGCGGTCACCGGGGACTGGAAGTGGGGACGGCCAGGGATGTTCAATCTGATCAGTGCGCTGTCACGCAAACAGAAATCCTATATTTTTCTCACCATTGATCTGACCCTGATCCCGCTGGCGCTGTTCCTGACCTTTCTGGTGCTGCCCTTGCCGGGATCCGCTCTGGCCACGCTGGCAGCGATGCTGCCGGTGCTGCCTTATGTGCTGGCGCTGGCGGCGGCGGTGGCACTGTGGCTCGGATTGCCCAAGGTGCAGCTCAATGCCTATGAACGCCATGCGGTCGGGCTGACGGCGCTGCTGGCCTCAATCACCGCCGGGGCCACGGCCGGGCTGACGCTGCTGTTTGGTCCTGATCTGCCGCCCGGCACCCATGTGGTTTTTGCCACCACCTATTTTCTCTGCCTGCTGGCCGCGCGTGCCCTGCTCTATCAGGTGGTGGTGGCGATTTACCGCCGCGCCCAGCCGCGCTGCCGGGTGCTGATCTATGGCGCCGGCACCACCGGCGCCCAGCTGGCGCAGGCGCTGAAGGCCCATGATGGCATCGATCCTGTTGCCTTTGTGGATGACAATACCTCCTTGCAGGGGGTGACGCTGGTGGGGCTGCCGGTGTTCCCGCCCGCCCGCATCGCCGAGATCGCCGAGGCCCGCCAGATCAAGCGGGTCTTGCTGGCAATGCCGTCGCAGAGCCAGCCGAAACAGGCGCAGATCATCCAGCGACTGCAGCGGATGCAGCTGGAGGTGCAGGCGCTGCCCTCCTTTGCTCAGCTCATCGGGGAAGAGGCGCTGGTCGACAAGCTGACCCCGGTAGCGCCGCAGAATTTCCTGGGCCGCGCCACCCGCGATGTGCCCCTGCAGGAGGCCAGTGGATCTTATCAGGACCGGGTGGTGCTGGTCTCCGGCGCTGGTGGTTCCATCGGCTCCGAGCTTTGCCGTCAGGTCTTGGCCTGCCGCCCGCGCAAACTGGTGCTGTATGAGCTGTCGGAACTGGCGCTTTACACCATTCATCAGGAGCTGGAGCAGCAGGTCGAAGGCACCGGAATCACCCTGGTGCCGGTGCTGGGGTCTGTCACCGATCCGCGTCAGGTGCGCATGGTGCTGGCCCATCACGGCGTCCAGGTGGTGCTGCATGCGGCAGCGTATAAACATGTGCCCTTGGTGGAGGCCAACCCGCTGCCCGGTCTGGCCAACAATGTCTTTGGCACGCAGACGCTGGCCCGGGCCGCCGCGCGCAGCGGGGTGGAACGCTTCATCCTGATTTCCTCCGATAAGGCGGTGCGCCCGACCAATGTGATGGGCGCCTCCAAACGCATGGCGGAACTGGTGGTGCAGGATCTGGCCACCCGCAATCCCGGCACCGTTTTCACCATGGTGCGTTTTGGCAATGTCTTGGGCTCCTCGGGCTCCGTGGTGCCGCTGTTTCAGGAGCAGATCAGCCGCGGCGGGCCGGTCACCGTCACCGATCCGCGCGTCAAACGCTATTTCATGACCATCCGCGAGGCGGTGCAGCTGGTGCTGCAGGCCGGCGCCGAGGCGCTGGGGGGCGAGGTGTTTGTGCTCGACATGGGCGAGCCGATCTCAATTCTGCAACTGGCCCGTCAGGTCATCGAAAGTGCCGGTTATTCCGTGCGGGACGACGATCACCCCGACGGCGATATCGCCATCGATATCATCGGCCTGCGGCCCGGGGAAAAAATGCAGGAAGAGCTGACCCTCAGCTCGGATCTGATCACCACCCGCCACCAGAAGATTTTCTGCGCCCGCGAAGCGGTGCTGTCGGAAATCGAGGTTGCAACCCTGATCCGGGGGCTGCGTCAGGCGGTGGCCGCCGGCGACGAACGGGTTGCGCGGGTCCTGATCAAACGCTGGGTCGAGGGCTACCGCGCCCCGGAAGAGGATCGCAAGACCTCCTGAACGCGCCTTGGATCCGCCTTGCTGGCAGGAGCAGGAGGAGCAGGGGACCTGCGACGGGGTCTTGCAGTCGGCACTATAGTTTACGGGTCACAGCCCAGCCGGCAGCGCGGGCCGGCATGGGCCGGATCGTTGATCCGCCTGCGGGTTTTATGGTCTAACCGGGCCAACACCAGCCGCGGGGGCAGGGCGGCCGATCCGCCCTTCATTGCTCCGGCATTTCGACCAGACCACAAGCCAGACAACAAGGCAGCCCGAACCCGTGATCCCCAGTCTTCGATCTCTTCATGTGGCGCGGCTTTTGCCAATGGCCCATATGCCGGCTGCCCATATGCCGGCCGCCCGTATCCTGGCAACCTCTGTGGTCATGGCCTCGGTGGCACTCTCTGCACAGGCGCAAGACGCGCTCACCACGCCCAAACCGGAGGCACCACGCTTCAAACCGCTGCCCGCCCCCAGCCTCAATTTCTACGGCTCCCCCGGTCTGGTGGATATGCCAAGCGCGGAGATGCTGCCGGACGGGCAGTTTGCCACCACCTATTCCTGGTTTGGCGGTCAGGCGCGTTACAATCTGACCTTTCAGGCCACCCCCTGGCTCAGCGCGTCCTTCCGCTACAATGGCATCCAGACCAATGGCGCCCAGATTGGTGGGTTCAGCACCTATTACGACCGCGGCTTTGACGTGCGGCTGCGGCTCCTGCGCGAGGGGCGCTATCGCCCGGCCGTAACCCTGGGTCTGCAGGATTTTGCCGGCACCGGGATTTATGCCGGCGAATATATCGTTGCCACCAAGAATTTTGACACCCCGGCGCTCAGCCATCGCGGCGGCGCAGGACGGCTGAAGCTGACCGCAGGTCTGGGCTGGGGACGCCTGGGCTCCAACGGCTCCATCGGCAGTATCTCCGGCACCCGTCCGGGGTTTGTTGCTGGCAACACCGGGGGCAAGCTGTCCTATGATCAGTGGTTCCGCGGCGAGATGGCACCGTTTGCGGGGATCGAATGGCAGCCCAATGACCGCTGGGGGTTCAAGGCGGAATATTCCTCGGATGCCTATGTGCTGGAAACCGGCGCCCCAAATGTGTTTGCGCGCAAATCCTCCGTCAACTTTGGCGCCGAATATCAGGCCAGACCAGGCCTGCGGCTGGGGGCCTATTATCTTTATGGCTCGGAACTGGGCGTCACCGCGCAGATCCAGCTCAATCCCAAACACCCCACCCAGCCCATGCGGGTTCACGCACCGGTGCCGGTGGTGCCGCGCAGCAGCTGGGCCACCGACGAGGCCCATTGGAGTCGCGACTGGGCCACAAGCACCCGCGCCAAGACTACCCTGCGCGATGCGCTGGCCGAGGCCTTGCAGCAGGACGGGCTGATCCTGGAGGCGCTGAGCCTGCCTGCAGATGGCACCGAGGCTGAACTGCGCTATCGCAATCCGCGCTACCGCGCCCAGACCCTGGCCATTGGCCGCAGTGCACGCGCCATGGCGCGGCTGCTGCCGCCCTCCGTGGAGACGCTGAAAATCGTGCCGATGCGCGGCGGGCTGGCGCTGTCGCAGGTGGTGATCCGGCGCAGCGATCTGGAGGCGCTGGAACATAACCCCGACGCCACCGAGGCGCTCTGGGCGGTGACCGGTCTGCAGGCCGCCGAACCGCTGGCTGAAGAGGCGCTGGTCTCAGGCGATCTCTACCCGGCGTTTTCCACCTCCCTCAGCCCCTATACCGCGCCCTCCTATTTCGATCCCGAGCTGCCGTTCCGGCTGGATGTTGGCGTGGATCTGAAGGCCTCCTACGCACCGGCCCCCGGCTGGCGCATCGCGGGCGCCATCCGTCAGCGGATCTGGGGCAATGTGAAGGACGGGCGCGCCTCCAATTCGGTGCTGCCGCATGTGCGCACCGATGCGACGGAATATGCCCAGTTTGGCACCACCCTGGAAAATCTCTATGTCACGCGGCAATGGCAGATGGGGCGCGATCTTTATGCCCGCAGCACCGTCGGCCTGTTTGAAAGCATGTTTGGCGGGGTCTCGGGCGAGGTGCTGTGGAAACCGGTCTCCAGCCGTCTGGCGCTGGGGGTCGAGGGCAATTACGTGGTGCAGCGCGATTTTGATCAGCGGCTGTCGTTTCGCGATTACAAAACCTTCACCGGTCATGCCTCGGCTTATTACCAGATGGACAAGGGCTATCATGTGCAGGTGGATGCCGGGCGCTATCTGGCCGGTGATTATGGCGCCACCTTTGCGCTGGACCGTGAATTTGCCAATGGCTGGCGGGTCGGCGGGTTCTTTACCCTCACCGATGTCTCCTCGGAGGATTTCGGCGAAGGCTCTTTTGACAAGGGCTTCCGCTTCAGCATTCCGCTGGACTGGCTGCTGGGCAAACCCAGCCGCAATACATTCGGCATGACCGTGCGCCCGACCCAGCGCGACGGCGGCCAGCGGGTGCATGTGCCCGACCGGCTTTATGGACAAATCCGCGAAGCCCATCGCATACAGCTGACCCGACAGCGGGCAAGGATCTGGGAATGATGACGCCTGTAATCACACGCCTTGCCGGGCTGCTGCCGATTCTGGGTCTGCTGGCGCTGACCGCCTGTAGCCGCGGGCCGGATCAAGCGCCCCTGCAGGTGGAACTGCTGCGCAGCCTTTCTGATAAAGTCAGCGCCCGGCTGTCTGGGGGCAAGGGAAAACAGGCAGCCCGCCCGCCGCTGACCCGCGCCGGTCTGGATGAAATCAAAGACCCCTATATCGAGGTCACCATCGAGAAAAACGATGTCTTCGCCTATCTGTCGCGCCAGCAGCTGCGCCGCGATGACAGCCCCGGCACCGTGGCGGTCTGGCGCACCGAGGACAATATCAGCCTGACCCTGCGCAACGGGGTGCTGGTGGCGACGCGCAACCTTGGCAATGACATCCTGTCCAGCTCAGCGCTGGTCGAAGGAGACACGGGTGGCCCTCTGCGCAGTGGCGCGCGGCGCTATCATATCCGCGGGCTCGACAATGGCGCCTGGCAGCTGGATCTGCTCTGCAGCCGCCGAGATCTGGGTGTTGATCCCATCGTGATCGTTGAATTGCGCTACCCCACCCGCCACATCGAGGAACGCTGCCATCCCAGCCAGCCGGGACGCAGCGGCGAAATCGTCAATGACTACTGGGTAGATTCGCGCAGTGGCCGGGTCTGGCAATCGCGCCAATGGGCTGGGCCAAATGTGGGCTATCTGCGCATCCGCCAGCTGACCACCGGTGGCTGACCCCAGGTCTGACGCGTTAAAAAACAGGCGGTTTGGGGCCATATCCGCCCAAATGAGCGATATCTCGGCAACGGCAGAAAAAAATTTCCAGCCGTCGGGATATTGCTGCTAAAAGCTGCGTTGAATTCACGAGGTAACTCACCTACTCTCGGCTCAACGGTCTCCAAAGGAGTTTTGGATTATGAACAAGTTCTTCGCAGCATTCGCTCTGGCCACCCTGGCCGCAACCACCACCGCTTCCGCTCAGGACCAAGGCACCCCGACCCTGCTCGGCGGCACCGGCCTTGAGCAAGGCACCCTGATCGCGGGCGGCGTTGCCGGTGCGGTCATTCTGGGTGTGATCCTGAACGACGACGACGAAACCAGCACCACCACCACAACCAACTGATCATTTGTGATCAGACCGGTGGGGCGGGATCGCAGATCCTGCGCTGACAGCGTCTTATGAATGACCATCCTTGGATGGAAAAAAGCGGGCCAGTGGCCCGCTTTTTGCATTTGGATATTCGGGGTACAGAAGAGGGCCGGTCACCCCACCCGGCGCAGGAAGGCCCGCGTGCGGGGATCCTGCGGCGCATCAAAGATCTGCGTCGGCGGGCCCTGTTCCACAATCCGCCCGCCTTCCATGAACACCACCCGATCGGCAATTTCGCGGGCAAACTGCATCTCATGGGTGACGATCAGCATGGTCTGGCGCTCTTCGGCGACCTTGTGCATCAGCGCCAGCACCTCGCCCACCCATTCGGGGTCCAGCGCCGAGGTTGGCTCGTCAAAGAGCATCAGCTCGGCCCCCAGCGCCATCGCCCGGCCAATGCCGACGCGCTGCTGTTGGCCGCCGGACAGGCTGGCGGGATAGGCATCGGCCTTATCCGCCAGACCGGTCTCTGCCAGGATGTCCAGCGCGCGGGCACGGGCGGCGTCGCGGGGCTGTTTCTGCACGGTGACCAGCGCCTCCATGATGTTTTCCGCTGCTGTCTTATTGGCAAACAGCGCATAGTTCTGAAACACAAAGGCGGTGCGCCGGCGCAGGGCCAGGATCTCCGCCTTGCTGGCGCGGGCAGCCTCCACCTCCAGATCGCCGATGCGGATTTGGCCACCGTCCGGTGCATCCAGGAAATTCAGACAGCGCAGCAGCGTCGATTTACCCGTGCCCGAAGGGCCGATAATGACAATGCGCTCGCCGGGCTTAATGGTCAGGTCGATGCCATCCAGCACCACGCTGTCGCCAAAGGTCTTGCGCAGGCCGGTGATGGAAATGGCAGTGTCAGCTTGTGCGTCGTTCATCGTGCATAGGCCTTGTTCAGATGTGTCTCCAAGAGCCGCTGCACCAGCGACAGCGCCTCCACCAGAATCCAGTAGATCACCGCCACCACCAGGAAGGCCTCAAAATAAAGGAAACTGCCGGCCGCCTCTTTCTGGGTGGCACCCATCATTTCCGTGACCCCAAGGGTAAACGCCAGCGAGGTGCCCTTGATCATGTCGATGAAATAATTGACCAGCGTCGGCGCCGCGATCCGGGCCGCCTGCGGCAGCACGATACGGCGCATCATCTGGCCACGGGTCATGCCGATCGACTGCGCCGCCTCCCATTGGCTGCGATCCACCCCCAGAATGGCGGCGCGGATGCTTTCGGCCATATAGGCGGCAAAATGCAGGGTCAGCCCCATGATTGCAGCACTGACCCCATTGATCTGGGTCAGCACCGACAGCACCTGCGGCAGCCCGTAGTAGAACAGGAACAGCTGCACCAGCAGCGGCGTGCCGCGAAAGAAGCTGATGAACAGCACCACCAGCTGATCCAGCACCGGGATCCGCAGCACCCGCTCCACCGCCAGAAGCGACGCCAGCACCAAGGCCAGGGCCATCGCCACCACCGCCATGAACAGCGTCAGCGGCACATAGCTCAGCAGCACCGGCACCAGGCCCAGCATATAGGCGATGTCCAACCCCTGCATTTACCGGCTCACTTCTCAGCCGGGGCGGAAACCGCCGTAATATCGGTGCCGAACCATTTTTGCGAGATGCCCGCCAGCTCGCCGCTCTCGCGCAGCGTGCTCAGCGCCGCATCCACCCGGTCGCGCAGCGCCAGGCTGTCCGCGTCCTGACGAAACGGCAGCGCATTGCGGATCTCGGAGAACGGCGCGCCCGCCAGCGCCAGCGGCAGCGGGCTTTCCTGGATCAGCTGGGCCGAGGACACCCGGTCCATCACAAAGGCATCGACCCGCCCCAGAGCTGTATCCTGAGCGATATTGGCCTCATAGGTTTTGATCTCGATCTTGTCGGCCTCTGGCAGCTCCCGCAGCAGTTGCTCGAAATTGGAGCCGAGGTTCACCGCCACGGTCTTGCCCGCCAGATCATCCGGGCCTGCGATGCTGTCCTCATTGCCGCGTTTCACCACCACCTGCGCGCCGTCGATGACATAGGCCTGGGTAAAGGCGAATTTGGCGCTGCGCTCCGGCGTGATGGTGATCTGGTTGGCGATGGTGTCGATGCGGTCGGATTCCAGCGCGCCAATCAGGCCGGAAAACGACATGGTGACAAATTCCACCTCCAGGCCGGTTTCCGCGGCCACGGCGTTCATCACATCCACCTCAAACCCCTGCAGCACGTCCTGACGCACAAAGGTGAAGGGAAAATAGCCACCCGACATGCCCACACGCAGCGTGTCAGAGGCAAAAGCGGACGATGCGGCAGTCAGGCTCGCAGCGGCGGCCGCGGCCCAGGCAAATGTTTTCATCATGTCAGAGATTCCTTTTCTTTTCCGCCCCGACCTAATCCCCCTGACGTCGGGGACCAAGATGTCGCGGCACTGACCATGGCAAATAAGCCCGCCTGTTCGCAGGCAGGCCACGGGCGGGGGATCGGTTCACATGACAGACGCCGCAAAGCGGGAGTTTGTTCCCCCAGCGGGCGTGTTTTTGCGGATTTGTTCTGATCAGGGCAGAGAAAAATCCAGGATCCACGGCGGATCCGCTGCCGCCTTGGTCAGGCCTGTCCTTTGATCCCTGATTCATGCGGATCCGGGCGCTGCATGATGCGGGCCATATGCCGGGCCATATCCTGCACATTCGGCTCCTGCAGGATCGACAGATGGGAGCCCGGCACCTCGATCAGCTCAAACCCGGCAGCCGCCACCGGCGCCCAGCCCAACCCCTGACGCAGCCCCTCGGGACTGTCAAAGAGATCATCGCCGGCCCGGAACACGGTCAGCGGTGTGGCCAGCGGTTCCGGCGTGTAGCGCTCCACCGATTGCTGGTTGGCCGCGATCAGCGCCTCGATCGACAGCGCGCCACCGCCGCCGGTCCATTCCAGCCGCCGCCGTTCAAAGGAGTTGCGCAAGGTCTCAATCCGGTGGCGGGCCACATGGCCCAGATAGGCCGGTCCCATGCGCCGGAGCAGCCCCAGATGGGCGCCCAGTCTGGCCCGCCCCTGCACCCGGCTGCGCCCGGCCGGGCCTTCGGCATCAAACAGCGCCACCAATCCCAAGTCGCGCCCCGCCGCCAGCAGCTGACGCGCCAGTTCAAAGGCAAAGTAACTCCCCAGGGACACTGCCGCCAGATGCACAACTCCGCTGGGGTAATGGCTCTGGATTTCCTCCAGATACAGTTTTGCGGTGGCGCGCACCCCGGTGGGGGTGCGGCTGTCCAACAGGCCGATGCTCAGCCCATAGACCGGCTGGTCCGGGCCAAGCGCGGCAGCCAGCGGGCGATAGAATTCCTCGTTGCGGCCCAGCACATGAACGCCAAACAACGGCGCGCGCGCGCCACCGTCCTGAATGATCACCAGGTGATCGGGCAGGGTGTGGCCCTCCGGTGTTTCCGGGCTGTCACCGTCCCCATCTCCCGGGCTCAGCGCGTCCGCCAGCGCCCGCGGGCTGGGGGTCAGATGCAGCGCCGCCAGGCTCAGCCGCTGGCCCAGTTCCGCCTCGATCCGGCCAATCAGCCGCATCGCCAGCAGGGAATGGCCGCCGCGATCATAGAAACTGTCATCCACGCCCAGATCCGGCTGGCCCAGCAGATCCGCCATCATCGCCATCAGCTGCTGCGCCAGTGGCGAGGGCGGGGCGCTGGTGTCAATCGCCGCGCCGCCGTTGCGGCGCAGGCGCAGGCCGCTTGAGGCCTGTGCCGGCGCGGGCAGGGCGGCCATGTCGATCTTGCCGCCGGCGGTGCGGGGAAACGCCGCCACCGGCACCAGCGCCGGGCGCATATGGGCGGGCAGATCGCGCTGCACCACCTGTTGCAGCGCCGCTAGATCCGGGCGGGTATCGCCAGCCCTTTCTTCGGTGCCAGCTTCTCCGGCCTCCCGAAGGCCCCGCACCCAACAGCAGAGCTGCGCCGCCGGGCTGTCCTTGCCATGCACCGCCACCAACGCCTGCAGCTGCGGATAGGCGCGCTCCAACACCTGCTCCACATGGCGCAGATCAATGCGAAAGCCGCGCAGTTTCACCTGCCGGTCCTGCCGCCCGAGAAAGGCCAGCGTGCCATCCCCGCGCCAGGCCGCGCGATCACCGGTGCGATAGATCCGGGCGGCGGGGCAGCTTGTGTGGTGCCCGCCGCCCGTATTCTGCGGCGCAAAGGGATCGGGTCGAAACGCCTTTGCGGTGTCCTCCGGGCGGCCGATATAGCCATCGCTCACCGCCGGGCCCCCAATCCACAGATCCCCCGCGACCCCCGCCGGGGCGAGACTGCCATCCGCCGCCAGCACATAGGCGCGGGCATGGGCGGTGGGGCGGCCGATGGGGACATCTTCATGCGCCTTCACAGGGCGCCCTTGATCCAGACCCGGATCATGCAGCGTACAGGTGATGGTGGTTTCTGTCGGCCCATAGCCATTGAGCCAGCGCACCCCCGGCACCAGCTGCTGCCAGCGCGCCAGGGACTGCGGGTTGACCTGCTCGCCGCCGACGATCACCAGCCGCACCGAAGGTGGCAGGCTGCGGCCACTGTCGGCCATCACATCACAGAGCACATGCCAGAAGGCGGTCGGCAGATTGAGCACCGTCAGCTCCAGCGCCGCCACCCGGTCCAGAAACAGCCCCGGTGCCCCGATCATATCCGGCGCGCGCAGCACCACGCAGGCGCCAGCCAACAGGCTCGGCAGCACCTCCTCAATGGCCACATCAAAGGACAGGCTGGCAAATTGCAGCATCCGGTCATTGCTCTGCAACTCAAAGGCGGCGGTGATGGCGCTGGCATGGGCCAGCAACGCCCGCATCGGCACCCGCACCCCCTTGGGTTTTCCCGTGGAGCCGGAGGTGTAGATCACATAGGCCAGCCGCCCCGGGTCCGGGGCAGGCCGCAGCGGCCTGTCCGGCTGTTCCGATAGCTCAGACCCCGCATCAGGCGCCACCCAGACCACCCCCTCCGGGGTCAGGGCAGCATCGTGCCCATGTGCAGATTTCCCTTTATCAGAGCCTATATCAGGCTCTGATACCGTGCCGTAATCCGGCCCGCCAATGCCCAGCCTGGTGCCGCTGTCCTGCAACATATGGGCAATCACCGCAGCCGGGTAGGTCGGGTCCACCGGCAGGAAGCCGGCGCCGACCTTCAGCACCGCCAGCATGGCAATGATGAACTCCGGGCTGCGCGGCAGGCAGATGGCGATGATATCCCCGGCCGTGGCCCCCCGCGCCTGCAGGACCACCGCCAGACGATCCGCGCGGGCCTGTAGATCGGCATGGCTCAGAACCGCGCCGTCGGGGGCCATCTGCAGCGCCGGGGCCTCCGGCATGCGCGCCGCCGTGGCCTCCAGCCGGGTTGCCATGCAGGGCGGGGCGGCCGCCATCTCCCGCGCCAGAACCTGCGCCAGCGCCGGATCCGGGCGGCCCTGTTGCAACAGCTGGGTCGCCTCGGCCTCCGGCAACATCTCCAGATCGCGCAGCGCCATATCCGCAGGGGCCGTGGCCAGGCTCTGCAGCAGCTGACACAGATGGTCCAGCATGTGCGCCACCTGGCTGGCCGGCAAAACTTCGGGGTCATATTCCAGCATCAAAAGCGGCTGCTCATCACCATAGACCGCCAGCGTCAGCGGCATCGCCCCCTCTTCGCGCAGCTCCACCCGGCGCTGGGTCCAGGGGCTGTCGTCCTTTCCCCCCAGGCTGCGCATCCGCGCATTCAGGCTGTCGCGTTCAAACATCACCATGGTGTCAAACAGCGGCACGCTGCCCGGCAGCCCGCACCAGCGGCGCATATCCGCCAGCGAGGCCTGTTCATGCGGGCGCAGCGCCACCGCATCGCGGCGCAGCGCCGACAACAGCCCGTCCACAGTTGTGGCCCCGGACAGATGCAGATGCAGGGGCACCGTATTGATCAGACAGCCCACCGTGCGCCCGCAGCCTTCCAAAAGATAGCGCCCCGACCGGGTGACCCCGAAGACAGCGCTTTCCCGGCCGCTCCAGCGCGCCACCAGCAGCCCCCAGGCGGCATGGATCATATTGGCCAGGGTGGCCGGTCCTGCGTCATTCTCTGTCGCAACCCCACCGGCCCGCTGCACCAGCGCGCGGCGCAGCTCGGTCGGCAGCTGCCGCCGCAGGATCTGCTTGCGGCCATGGCCCGCCGCATCCGGTGCTGCCACAGCAGGCCGATCATCCGACCCGGTCAGCCGGGCAATCTGGTTCGGGGTTTCAAACCCGTCCAGATGCGCCCGGAAAAACGCCTGGCTGGCCGGCTGTTCGGACACCTGCGCCACCGCCGGACTAAAGGCATCAAAGCCGGTCACAGGCGCCGTGGCGGCAGGCAGCTCGCCCCCAATGAGCGCCGCAAAGACATCTTCCAGCACCACCGCCATACTGCGGCCATCGACCAGCACATGGTGAATGGTCCAGACCATCACCGATCGGTTCGCCCCCAGCCGCGCCAGCATCACCCGCCAGGACACCGCCTGTTCCAACGCGCAGCCCCGATTGCGATCCTCGCTGAGAAACTGCTCCAGCCGCGCCGCCTGATCCTCCGCCTCCAGCCCCTGCCAGTCCTGTGTCTCCACCCTGATCTGATCGGTGGCCGCATCCACATCCGCGACCTGCAAGACCGGCAGCGGACGGCCCTGCCACAACACCGCACTGCGCAGCACCGGATGACGCGCGCAGACCTGCTGCCAGGCCAGCCGCAGCGCCCTCGGATCTGGCGCCTCTGCGTCCAGATGCACCACGATCTGTTCCAGATTGACCCAAGGTCTGCCCGCGGCGGCGCTTTCATACAGCAGCCCCTGCTGCATCGGGGTCAGCGCGATTTCCTGACCGCTGCTGTGACCATGGTTGCGCTCTCTGGATCCTTCGGCGGGGGGGGCGGTGCCAGTCTCAAAGGACGCTTGCGTCGCGGCCCGGACGTCGGGTTGGGCCGAAGATGGCGCCTGTGGCTGGGCCTGCGAAAGATCACTCATGATGCCCCCTACCTGACACCGGGCTTGGGCCAACCCGGGCCATACTTCTTCATGCTGTGCCGCCCCCGGATCACCCGGGTATCACGTCGCTCTTAATATCCACTTTTTAGCGGTCCCCTCAGGCCAGGATCACCCCCATGATCCCCGCCGCAGACCCAAGGATACCAGACCCGGGGACGGGCAAGCAACAAAACACCACCGGATTGCACTCACATCTCTGCCCGCCGCCTCATGCCTGCAGCCATGCGGCCCGCGCCTGTGAATGGCTCAGAACCCCTTAATCCATCTTATGTTAAATAAAAACATATAGGCCTGATATCTGCAGAGAGCAGATGCACAATAAAGGGCCGCTCGTGAGAGCGGCCCTTTGGTGTTCACAGTTCCGGTCGGGCGTGGTGCGGATCACTCCGCCGGGGTTTTGAGCTGCACCAATGCGCCCAGCACCTCGTTCAGCGCCGCCGCGTCGCCGCCGCGCAGGCAGGTCAGCGCGGTCCGTGGCAGACGGCGTTTGGCGCGCAGCAACGGAGTCACCGGGCGCTTGCTGTCATGGGACAGCTCAGCACTGATCAGCCGCGCCCCGAAGGCATCGCGCAACCGCGCCACATGGGCCAGATCCAGCGGATGGTCGCCATGGATGGCATAGATCCGCGCCGCCGTATCACAGCCCGCGCAGGCATCGCGATAAGCGCCGCTCCAGTCCAGCTTGCGCGCAGCCGGGAACCGGGTCTCGTCGGGGATCAGATCTTCGGCCAGCGTGGTGATCGGCTGCAGCGCCACCACGTTTTCCGCACCGATCAGATCGGCAAAGGCCATGGCACCAAAAGCCCCCATGCCGGAGCCCAGCACATGCACCTTGTCAAACCCGGCCATCCAGGCGCGGGTGTCGGGTGCCTGGAAATACTGCTCCAGATCCAGCGGACGGTACCAGTTCTGCTGATGGGGCAAGACCGACAGCACCGCATAGCCGGATTTGATCAGGAAACGTTCACCAAAACCCGGACGCAGGGGATCCTTGCGGTCCAGCGCCTGGCCTGCCCCTTCAAAGGTGACCACCAGTTCCCGCGCGCCCTCCGGGTGCAGCCGCCGCATGGCATAAGACGGGGTCAGCGTGGTGGTGGGCCACAGCCCCTCCGGCAGCGTGGCTTCGGGATCTTGAGCCCTGCGAATCGCACCCATCTGGGTGCGACTGTCCACTGCGGGCACTGGCTGAGGCTCCTCCGGCACGATGGTATCGACCTCCAGGCCATGTTCGGCCAGGGCTGCCACATATTCGGCGTGGCGCTGACGATAGGTCGCCTTCATCTTGTCCAGCATCTCGGGCGACAGATATTCATCCAGCACCGCCTTCAGACCCTTGCGCATGAATTTCTGCGTGTTCAGCGCCGGCAGGCCGAAATGTTCGGTCAGCTCCGCCACCCGGTTGTCATGTTTGAGGAAAATTGCCGGCTGGCCCGCCTGCAGCGCCGCCACGCCACCATGGAAACGGTCGCCGATATAGACATCATGCAGCATCGCCGCCTGTCGCCAGGCGCCGGCCTCAGAGAAGTAGTAATAGCGGTTGAAATCAACCTTATGACCGCATTTGCGGCTCAGCCAGCGATTGAGCATCTCCGGCTGAGCAATATTGTTGCCCTCATTATAGCCAAACCGGTCCTTGATGAATTTGCCATAGGCAAAGATCTCATCCTGGAACACATAAGAGGCCTCGATCTTGTCGAACGCCTTGGCCAGTTCGGTGCCGCGTTCAACGATGGCCCCCTCCCGCATGGAGAAATGGCCAGCGGTCATCACATTGGCCCGACGCCCCTTGGCCTGGGCCGCGGTGCCGTCAATGGCCATGATCGACTGCGGATAGACATAAAGACTGGGGCAGCCCAGCACGGTGGTGTTCTCCAGCCCGTTCTGCGCCAGCCACTCTGCCGTCTGGGTGCCACGCACCCCGAACAGATTGGCCCGCTCATTGAGCAGCGCCAGAAGATCGCGGTTGCCCGGCATCAGATCCTCAAACGCATGGCTGCCCTGCATCCCGGCGCCCAGCACCACAAAAGGCACCCGCCCATCCAGCGCCTCAAGCGCGGAAAACAACCGGATGCCATCGTGGTTGGGGCGGATGAAATTGGCCAGCGACACCACGATCATGTCGAAATGCGCGGCCATGACTTCGGCATAACCGTCACCGAGGTTTTTCTGCAGATTGGCGATATTGCCCACCGCAGACCCCTCGGGATCCTTGCGCAGGCTGCGGGCCGGGGCTTCGGCATGAATGATATTGCCGCGATTCCCGGTCAGCTTATGCGCCGGTTTCAGGCCAAACAACGTGTCCGTCACGGTTGGTGGCACGCCCAGGATACTGGACAGCGCCGGATCCGGACGATGGGCCGAAAGCACGGGAGCGTGGAAAAGGATTCTCATATATCACCAGATGTTACTCACCATGGGCCCCTGTAAAAACCGGGGTCATGGCCTGTTGGGAAAGGGGGTCGGCAACCACGCCAAGGCGTCTCCGGCAGCCGCAGCCCCCGGGATTGCTGCGTTGCGCGCATGTTAGCGCCGTGACCTCTGGGAACAAGCCCGGAAAGCCGCGCGCAGACCTCGGGTGGTGAAACCCTGCCCATGGTTTCGCCCTGGGTTTCGCCCTGGCGCGCCCCCTGCCCCGCGATCTGTGCCTGTGCCCACCTGTCGAAAGGGTTGCGCCCGCAGCGCTCTCGCGGCATGGATAGATCATGAAATTTCTCTTTGTGCACCAGAACATGCCCGGCCAGTACCGGGAGATGATCCAGTGGCTGGCCGATCAGGGCGAGCATGAGATCGTGTTTTTGACCCAGCGGAACGATGTGAAGCTGCCCGGCGTCTCCACC
The DNA here is from genome assembly GCF_000826845.1 of Phaeobacter sp. S60. Classification (NCBI taxonomy): domain Bacteria; kingdom Pseudomonadati; phylum Pseudomonadota; class Alphaproteobacteria; order Rhodobacterales; family Roseobacteraceae; genus Phaeobacter; species Phaeobacter sp. S60. The sequence continues at coordinate 32,122 of NZ_JSWJ01000005.1, forward strand.
GCGACCTACAAAAGCCACCATCAGCCCGCCGCCGATGCCTATGGGCTGTCCAAGGATTGGGAGGCCGCGGCCGGCAATGGCATTGGCGCCGCCCTCGCCGCGCGCCAGCTGGAGGCCAGAGATGGTTTCAAGCCCGATATCATCATCGGTCATACCGGCTGGGGGGAGCTGACTTTCATGAAAGAGGTCTGGCCGGATGTGCCGATTATTGGCTTCTTTGAATATTTCTACCGCACCACTGGCGGTCTGGTGGGCTTTGACCCGGAAAATCCCCCCGGCGAACACGCCGGGTTTTTCGCCCATGCCCGCAACACCGTGCCCTTTGCCAATATCGATGTGGTCGATCTGGGCCACAGCCCGACCTATTGGCAGCGCGACCGCTTCCCCAAAAGCTTTCACGACAAGATCTATGTCAGCCATGACGGCATCCGCACCGATCGGCTGCAACCGGACGCCAAGGCCAGCATCGGTCTCGGCCGTCTGCCCAAGCCGCTCAGCCGCGACGATGAGGTGATCACCTATATCGCCCGCAATATGGAACGCGCACGCGGTTTTCACGTGATGATGCGCGCCCTGCCCAAGATCCTGTCGGAACGCCCCAATGCGCGGATCCTGATGATCGGCGGCAATGAGACATCTTACGGGCGCGAAAGCACCCATCCCGCAGGTCTGCGTGGCGAGATGGAGGATGAGCTGGGCGACAGCGTCGACTGGAGCCGGGTGCATTTCCTCGGCCGGGTGCCTTACGGTGATCTGTGCAAGATCATCCGCATCAGCCGCTGCCATATCTATCTGACCATGCCCTTTGTGCTGAGCTGGTCGTTGCTGGAATCGATGTCGATGCAGGCCACGGTGGTGGCGGCTGATGTGGAACCGGTGCGCGAGGCGGTGACCCATAATGAAACTGGCATGCTGGTGGATTTCTTTGACCCCGGCGCGCTGGCCGATCAGGTGGTGGATGTGCTGGCCAATCCCGGCGCCTATACCCATCTGGGCCCCAATGCCCGCGCCCATGTGGTGGAAACCTATGATTTCCTGACCCGCTGCATGCCCGAGCACGCCCGCCAGATCAACGCGCTCCTGCCTGCCAGCAAACAGCTGAAGATCTGACCCCTCACAGCGGGACTGGCAAGACCGATCCCGGGGTGATCTGCGTCGACCAGAAGCCCAGCCCCCCAGCATGGGTGCCCGGCCGACGCAGTCCCGACCTGCCCAGTCCCGCGCATTGCGGGATCAGGACAGGAATTGCTCCGACGCCCAGATCGCTGCCTGGGTGCGGTTCTTGGCGCCGATTTTGCGAAAACAGGTGCGCAGATGCACCTTCACCGTGGCCTCGCAGATGCCCAGCTCATTGGCGATGGATTTATTGGTGGCGCCGTCAATCAGCTTGGTCAGGATCAGCCATTCGCGCCCGGACAGCCCGCAGGCCGCCGCCGAGGCCGGCATGCGGCGCAGGTCCTGCCCCGGATGCGCTGCCAGCCCGGCCTCAGCCGGGGCTGGGCTGGCCTCTCCGTTGAGTGTTCCGTTCATTTTCCCAGTGTCAGAGCCTATTTTGCGAGCAACCCCGCCGGCGGTCTCCCCCCCAGCTCCCAGCCCCGAGGATGTCCCAGGGATTGCCCCAGGGATTGCCCCGGAGATCACTCCGGAAGCGGCCCCCTGCCCCAGGGTTTCACCCGCGCGGTCGCCCCCTGATGTGGTCACATCCGCCGCCCGCAGCGCCGCAGAGATATCCGATGGCACAATCCGATAGCCGCTTTGCACCACCCGCAGCGCCGCAATCAGCGCCTCTGCGGATTTGCGTTGCGGGATCACCGCCTCAGCATAGGCGCTGAGCGCAGTCTGCATGCTGGTGGAACATTCCCGCCCCATGATCAGGATCAGCAGAGAGGCGTCATTGCCCTCTTTGAACTGGCGCAATTCCTCCACCAGTTCCGGTCCCGTTTCATGGCTGTAGTATAAAACCAGATCGTCGACCCCCAACCCCGCAAGCGTTGACAGCTCATCGCAGCAGGTCCCGATCTGGTAGTCATTGCTCTGACAAATGGCCAGAAACATGTCGCGCAACAAGCGACTTTCGCCCACAATATGCACAGGCATGATATACCCCCATACTCTTAAAAATCTGATCCAAACACGATCAGATGGTCTCAATGAATGATCTCCGGAACAGGGAGGTCACCGGGCCCTGGGTGCGGGTTTGGAACATCCCGCCCTGGCCCTCGCGGTGCGGCTGCGACCCCCGTCACAGATGGCACCCCGGTCTTGTCTTATGTGTCTGTCCTGTCCTTTCGATCAGATGACGGCCGGTTTTACGGCCTCGTCTGCCAGGGGGATCCATCAGCAACCCCTCAGTGATCCCTCAGCCAACGGCCCGACCAGCGGTGTGATCGGGACTTGCAAAATGACGGGCCCCAATACCTCTGGCCCCTGCCTCCAAATCGCAGCCCATATCGGCGCTGCACCGCTTTGCGGCACTCCAAAATAGCCCGAATCCATCCGTTTTTGTTAAAAAACTTACCTCCTGGAGAGATGTTGGCGCCACCATACATCCCTCCTAAAGTATTTTTTTTGATATAGGCTTTTGTTTTATCAACAGGAATATCCTCATCTGGCCTGACTCCAAAGATGTGGGAATTTCTCAATTTCAGGCCAGTTTTCGCAGGAATCAACAACCTAAGCATGTGTTTTTGGGTCAAATCCTCCCGCCAAGGATGGAATCACTCTCCCTTTGCCCCCGCATGGGCGGCGCTCATACCTCTTCTGAGGTAGGTCTCTCAGACCGGGGCTCACAACCGGCGGAACTCCGCCAAAATGCAACCAATTGAAAAATATAAATATTACAGGAAGCCCAAAAGGTGACCTACCCTGTCACTTGTGGATTACCTAGGGTCATCCTGCTAGATATTGATGAAATCTCAATGTCCTGTGGGTTCTCCTATTGGTTGATCATCTGGCAGCCCCCGGATGGCCCGGAATCGCCTCGTCCGAAGGGGTACCCCCTCTGCGCAATTTGACCGCGGCGGCGATATGCTAGGCTGAGACATATTCGTTTTGATATGCCGGGGGGCAACATGAATGTGTTCGGGGGCGCCGTGATCCACACGGGCGAGATCGCTTTTGCGCGATCGTTTCAAAGACAAGTTTCATCCATTACCACCACTGCCATAGCTGAGATCGACTGCACCGGACCCGCCTCTGCGGGGCCAAGCCGTTTGCTGGTGACCACCTGCGAGACCGGCGGTGCAAAACACGCCGATCTGGAGCAGGACAGCCGCAGCAAAGGCACGTTGCAGGCCCTTCTGCGCAGCGGATCGCTCTGCCATTGCACCCAACTGCATGATCCGCAGGAAAATCCCAACAGCTGGCCGGACTGGCTTGATCCTGCCGCCCTGCGCGCGGATGCTTCTGATCTTCGGTCAGGTCACAGATCTGGCCGCTGGATGGTGTTTTCCTGCCGTTTTGCCGATGGCAGCGAAGATCGGATCGCGCTGCATCTGGAGGGCAGCCAGCATGACGCCCATTGCATCGAAATCCTGCCTGCGATCTGGCCGCTGGCCCGCGAGGATGCGCTGCGCGAGATGCTGACCAGCGCAGCGGAACCCAAAACCGCGCGCGACACCACCGAGGCGATGCTCTGGACCATCTCCACCAAAAGCGACAGCGCGGTTCTGGTGCTGGATGGCGCCGGCCGATTGCTGGATTGCAATGAAGCGGGCTGTGACATGCTGGCGGCGGGCAACCTGCTGCGCAACAGCGACGGTGTGCTGCGCTGTGCCAACAGCCGTGAGACCCGCGCGTTTTACACAGCGGTGCAAAGCTGCGCCAAAACACCCACCGAGGCCAGCGCCGGCGCCCACATGCCAGCCGGCCGCGCCAGCCAGGAGCTGATCCTGTTCCTGCAGGATGCCAGCACCGGCATGCGGCTGCCGGTCTCGCTCACCTGTTATCTCTGCGCTGACACCCGCCATACCCTGGTGGTCGCCATCCTGCCGCGCCAGCCCGACCAGCAGCGGATCGAGATGCTGGCGCAGAAAATGGGCCTCTCCCCCTGCGAGGCCCGGGTGGCGGCACTGATCCAACTTGGCCTCTCCAACCGCGAGGCGGCCCATATCGCGGGCATCAAGGAACAGACCTTCAACACCTATGCCAAGCGGGTGCTGTCCAAGCTTGAAGTCGCCGGGCGCACCGAAATGGCGCAACGGCTGACCTGGCAGGCCTCCCTGGGGAGAGCGTCATGAACAAGGTGACCCATGAGAGCCTCACCCAGGGGCCACCCGCACCGGTCGCGCCGACCTCCGCCTCGATCGGCGCCGCAGCCCTGGCCGCTCAGACCCGCCGCACGGCCCAGGCCAATGGCCATTCCGATGATCTCACAGAGGATGGCACCGCGATTTCAGAGGCGGGCACTTCAGAGACGGGTGGGGACAAGCCCCCCCAGACAGCAGAGGCCCCATCAGACAGACATTCAGACAGACATATGGAGAGCGCCACGGACAGCACAGACAAAAACGGCCCAGATCAACACCCAGATCAAAACCCGGCAGATCCGGGCCAGACGGAAGCAGATCAGACGGATACCAGTCCGACAGATACGGGATCCGCCGGGTCGGCTCTGGCTCCGGACGATCTGGAGCAGCTGGCTGCGCATCTGCGCGGCGGTCCCCAGCCGCTGGGCACCCGTGGCGATCTCATCGAACTGCACAAGCGGATCACCGGGATGTTTGCCACCCTCAATGAGGGGCTGGGTGAGATGTACACCCGGAAGGCGGACGCCGACCGCAAGGTTCTGAGCGCCCGCATGGACACGCTGGAAGAGGCGGTGAACCGGATGGAAGGCGCGCTGCGCATCGAACTGGAGCCGGTGCTGCGCGACAGCTTTGCCAAAGTGCTGGCCAAGGATCGTGCCACCCGCCGCCGCAGCCTGGGGCAACGGCTGAAGCGCGGCATCACCACAGGCAGCGGTCTGGCCCTGATCCTGGCCCTCGGACTGGCCGCGGGCACGCTCTATCACAGCCGGATCGCCACCACCTCCGATACCGCCTGGAGCGCAGCCCAGATCCACTGGGCCAGCTTTGTCGACTTTGTTGAAACCACAACGGCTGACCCAGGCCAGTTACTGAATAACACATCTGAATAGACTCTAACAAAGGCAAAAGAGTCTCCTTTTTTCGGGGGCGCCATATCTCTTTCAGGCAGGATCGCTGTCCCAAACCCCTGCCTGGCACAGAGACACGTAGAGAGGCCCCGTCTGGCTGCCGGCCTGTCCCACAGATCTCGCAGCGGAGCCAGCCATGCCTCTGACACAGCGCCCCCGAAAACCGACAATTTGACGAAAATTTGTCCCCATTTGGGGGCATCCGCCCCGCCCGATTTGCGGTGCAATCACCATCAGAGACCCAAGCGGTCTTGTGTCACTGACCAGGTCCCACACCCAATTTTTCCTGGTCAGATTTCTAGAGGGGGTCGCGTCGGGGGGCGCATCAGACTTCCGGTATATTAATTAGGAGGATGTTTAAGATGGGTAGACCAGACGAAGGCTCACCATGGGAAGAGTGCAATCCAGATTGCGAAATCATCTTTGACGAGGACAATAAGTTCAGTCCCAATTACAACGATGGCACCACGGAACGTGGCGGCCGCGATGGCAATGTCATCAATCTGAACGACCATGATGCCGGCGACAACGCCGCAGCCGGGGGCGGCAATGATGCTGTCTATGGCAACGCGCGCAACAACCGGCTCGATGGTCAATCCGGGCAGGACTATATCGAAGGCCGCGGCGGCAATGATGCCATCAATGGCGATGGCGGCAATGACACCCTTTATGGTGGCAATGGCACCAATGCGACCCGCGACGGCAATGACTGGATCGATGGCGGCGATGGCTGCGATTACATTGACGGTGAAAACGGCAATGACTCGCTGCTCGGTGGCAAGGATCAGGACACGGTCTTTGGCGGCAATGGCGACGACCAGATCTTTGGTGACGATGCTGACGGCGACGAGACCAACGGCGACGCCGGTGATTACCTCTATGGCGATCTGGGCGACGACTGCATGGACGGCGAAGGTGGCGATGACTGGATGTGGGGTGACCGCGGACAGTCCGGCGAGACCCGCTTTGACGGCGACGACACCATGTATGGCCGTGGCGGCAATGACCGGATGAACGGTCAGGGCGGTGATGACCGTATGGCCGGTGGTCTTGGTGACGACCTGGTGATTGGTGGCTCCGGCGATGACGAGATGTTCGGTGACGAACGTCAGGCGCAGGGCGACGATCTCGACTTTGGTGCTGACAGCGGTCCGGTTGGCAAAGGCCCCAATGAAGATGGCCATGACTGCATGCTGGGTGGCTCTGGCCATGACACCATGGATGGTCAGGGTGGCCGTGACACCATGTTCGGCGAGACCGGCGACGATCTGATGCAGGGCGGCCGCGGCCGTGACCTGATGGATGGTGGCGAAGGCCGTGACGACGTCAACGGGGATGCTGGCAAGGACACGATCCGCGGCGGCAGCAACAATGATGTGCTCGAAGGCGGGGCCCAGGGGGACCTGATCTTTGGTGACCATGCCCGGGTCGACGGCTATGACATTGACTGGAGTTGCTGCGACGACGACGACCAAACAGCCGTTGAAGCCCTCCACACCAGCAATGAAAACGATCTGCGCGGCGTTGATTGCCCGGACTGCTACACGCCTTACGACTATGGCGAATCCGGCAATGACCGCATTCGCGGTGGCTCTGGCCATGACACCATGTACGGCGAAGCCGGCAATGATGTCATCATCGGTGGCCGTGGCTTCGACCTCGGCTTTGGCGGCACCGGTCGGGACCGTCTTTATGGCAACCAGGGCAATGACACGCTCTATGGCAACGAAGGCGATGACTGCGTCCACGGCAATGTTGGCGACGATGTGCTGTTCGGCAACTCAGGCAACGACACCGTCAATGGCGGCGATGGCGATGACCTGATCTACGGCAACAACCAGGCCGATACACTGAACGGCGACGCCGGCAATGACACCATGTATGGCGGTCATGGCAATGACCTGATGAATGGTGGCACCGGCAATGACGTCATGAGCGGCGGCGACGGTGAAGACACTGTCAACGGCGATGATGGCGACGACCTGCTGATGGGGGATAAGCGCGCCGATGAGCTGAACGGCGGCAATGGCGATGACGTCCTTCTGGGCGGCAACGGCAAAGACGACCTGAACGGCGACGCCGGCAACGACTGCCTCTATGGCGAAGTTGGCGATGACAATCTGGATGGTGGCCGTGGCCATGACTTCCTGGACGGCGGTGAAGGCAATGACACGCTGCATGGCGGGGCCGGCAACTTCAACGACTACCTGAAAGGTGGCGCGGGAGATGACGATCTGACCGGTGGCAACGGCAAGGATGTCTTCATCATCGATCTGGACTGGGATGGTGCAAGCTTCAGCTCCGGCGATGGCACCGACTGCATCAATGACTTTGACATTGATGAAGACCACGATGTGCTGGCCTTCCGCGTCACCAATACCGGCGGTGGCACCGGCACCTCAGACGGGGCTGCGTTTACGGCTCTCGATGGCGCGGCCAGCGTGATGGATAATGGCACCGACACCACCATTTCCATTGGTGGCGCCACTGTGGTCATCAAAGGTCTGACCAATGTCAACGGCTTCACCTCCCTGGGACAGGACGCCCTGCCCTCCGGCGGTGTTGGCATCAATGCGATCACCACAGGTGATGCCGGCAGCTACGAAGCCATCCGCGTTGTCGCCAGCGATGACGGCTTTGATGACAGCTATGACAACATCTGGGGTCACACCATCTGAGCCATAAGGAATGATCCTCCCGGGTGGCGGCCGCCATCCGGGGGGGTCTAGCCCTGGTTCAGGACAGCGATTTGGTCCCCGGCCAAGGATTGCCACCTTGGACCAGGGCGCTGATCTGCCAGCTTCAGTAACTTCACATCGTGCAACCGGGGGGTCACGGGTATGAAGACGAAACGGGTCTTTGACGGACAACGGGGTGTCATCACCTCAATTTTTGTAGCGAGTATCTTTGTTAACCTGCTTGTCCTGACAGCGCCGCTGTACATGTTGCAATTGTTTGCCCGGGTCATGGCTTCGGGCAGCATGCCAACCTTGATTGCTTTGACCACCGGCGCGGCGATCGCGCTGGTGTTCTTTTTTCTCTTTGATGTCATTCGCCAACGCCTCGTCGCCCGCCTCGGCTCGCGGCTGGAGGCGCGGCTGAGCCCGGCGGTGCTGCAGGGCATGATCAGCGGCAACCTGCCTGCAAAGCTGCGCACGGCGGAACCGATCCGCGACATTCAGGATCTGCGCGGCTTTGTCACCAGCCCGGTGTTCATCGCGCTTCTGGATGCGCCCTGGTCGCTGCTGTTCATCGCGCTGATCTTTGTGTTCAGCCCGATTCTGGGGCTGGTCTCGGTGGCGGGGCTGCTGGTCCTGCTGGGGCTGGGGGTGATGAGTGAGCTGATGGGGCGGGCCCCGGGCAAGACCTCTGAGGAGGCCGCTCGCGAAACCAATGCCGCGGTTGAGGAAATGATGGTCAATGCCGAGATCATCCACGCCATGGGCAAGACCTCTGCCCAGATCGGCCGCTGGCGCGGACGCGCCTTTACCGCGATCCTCTTTGGCACCTTGGTCACCGACCGGGTTGCGCTGATGACCTCGCTGGCCAAGACCGTGCGCATGGGGCTGCAGATCGCGGTGCTGGGCGTGGGCGTGGTCCTGGTGATCAACAACCAGCTGACACCAGGTCTGATGATTGCCTCCTCGATCCTTCTGGGCCGGGCGGCAGCGCCGGTGGAGCAATCCATCGCCGGCTGGCGCGCCCTGCTGAAGGCGCGCAGCGCCATGGAGCGGCTGAACCTGCTGCTGGCCCATGCCGAGGACACCAGCGACCGGATGGAACTGCCCGAACCCAGCGGGCGGCTGTCGGTGGAAAATGCCACCGTGGTGCTGCCGGGGCGGCAGGATCCGCTGCTGCTGGATGTTACCCTGTCGCTGCAACCGGGTCATGCGCTGGGGCTGATCGGCCCGTCGGGGGCTGGCAAGACCACGCTGGCCCGCGCGCTGGTAGGGCTGCAACCGCTGGTGCGGGGCCATGTGCGCATTGATGATGCCGCCCTCACCGATTGGGACCCTGAACAGATCGGGCGCCACATCGGCTTTCTGCCGCAGCAGGTGGAGCTGTTCCGCGGCACCATTGCCGAAAACATCGCCATGATGGATCCGAGCGCCAAACCCTCGGATGTGGTGGCCGCCGCCAAACTGGCGCGGGTGCATGAGCTGATCCTGGCCCTGCCCGGTGGCTATAACGCCGAGGTCGGCCCGCGCGGCAGCTTCCTCTCCGCAGGCCAGCGCCAGCGGATCGGTCTGGCACGCGCCTTCTTTGGGGAGCGCAAGCTGATCGTGCTGGATGAACCCAATGCCAACCTCGATCCCGAAGGCGAAGAGGCGCTGGCCGCCGCCATTGAGGAGGCCTGCGCCCGTGGCGCCATCGTGGTGGTGGTGACCCATCGGCTCAACCTGTTGCGCCGGGTCAGCCATGCCGCGCTGGTGCAGGAGGGGCGCATCGCCCGCTTTGGCGAGGCCCGCCAGATCATCGAGGCCGCCGCCCAGCCGATGAGCCGGACACAGAGCGATCCCAAAGTGACCAATTTGACGCCGCACCGTGAGGCCCGGACCGGGGCTGACGCCAGTGTCGCAGAAGGAGCCCAGTCATGAGCCGCAGCGACAGCAGAGATCTGGTGCCCCGCAGGGGCAGCGAGATTGACATGAGCCGGGGTTTTCAGGACCTGATGCCCGATGGCTTCACCCTGCCCCGCACCCCGCCCACCCGCGTGCGCCAGTTGGTGCTGTGGATGCTGGTCTGCGGCTTTGGCCTGTTTGGCGGTCTGGTGTTCTGGGCCACCAAAGCCGAGCTGACCAGCGCCGTGGTGGCTGCGGGGGAATTTACCGTGGCGGGCGACCGGCTCAGCGTGCAGCATCTGGAGGGCGGCATCGTCCGCGAGATCAATGTGGCCGAGGGCGACATGGTGGCCGAGGGTGAGGTGATCGCGGTGCTGGACGGGCGCCGGATGCGCGCCAGCCACGCCATTCTGACCAGCCAGATGGCCAGCCTTCTGGCCCAGCAGGCGCGGCTGCAGGCCGAACTGGCCGAGGCCGATCAGATCGAGATCCCGGCAGAGCTGGACCAGCTGATGGCCGCAGATCCGCAGCTGATCTCCCTGTTTGAGGTGCAGCGCGATGTCTTTGCCAGCAACCGCGCGCTGTATGAGGGGCAGGTGCAGATCCTGCGCGACCGGATTTCTCAGCTGGGCAAGCAGCTCGACGGGCGGCGGGCGCGGATCACCGCTATCGAGGATCAGCTGACCCTGATCAAAGGCGAGGTCGCCGATCTGCACAAGCTCTATGAAAAAGGGCTGGTGCCCAAAACCCGGCTCAGCGACCGGCAGCTGCAGGAAACCGGGCTGATGGGCACCTTTGGCGCGCTGGAAAGCGACAGCGAGAATATCCAGGTGCGGATCGCCGAGACCGAAGAACGCATCCTGCAGGTGCACCGCGATACGGTGAACCGGATTTCCAGCGAAACCCAGCTGGTGCAGGAACGCATTCTGGATCTGCGCCAGCGGCTGGATGCGGCGGAGGATGTGCTGGAGCGCCAGACCATCCGCGCACCGCAGGCCGGCCGGGTGGTGGAACTCTCCATCAACACCCTGGGCCAGGTGCTGGACCCCGGCGAGAATGTGCTGGAGCTGGTGCCCTCGGGCAGCGATCTGATTGTCGAAACCCGCGTCTCGCCCACCGACATTGACGAGGTGGTGACCGGCGGGCAGGCCCGGGTGCAGCTCACCGCCTATAGTTTCCGCTCCACCCCGCCGGTGAAAGGTGAGGTGGTGATGGTGGCCGCTGACAGTATCGCCGATCTCAACAGCGGCATTCCCTATTACCGCGTTCACATCCGCATTCCGCCCGAAGAGCTGGCGGCGCTGCCCAATGTCAAAACCCTGCCCGGCATGCCCGCGCAGGCGATGATCGAGACAGGCCGGCAGACATTGGCGGATTACCTGCTCAGCCCGGTGCTGCGCAGCATGTCGAACGCCTTGAGAGAGGGGAGTGGCTGATCAGGGATGCGCGGCCGGTAAGGCGTCTGGCGTTTCATACCTGGGGGGGACCTGATCAGCCATCCTTTCGTCCCGCCTGGCCCCTGGCCGGGCGGGTCTTTATGTGGGCAAACACCCTCTGGCGGCGCGTTGCAAATTAGGTCCGGTTCGGACCAAATGTTTCGCGTGCGAAACATTTAGACAGGAATGCTGACCTATATCTGAGGGCATATGTGGCTCTGACAAAGGAGCCAGCCCTGCCCTATTCTGCCGCGCGTTTTCTGACCCAGCCAAGGAAGGCCGCATCCGGGCGCCGCAGCCGTGGCGCGCCAGAGCGCACCCACATCGTGCGCCAGTCGGCCTCCAGCGCATAGACATCCACGCCGGGGATCAGGCTGCGGGCCTGCTCCAGCGTGCGCGCGCTCAGCACCGGCGGGCGCTGGCTGTTGTCCAGCACCGCATGTTTCTGGGAAAACCGGATCAGATCCCCCGGCAGCTCCTCCATCGCGTAATCCGGCAAGGGCTGGGCCGCAATCATGTCGCGCAGCATCTTGCGAAACACCCGGCGCGGCGAGGCCGAGCCGGATTTCTTCAACAGCACCTCCACCGAGATCTGCCAGCTGTCCTGCCGCCCGCAATGTTTGCGCGCCAGCTCATAGATGCGCCGCTCCAGCGGTTTCCTGAGCCGGAAGTAATCGCGGCTGAGGGTCAGCACCGATTTCGACAGCACCGCGCGATAGATCCATTCGCTGAGCGTCACCACCACATTGACCATCCGCCCGCCGCGCGCCTTGCGCACGATCTCCCAGCTCTCGATCAGGCCAAAGCCACTGGTGACCTCCTGACCGCCGGTGACGATATTGGTGGTGATGCGGGTGCCGGCCAGCCGCTCAAAGGCTTCGCGCAGACGGCGGTAGGCATCGCCCGAGGTTTCGCGGTTGGTCGCCACCAGCAGATCATGGGCGGTGAGATGCAGCGTGCGGCTGACCTGGCGGCCCGCGTTCACCGCCGCCATCAGCTGGCTGATGCAGAAGATCAGAATATCCTTGTCGTGGATCGTCGCCAGCCCTTTGACCGAAGGCACCACGGTGATCTCGGCACCATTGTGTTCGTAGTTCAGAATCCGCCGGTCCGGCCGTGTGCCAAGCGAGAACAGCGGGTGTTCCATCGAGGCGAGATCGTTTTTCGGGATCGCATCAAAGATATCGCAGAGGAAAAAATCCCCGCCCTGCGCCCCGCCGCCTGCGGTCATCTGGCCTGAAATCTGGCCTGCCATGTCACTGTCCTGTCTGCTCTGCCGCCCCTCGTCTGTGCGGGCCTTATGGCCTCTTTCGGGGTGACTCGCGTCTTCGTGGTTTTGATTACGCCCACCCTAAAGTTATCCACACCAGTTCTCAACGGGGGTTCAGAGTCACTGCTTCGGGGGATCAGAGTCAGTCTATCGGGGTTTCAGAATCGCAAAGCCCTGAAAAAAGTCCCGCATCGCCAATGAAAAAAGGGCTTTGCGCCGATGGGTGTTGCGCCTTAACTTATATATAACTCAATAATAACAGGTAGAAAAAATCGACGCCGGAAAAATCACCCCCGGTCGCGCCCCAGAGCCACCCGATTTTGACGCCGCAACCCCCGGATTTGCTTAGAAAATTCAAAAGAGATGCGCATATATCTTTCATGTGCGCTGTTTTCTGCTATCATCCGTAAAAGGCCGCACATCCGGGCTGCCCTTCGGGGGCAGTCCGGATGGAAGGGGCACAGGCAGAGGCATGAGAGCAATGGCACGAGAGACCCAGAAGAAAGACCCAAGCCGCGGCGCGGCCGGGCTGCCCCCCTATTTCAACATCGATCCCGACAGCGCGCTCAGCGATCTGGATGCGCCCACCAGCACCGGTGGCTTTGCCGATATCGCCGAGGCCTGCGCCCGGGGCCGGGCGGATCTCTCCAGCCGGGGCATGAACGAAGAGGGGCGCAAAGCGCTGCGCCTGTTCTCCACCTGGGAAATCACCCGCTATCTGATTCCGGTCGCCCAGGCCCATTTCCGCCGGGTGCTGAAGGCCAACCCCGAACTGCCGCAGGGCCGCTCTGAAACCGAAGGCGGCGCCAAGTGGTTCACCCTCGACGAGGTGCTGCGGCTGCGGGCGCATTTCGCCGCCCAGGGCTCCAAGGCCAAGGATTACCAACCCTACCGCCCCGAAGGGCTGCCCGCCAAAATGGTGGCGGTGGCCAACTTCAAAGGCGGCGTGGGCAAGACCTCCACGGCAGCCCATCTGGCGATGTCAGCCGCGCTGGATGGCTACAAGGTGCTGGTGATCGATCTCGATAGCCAGGGCTCGATGACCTCGATCTTTGGCGGCCGCGTGGAGGATGAATGGCAAACCGCCTTCCCGCTTTTGGCGCGCCATTACGGCGATCACCTGCGGCTGGAAAACCAGCGCCGTCTGGATCGCGGCGATGCGCCCCAGCCGCTGGACGACAGCCTGTCGGCAGCGATGGAGATGACGGCGGCGGATGTGATCCAGCCCACCCATTGGCCCAATATCGATCTCATCGGCGCGCAGCTGAACCTCTACTGGGCGGAATTCCAGATCCCGGTCTGGCGCATGGCCGCGCGCAGCTGGAAGCTCTGGGATGCGCTGACCGAACGGCTGGAGGCCGACGGGGTCTTGGACCAATATGACGTGATCTTCATCGACACGCCGCCGGCCCTTGGCTACCTGACCATCAACGGGCTGTCGGCGGCGGATATCCTCTTGGTGCCGATGGGCGCGTCCTTTCTGGAGTTCGACAGTACGGGGCGGTTTTTCGATATGCTGCATTCCACCTTCGCCTCCATCGAGGAGGGTGAGAACCTGGCCGCGCGCGCGCTGGGGCGGCCGGAGATTGCCTTTGAATGGGATGCGGTGCGCACGGTGATCACCCGCTATGACAGCGCCCAGCAGGGGGAGCTGGCAGCCCTGATGCAGGCCTATCTGGGCCCCACCCTGTCGCCGCACCGGCAAGATTACACCGCGCTGATCGGTCAGGCCGGCGAGCAGGTCAATGGCATCTACGAGGCCGATTACCGCGATTTCAACCGCGAAACCTATGCGCGCGGGCGCGAGACCTTCGACGCCACCTATGCGGCCTTCAAGCGGCTCCTGCTGGCGGTCTGGCGCCGGGATGAGTTGCAGATGCAGCGCGCGGCGCAGTAACGGGCTAAAAACACACCGCGCCCCATACTGTGACCCCGGCGGCCCCCAAGGGCAGACAGGACCGCAGAGATCAGACTAGGCGCGACAAAAAAGGACAGGCAGATGGCAAAACGCAAACGGCTTTCCCCGGCACAGCCGACCTATCTCAGCACCGCGCCGGAGAGCAAATCCGCCCTCGGCGGCCCCGGTTCGCTGTCAGCGCCGCCGATTGCGCAGGTCGCCTCCGAAGCCGCCACAGAGGGCGCGCTGCAGGAGCTGACAGCGGTGCTGGAGACCGCCCGCGCCAAGGGGCTGATGATCGAGGAGATCGCGCTTGAGGCCATTGATGAGACCCATCTGGTGCGCGACCGGCTGGAACAGGACGAGGAGGAAATGGGGGCGCTGGTGGGATCCCTGCGCGCCCGTGGCCAGCAGACCCCGATCGAGGTGGTCGAGCTGGGCCAGACCGCAGATGGCAAGACCCACGGTCTGATTTCCGGCTGGCGCCGTCTGCGGGCGATGCGCAGGCTGCATGCCGAAACCGGCGATCCCGCCTTTGCCACCATCAAGGCGCTGGTGATCCAGCCCGATGGCGCTGAGGGCGCCTATGTGGCGATGGTTGAGGAAAACGAAATCCGGGTGAACCTCTCCCACTATGAACGGGCCCGCATTGCGGTGCGGGCGCTGCGCGAAGGGGTCTACAGCAGCCAGAAATATGCGCTGCAATCGCTGTTTGCCAATGCCACCCGCGCCAAACGCTCCAAGATCGGCAGCTTTGTCACCCTGGTTGAGGCGCTGGATGAGGATCTGCTGTTTCCCACCGCCATCCGCGAGAAACTGGGGCTGGGGCTGGCGCGCGCTTTTGCGCATACGCCCGGCTTTGCCGATGAGGTTGTCGCGGCCCTGCGCGCCACCGCCCGCCCCACGGCAGAGGCGGAACAGGAGGTGCTGAGCCAGCTGCTGGCGGCTTATGAGGGGAGTGAGATTCCGGGCCCCGCTGTGGATCAAGCGGCCTCTGCCGTCCCGACGTCTGAGCGGGCGCCGGCTCCTGCGGAACAGCCTGCCCCGGCGCCCCGGGTGCGCAGCCTTGATCCTGCGGATCACATTGGCGCGGATGAGCGGGTGAGCGTGCAAGCCGCTGCGGGCGTGCGGCTGGGGTTCACCCCCGGTCAGCAGCGGATCGAACTCACCGGCACGGCAGTGGATACGACACTGATGGAAGATCTGAAGGCCTGGCTGCGCCGCCGCTGAACGGAGCCTGACAAGAGCATGCAAAAAGACCCTGATACAGGCGTATCAGGGTCTTTTGCGTTTCTGGGAGATAGGTTTCGGCGGGCTTATCGGCCCACCCCGACATAGGTTTCAAACCCGGCGCGTTTGGCGGCTTTGGCGGTGTAGATATTGCGCAGATCCACCATCCGGGGCTGCGCCATCTTGCGCGCCAGCGCCTTCAGATCGAGGGCGCGGAATTCATTCCATTCCGTCAGCAGCACCACCAGATCGGCATTGCGCGCGGCCTTATAGGGATCGTCCTCCCATTTGACACCGGGCAGCAGATCGCGCCCCTCGGCCTCGCCCTGCGGGTCCACCACCCGCACCTTGGCGCCGCCGCCAATGAGGGCCGGCACGATGGTGAGGCTCGGCGCCTCGCGCATGTCATCGGTATTGGGTTTGAAGGTGACGCCCAGCACCGCGATGGTCTTGCCGTTGAAATTGCCGTCACAGGCGTCGCGCAGCTTCTCCAGCATCCGCGCCTTGACCTCCTGATTGACCCGCATCACGGTTTCGGTGATCTGCATCGGATAGGCATGGTCCTGACCGATGCGCGCCAGCGCGGCAGTGTCCTTGGGAAAACACGACCCGCCATAGCCGGGACCGGCATGCAGGAACTTATTGCCGATGCGCCCGTCCAGCCCGATGCCACGGGCGACTTCTTTGACGTCGGATCCCACCCGCTCACAGAGACCGGCGATTTCATTCATGAAGGTGATCTTGGTCGCCAGAAACGCATTGGCGGCATATTTGATCATCTCGGCACTTTCGAGATCGGTGGTGAGGATCGGGAAATCGCGCAGATATAATGGCCGGTAGATCTCGGCCATGACCTCAGCGGCGCGGTCGTTCTGCACGCCCACAACCACCCGGTCGGGGCGCATGAAATCATCAATCGCCGCCCCTTCGCGCAGGAACTCCGGGTTGGAGGCCACATCAAACTCCGCCGCCGGATTGGATTTGGCGATCACCTGTTTCACCTGCCGGTTGGTGCCGAGGGGAACGGTGGATTTGGTGACCACCACGGTATAGCCCTGCAGGGCGGCGGCAATTTCCTCGCTGGCGGCCATCACATAGGTGAGATCGGCATGACCATCGCCGCGCCGCGTTGGTGTGCCAACGGCGATGAACACCGCTTCGGCCTCGGCGACGGCGGCGGCCAGATCATCGGTAAAGGAGAGCCGGCCCGCCGCCACATTGCGCGCCATCAGATCCTCCAGCCCCGGCTCATAGATCGGCACCTCACCGGCTTGTAGCCGGGCGATCTTGGCGGCGTCCTTGTCGACGCAGACCACGTCATGGCCAAAGTCGGAAAAACAGACGCCGGAGACCAATCCGACATATCCGGTGCCAATCATTGCAATGCGCATGGGGGTGGTCCTTTGCTGTTGCCTCATGGCCCTCGCTTGGGGGAGGGCTTTGGATATCAGACATATACGGGCGCGCGGGGGGCGGGAACCGGAATTTTGGGCCGCTGACGGGGGTGGGCAAAATAGGTCCGGTTCGGACCAAATGTTTCGCGTGCGAAACATTTGGTCAATCATGCTGACCTAATTGAAGGGGAGAGTCTTGCTGCCAATTTCACAGAAATCGGCAGGCCTGCGGCGCGCGTCTTTAGGGAAAGGTGACAGGTCAGAGATGCCTGTCGCCCCGGATTAGCCCTGCCCCGGATCAGCCTTCCGCGTCGCTGTAATACGCCCGGTACCAGGCAACAAACCGCGCCACGCCCTCTGCGACACTGACCTGCGGTTCATAGCCGGTGAGCTGGCTTAGCAAGCTGGTGTCGGCCCAGGTGGCCGGTACATCCCCGGCCTGCATCTCCATCAGGTTTTTCTCGGCCGGGAGTCCCAGCGCGGTTTCCAGCGCCGCGATATACTCCATCAGCGGTGTCGGCCTGGAGGCGCCGATATTGACCACTCGGAACGGGGCGACAGGGCTGAGATTGTCCTGTTCCGAGACCGGCTGATCCCCCGGCACCGCGTCGATCAGCCCGGTGATGCCGGTCACCAGATCGTCGATATAGGTGAAATCCCGGCTCATCCTGCCGTGATTATAGACATCGATCGGCTGACCGGCCTGCATCGCCTTGGTGAATTTGAACAGCGCCATATCGGGCCGGCCCCAGGGGCCGTAGACGGTGAAGAAGCGGAACATCGTGGTGGGCAGCCCATAGAGATGGGCATAGGAATGCGCCATCGTCTCGCCTGCCTTTTTGGTGGCGGCATAAAAGGACATCTGATGATCGGCCTGCTGACGCTCATCAAAGGGCATCTGGGTATTGGCGCCATAAGCCGAGGAGGTGGAGGCGATCAGCATATGGGCGGGCGGATGGGCGCGGGCGGCCTCCAGCAGTTCAAAGGTGCCAATGAGATTGGCCTCAAGATAATCGCGCGGCGCATCAATCGAATGGCGCACCCCGGCCTGGGCGGCCAGATGGATCACCGCATCGGGCTTATGGGTGTCAAACAGTGCCATCAGGCGGCCGGGATCTTCCAGCTTGCCAATGATTGGCGTGAAGCCGGCGTGCGCTGCCAGCATGGCGTGGCGGCGTTCTTTCAGGCGGACATCATAATAGGGCGAGAGGCAATCCAGCCCAATGACACGCCAGCCTGCGGTCAGCAGCCGATCTGCCAGGTGATAGCCGATAAAGCCGGCCGATCCGGTGATAAGAGCGGTTTTCATGCCCCTTAGGTGGCGGCTTGGGCGCGGGGTGTCAATGCGTCCTGCGGCGGGGGAAACCAACCTGTCGCCGGCAGGTGAATTGACAGCCCGGTCTATTTATGAGTTTTGCGCTCTGAACCAAACCCGCCGCTGCCCGCAGGAGCCCTTGTCGCTGTGAACGAAACCTTGATCCCCGAGCCTGCGCCTCAGGCTGATATGCAGCAGGCCGATATGCAGCAAGCCGGTGCCGGACGTCTGGTGGCGGTGGTGGTCACCTACAATCGGCTGGAGAAGCTGAAGGTGACGCTGGCGCGGCTGCTGGAGAGCCCCGCTGAGGACCTGGCGGCGCTGGTGGTGGTGGACAATGCCTCCAACGATGGGACCGGTGACTGGCTGGCCGGCTGGGCGGCGGAGCATCCGCGGGTTGATGTGGTCACAAGTGCCACCAATCAGGGCGGGGCCGGGGGCTTTGCCCTGGGAATGCGCCGTGCGATGGAGGCCCATAGACCCGACTGGCTGGTGGTGATGGATGATGATGGCCGCCCGGAACCCGGTGGGCTGGCGGCGTTTCACGCCATGGGGCAGAGCGGCGCGCTGGCCCATTGGGACGCGGTGGCGGCGGCGGTCTATTTCCCGAGCGGCGAGATCTGCGAGATGAACCGCCCCTCGCGCAATCCGTTCTGGAGCTTCGGGCATTTCCTCTCCACCGCGCGCAAAGGGCGCGATGGGTTCCATATTCCGCGCCGCGCCTATGAGGGCGGGCTGAGTGCGATTGATGTGACCTCTTTTGTGGGGTTCTTCATTTCAGCAGCGGCGGTGCGGCGGGCGGGCTACCCGGATCCAAAGCTGTTCATCTACGGCGATGATGCGCTTTATACGCTGGGGCTGAGTGCGGCGGGCGGGCGCATCTGCTTTGCCGCCGATGTGCGGTTTGAGCATGATTTCTCCACCTTCACCGGGGGCGACAGCGGTCAGCGGTTCCGGCCGTTGTGGAAGGTCTATTACCATCACCGCAATCTGCTGCTGCTGTACCGGCAGGCGGCGGGCTGGCTGTTCTGGCCGGTGCTGTTGCTGATCCTGCCCAAATGGGTGCTGAAAGTGCGCCACCACCCCGGCGTGCGCCGGGCCTATCTACGCCTGACCTGGCTGGCGGTGCAGGATGGGCTGTTGCGCCGGCTGGGGCGTAGCCACGGCGAGGTGCTGGCAGAGGCCCGCGAATAAAGCGCAGATCAGCGGTTCAGGATCACCCGGTGATAGCGGCGCATCAGGATCAGGCCGAGGGCGGTCAGCGCCAGGCCGATCAGCAGCACATAAGAATGGCTGACGTAATCGGCATTATAGGTGGGGTAGAACCCGGTGCGCATCAGGCCGGTGATATGCAGCAGCGGATTATACCACAGCACGTCCTGCGCCACCGGCGGCAGGTCCTCGTAGATATAGATCACGCCGGAGGCCAGAAACAGCGGTCGGGTGATGATCGACCAGGCCACATCCCACAAGGGAAACAGCCCCATCAGCACCGCATTGATGCAGCCCACGCCCAGTCCCAGCACCATGGCGAGGGTGATGGCTTCGACCAGCGGCGGCAGGTCGATGGCAGTGCGGCTGTCGATCACCGCAAGGATGCCGGTGATCAGCAGGGTGGTGATGACAATCCCGGTCAGGCTGTTCAGCACAAAGCGCGCCAGGATCGCATCCAGCCAGGTGACCGCGGGGTAGCGCAGCAAGGGGCGGGAATAGGCCAGCGCCCGCGCAACGGTGCCGGAGAGAGTCTGATACAGGTTAAATGGCAGAAATCCGGTGGCGTAGAACAACAGGAAACTGGTGCCGAGCGAGGGCGTGCGGATCACCAGCGAGAAGCCCAGCGACAGAAACAGGATTGCGGCGAGCGGTTCCAGAATGCCCCAGAGGTAGCCGCCGGGGGTGCGCCCGTAGCGGGTCGACATCTCGCGCAGCACCAGTGCCGCCACGGTGCGCAGTGTCGCCATGCTGCGGCGGTGCCGCTGGTGCGGATTGGCGGCGGGGCTGGTGGGGATCTGAGCGGGGATCTGAGCGGGGATCTGTGCCGCGCCTTGTGTCTTTGGCGGGCTTGACGGGCGGGGCTGAGCCGGGGGCGCAGAAGAAGACAGGCTGGCCATGAACACCCCATGAATACCCATTGTGAAACGCGGATCGCGAACGGTATTATGAGAGAAACAAAAGACAATGACAAACGGCTTGGGGCAGGGTGCTTTTGGGCCAGGACAGGTTGATCATGACACAGACGCCCCCGTCGGCCCTGACCGGACGCCCCGCTTCAGATGAGGCGACCTCAGAGGAGGTGGCTGCGGCAGAGACCGCAGCCAGCCCAGCGACCGGCACCCCCGCGGTCTCTCCTGCTGCCACAGCATCAGACAGCGCCCCGAATACGGCAGAGGCCGCCGCCCCCGCCCAGCGGGTGCCGGATCCCGTCAAACAGCTGAAACGGGTGCGCCGCAAGGCGCGCAAGGCTGAGGCCGCGGTGGCCGAGCTGGAAGCGCGCATTGCCGAGGCCGAGCAGCGCCCGGCCTATCCGCTGGCGCGCCCCGCCAGTATGAAAAAACGCCACTGGGGGCTGGTGATCAGCTTTGTGGCGCTGGTGCTGGCGCCGCTTCTGGCGGTGATGATCTACCTCTGGACCTTTGCCGAGGATCAATATGCCTCCACCGCCGGCTTTACCGTGCGCAGCCAGGAAAGCAGCGGCGCCAATGATCTGCTTGGCGGTCTGGCGCAGTTTGCAGGCACCAGCAGCGCCTCGGACAGTGATATTCTCTATGAATTCATCCAGAGCCAGGAAATGGTGGCGGCGGTCGACAAAGCCGTGGATCTGCAGGGGCATTACAGCGCGCTCTGGCCGCGGGACTGGGTCTTTGCGCTCTGGCCGGAGGCCTCGCTGGAGGATCTGACCTGGTATTGGCAGCGCATTGTCGGCATCTCTTTTGACAGCGGCTCGGGGCTGATCGAGGTGCAGGCGCTGGCCTTTGATGCGGCGACTGCGCAGGCGATCACAAAAGCCATCGTGGCGGAGAGCCAGACCCGGATCAATGCGCTGAACGAACAGGCGCGCGCCGATGCGATGCGCTATGCCCGCGCCGATCTGGACGAGGCGCTGGAGCGGCTGAAGGAAGCCCGTCAATCGCTGACCCAATTCCGCACCCGCACCCGGATTGTCGATCCCGAGGCGGATATCCAAGGCCGCATGGGGGTGATGAACAATCTCCAGCAGCAACTGGCCGAGGCGCTGATTGAGCAGGATCTGTTGCTGGCCTCCGTCAGCCCATCAGATCCCCGGATCAAGAAAGCGCAGCAGCATATCGACGTCATTCGTGACCGTATCAATATCGAACGGCAGACCTTTACCTCCAACAACACCGACACCGGGGGCGTCGGGGAGGATTACCCGTCGCTGATTTCCGAGTTTGAACGGCTGACGGTGGACCGCGAATATGCCGAGGAAAGCTATCGTGCGGCGCTGACGGCGCTGGAGGTGGCGCGCGATGATGCCGCCCGTCAGAGCCGCTATCTGGCGACCTATATCAACCCCACCCGTGCCACCGAGGCGGAATATCCCCGCCGCGCGGTGCTGGCCGCCCTGGCCGGGCTGTTCCTGCTGCTGACCTGGTCGATCCTGACGCTGATCTACTATTCGATCCGCGATCGCAGTTAAGTCGAGGGGGCAGGGCGGTGATCCGGTTTGAAAATCTGACCAAGAGCTTCTGGCTCAAGGGCGAGCGGCGGGTAGTCATCGACAATCTGAACCTGACCCTGCCGACGGGGCGGTCGCTGGCGCTTCTGGGGCGCAATGGCGCGGGCAAATCCACCCTGCTGCAGCTGGTGGCGGGCACCATGCGTCCCGATCATGGGGAGATCATCTCCGACGGGTCGATCTCCTGGCCGGTGGGGCTGGCGGCGTCGTTTCACGGCGATCTGAGCGGCGCGGAAAACGTCCGCTTCATCGCGCGGATTTACGGCGTGGATACCGATGATCTGGTGGGGTTTGTGGAAGATTTTGCCGAGTTGGGCAAATTCTACCACATGCCGATGCGCAGCTATTCTTCCGGCATGCGGGCGCGGCTGACATTCGGCGCCTCCATGGGGATCAAGTTTGACACCTATCTGGTGGATGAGGTGACGGCGGTGGGCGATGCCGCCTTCAAGCGCAAAAGCCGCGATATCTTCACCGACCGGATGCGCCATTCCAGCGCCATTCTGGTCAATCATTCGATGCGCCAGCTGCGCCAGTTCTGCAATGCCGGCCTGGTGCTGGATAATGGCCGGCTGCGCTATTTCAGCGATCTGGATGAGGCCATTGCCGAGCATCACCGCCTGATGGCGGTCTGACGGGGGCTGAGATGTCCGGCGGGTGTTCCCGTAATGCCTTGATATCAAAGTAAAATGCAGGTCTTTGCCGGCGCTGAAACCGATCCTTGTATGCTTTTGGATTGTTTGACAAAAAGGGCAGGGGACGCAAACAGGACGGGGTGCCGGGGTGAATATACTGATGGTGGGCGCAGGGCTTTCGGGCGCTGTGATCGGACGGCATCTGGCCGAGGCAGGTCACAAGATCACGGTGCTGGACAGCCGCGACCATATCGGCGGCAATTGCCATACCGCGCGCGATGCGGAGACCGGCGTCATGGTGCATGTCTACGGGCCGCATATTTTCCATACCGATGACGCGGAGGTCTGGGACTATGTGAACGGGTTTGAGACCTTCCTGCCCTATAAAAACCGGGTGAAGACCACCAGCCTGGACCCCGAAGGGCGGCGCGGGGTGTTCTCGCTGCCGGTGAACCTGCACACCATCAACCAGTTCTTTGGCAAGACCCTGCGCCCCGAAGCGGCGCATGAGTTCATCACCCAAGAGCAGGCCGATACCTCCATCACCGATCCGCAGACCTTTGAAGAGCAGGCGCTGCGCTTTGTGGGCCGCGATCTTTATGAGGCGTTTTTCAAGGGCTACACCATCAAGCAATGGGGCGTGGCGCCAAGCGCACTGCCGGCCTCGATCCTGAAACGGCTGCCGGTGCGGTTCAACTACGACGACAATTACTTCTTCCATAAATATCAGGGCATGCCGGAGAACGGCTATACCGCGATGATTGAAAAAATCCTCGATCATCCGGGCATAACGGTCAAGTTAGAGACTGTTTTTGACCAATCGCAGGCGGCAGATTACGACCATGTGTTCTACTCCGGGCCGTTGGATGGGTATTTCGACTACCAGCTGGGCCGGCTCGGCTACCGGACGCTGGATTTCGAACGGTTCACCCATCAGGGCGATTACCAGGGCTGCGCGGTGATGAACTACGGCGAGGAATCCGTGCCTTACACCCGCATCACCGAACACAAGCATTTCGCCCCCTGGGAAAGCCATGACGGGTCGGTCTGCTACCGCGAGTTTTCCCGCGCCGCAGAGCCGGAGGATATTCCCTATTACCCGATCCGCCAGGTCGAGGAGAAAGCGCTGCTGGGAGAGTATGTGGCGCTGGCTGAACAGGCCGAAGGCGTCACCTTTGTGGGGCGTCTGGGCACCTATCGCTATCTCGATATGGATGTGACCATCCGCGAGGCGCTGGACACCGCGCGCGGCTTTCTGGCGGCGGCGGAGGCAGGCAACCGGGCGCCTGCGTTCTTTGTGGCGCCACTCTGAGCGGATCCTGTCCGAAACCGGTGGGAAATCTGCGCTGTAGGCGGTCTTAGCGGGCCCGGCGGGCGGCTTGGTCTGGACGCTTGGGGGATGTTAGAGTAGGGCTTGGGCGCCGGAAAATAAGGCTGATGAAGTAACGAGATGGAGCCGATGAGCGACAAGACCGGAGCCAGACCCAAGACGCTTGTGATTCACATCGGCGACCACAAGACCGGGACCACCACCATCCAGAACGCGCTGGCTGTGGGGAGCATTCAGCTGCATGACGCCAAGCTGCTCTACCCGGCCAAGATGAACCACAATTATCTGACCGGGTTTATCACCAGCTATCGCAAGGGCACGCCCCTGCCCAAACATCTGGAGGATCGCGACGGTCTGACAGAGGTGGCCGCCCAGATCGCGGCCTCGGATGCGGATTATGCGGTGCTGTCTGCCGAGGCGTTTGAGAATATCCCGGCACCGGAATTTCACGATCTGGTCGAGACCTTCTTTCGCGGCTGCGCCGATCGCATCCATATCGTGGCCTATGTGCGCCCCCATGCGCAGCGGATCCTGTCGAGCTATGCCGAGCAGATCAAGATCGGCTGGTACCGGGGCAGCATGCAGGAGTTCTTTGACCACAATCTGCAAAACGGCCGCTTTCACTACGCGCCACGTTTTGCCCAGTGGCGCCAGCTGTTCGGCGAGGATTTCACCCTGCGCCCGATGATCCGCAAGGAGCTGAAAAACGGCTCGGTGCTGGATGATTTTGCCGAGGTGGCCTTTGACGGGCGGCCCTGCACGGTGGAGGAATTCGAGCCGGAAAACCAGGCCATGACCGTGCGCGAGCTGGCGTTGATGTATTTCCTGCAAGGTCAGTTTCAGGAACAGGACCCCTGGCTGCGCCATACGCTGGGCTGGGAAGTGTCGCGCCAGCTGGACCGCTCGCGCGGCGACAGCGAGGCCAAGGTGCGCAAACTGGTGATGGCACGCGATCTGGCCGAGGCCGCCACCGCTGCCTATCGCTGCGATGCCGAGGTTATGGATGCCGAATTCTTCGGCGGCCGGCCGCTGTTGCGCAATGCGCTGCGCGACATGGAAAAACAATCCGCCCCGCGCGCCCCGTCGCTGGATCCGAGCCAGTTTTTCAGCCCCGAACATCTGCGCAACCTGACCGTCATGGCCAAGATCATCGAAGGCATGCTGGAGCGGCAGGGCAAATGGCCCTCCTATTTCCACAGCCACCGGATCAAGGATATCGAACGGCACAAGAACGCGCGTCTGGGGCTGGATGAAAACGGCGATCCGCTGGAGCCGGAGGTGGATGCAGAGATGCCTGCCGGATCCGAGACCGCAGCCTCTCCCGCCACCCAGAGCGCCACACCCACATCTGACACGCCGGCCCAGACACCACCGTCACCGCCCGCGCGCGTCCTCGCAGATGCCGCCGCAGGCGCTGCGCCACAGAAGGATCAGCCATGAATATCCGTTCCTCCCTTGCTGCGGTCATCGTGACCTACAACCGGCTGGACAAGCTGAAGCGCGTGATCGCGGCCCTGCAGGCGCAGACCTGCCTGCCGGAGCGGGTTTTTGTGATCGACAATGCCTCCACCGATGAGACCGGCAGCTGGTTGACCCAACTGCAACAGGACGACCCCCGGTTTCAGCATGTGCGGCTGCCGGAGAACATCGGCGGCGCTGGCGGCTTTTACGAGGGCGCGCGGGTGGCCTATGAGGAAGGCTATGATTACATCTGGTTCAGCGATGATGATGCCTACCCAGAGCCCAATGCCATCGAGCTGCTGCTGACCGGCATCAAGGATTTCGAGGCGCGGTTCACCTGGCGGCCGTCTTTTGCCTGTTCGGCGGTAAAATGGACCAATGGCGATCTCTGCGAGATGAACACGCCTTCGACGGTCTGGGACTGGCCGCGGTTCTACAGCCCCGAGACGCCTTATTTCCTGGTCGGATCCTGTTCCTTTGTCTCGGTGCTGGTGCCGCGTTGGGCGATCCAGAAACACGGTTTTCCGATCAAGGAATATTTCATCTGGTACGATGATGCCGAATACACCCAGCGGATCGCCAAATCCTATCCTGGCATCTACTGCCCCAACAGTGTGGTGGTCCATGATGTGCCGGAAAACAAGGGCGTGAACTATTCGCTGGTGAACCAGGCCAATATCTGGAAATTCCGCTATGGCGCGCGCAATGAGGCGTCTTTCCGCCGCCGTGAACAGGGCTGGGCCGGGGTGGCTGTCTTTGCCCGCGGGGTGCGTCGGCAGATGCGCCAGGGCAATGTGGAAAAGTCCCTGCGCCGGGAGGTCTATAAGGCGATCTGGCAGGGCTGTTCCTTTAATCCGCCCATCGTGCGCCCCGATCCCGACACCGGCGTCTGAAACAGGACGTCTGAAACCCAGCATCTGAAAACGGCGTCTATATAGGCCCGTTCCCCACAGATCGCACAAGCCGACAGGCAGGCAGACAGAGCACGAGGCAGGAGCCCCCATGTCCCAGGACAGAGAGTATATCGATCAGGAGATCGCGCAGATCCGTTTCATCTATGAAACGCTCTATCCCGAGACCCCGGTCGAGACCCATATGTGGTGGGAAAAGGCCAAGCTGCCGACCCCGGCGGTGCAGCCGCAGGAGATGGCCTATGGCGCCGAGATGATGGCGCTGACCTATATCGGCAACCTGCGCACCGGACCGCAGGAGACCCCGGCGCTGCCGGGCAAACGGGTGTTTGTCACCATTCCCTCGCCGCGCCAGGTGGCGGTGCGCGAAAGTGCTGGCGGCGTGCCCTGGCACAAACGGCCGCGCAAATACCGGGCCATTCATGCGCTCTCGCCGATATTGGCGGAACAGATGAAATATCAGATCGAGGCGCGGCGGTTCCGCAAACTGCCCAGTCGGCATAAATTCTCCCGGCTGGCCTGTTCACGCGGCATCTTTGAAACCCAGAAAATGGCCCCTGAGGGGCGCCATGGCGGCAAGGATCCGGCGATCCTGATCGGGCTGCACTGGCTGGATGTGGGCGGTGCCGAGAGCCTTGGCATCGACAGCATTCAATGGGCGCTGGACGCCGGGTTGCGGGTGTTTGTCATGGTGGGTCAGCAGGGGCCCGAACGGCTGCTGGCGAAACTGCCCGATGATCCGCGCCTGCAGTTGATCCGCACCGACCGTTACCTGCCGCGCAGCCAGACCAGCGGTTTTGTCAGCCAGCTGATCGCGCAGGAAAACATCATCCTCACCCACAATCATCACTGCGTGCCGCTCTATGATGCCTTGCCCACAATCAAGCTGCGCCATCCGCATGTGGTCAATATCGACAGCACCCATATCGTGGAATACGCCGATGGCGGCTATCCGCGGATCTCGGGCGTCTGGAGCAATTACATCGATCATCACCATGTGATCAGCGGCGATCTGGAACGCTTCTACAAGGAGCGGTTCCGGGTCTATGGCAGCAAGCTGGTGCTGGGGCGTCTGCTGGATGACAGCCGCCGCGGGGCGGAGGTGGCGCCGGTGCGTATCAAGGCCGGGCAGAGCCGCTGCCGGGTCGCCTTTGTCGGGCGGATGGTGCATCAGAAACGCCCGGTGGTGGCGCTGTCGATCATCCGGCGGCTGCGTGCCTGGGGCAAGCGCAACGGTGTGGAATTCCGCTTTGATATGGTGGGCGAGGGGCCCTATCGCGGCGCGGTGGAACATCTTTTGACCCGCTACCGGCTGACGGATGTGGTGCATCTGCATCCTGCGGGCACCGATGTGCCGGCCCTCCTGGGCGAGAGCGATATCCTTCTGGTGCCGTCGTCGAACGAAGGGCTGGCGCTGGTCTGTTATGAGGCGATTGAGGCCGGCTGCGTGCCGATCTGCTCCGAGGTGGGGGCGCAGGCTGAGATCTGCCCGCCGGAAACGCTGGTGGCCTGGTCGCCGCTGCAGGCGGTGCGCGACAGCGTCGCGGTGGTGCAGCGGCTGTTGCGCGAGGAAGGCTTTGCCGAGGCGGTGGAGACCGGCCAGCGCGCCCGGATGCAGGCCTTGCAGGATGAGCCGTCGGCGCGCGAGGTGCTGGACCGGCTCTATCGCGATACGCTGGCGGCGGCGCAAGCCGGACCTGAGAGCCAGAGCGAGACACCCCAGCCTGCTGCCGCCAAACGCAAGACAAAAGGCAAGGCCCCGGCATGACCCGTCGGCTGTGGCTGCATATCGGCTCGCATAAGACCGGGTCGACCTCGCTGCAGACCGCGCTGCGACAGGGGCAGAGCGACAAGACCCTGGGCTGCTGGAGCTATCTGCATGCCCGCCCGCGGGTGGATTTCAACCCGCTGGTGCGCTGCCATGGCATGGGCGCGGGGATGCACACCGAATTGCGTTGGCCGTTTCTGGAGCGGCGCATGGCGGATGCCGATCATCGTGGCCATGGTGACTGTATCCTGTCGAGCGAAATGCTGTTCTGGCTGATGGATGTCGCGGATCTGGAGGCGCTGCGCCAGCAGCTGCTGACCCATTTTGACGAGATCAACGTGGTGGCCTATCTGCGGCGGCAGGACGCGCTGGCGCTGTCGCACCGCAAACAGGTGGTGATGGGGCGGGCGGCCTATCAGTTTTACGGCGCGCAGATCCAGGGGCTGCCGGAATTTCAGCCCCATATGATGCGCTATTTCGACTATGCCACCAAACTGGCGCGGTGGGAGCAGGTGTTCGGGGCCGGGAATGTCACCGTGCGCCGGTTCCAGCGTGGCGATCTGGTGGGCGGCGATACGGTGCTGGATTTCTACCATCTGGTGGGGCTGACGCCGCCGCCGGAGCTGCCGCAGGAAAACGCGGCCTGGTCGCGCAGCCAGCTGTTGGCGGGGCTGTGGCTGCGCCAGCGTGGCTATCCGCGCCAAAGCTTTGCCGAGGCGGTGCAGGAGCTGCCGGATGATGGCCGGCTGATGCCTGCGCGGGAGGATGCAGCGGCGTTTCTGGCGCGGTTTGACACGATCAACCGGGCGCTGGCGGCGCGCTATGACCCGCAGGGGCCGGAGATGTTTTTTGACTGTGACCTCAGCCGTTATCCCGAAGAGGGCAATGGCGAGGGGCTGGAAGGCGACGCGGTGGTGACGCCAGAGGTGCTGGCCGACCTTGAGGCGCGGGCGCGGGCGGAGATGGCGGCGCGGGAGCTGCCGCTGGATGCGCTGAACCCGGATGACCGGCTTTAATCACCACACAGGCCACCCGGGCTGACCAGTGATCTGATCCCCCCCTGCAAGAGATTGCGGGGGGATTTTTTATGCGGGCTCGGGGCCGGTCATGGGAGATCAGGTCAGAGATCAGCCCGGATCTGCGCAAAAGAAAAGGCCCCGCAAAAGCGGGGCCTTTCCGAAGACATGTGACAGAGGCTTACGCCAGTGCGTCGGAGGAGAAGTCGTCGATACCCAGAGATGCGATGCTGGTACCTTCCAGGATAACCGTGGTGTCTGCATCCAATGCGATCACGACCTTGCTCACATCATCGGAGCCAACAGTGCCTTGGTCATCAACGATCTCATAGGCGTTCGCCAGAATTTCCAGCACATTTGCACCGGCAATTTCGGAGATGTTCAGGACATCGTCACCAGAGCCATCGAAGTCGGTGATGGTGGTTTCACCTGTGCCCAGCTTCAGGACAAAGGTGTCATCATCATCGCCACCGGTCAGCTCGTCGCCGTCA
The DNA here is from genome assembly GCF_000826845.1 of Phaeobacter sp. S60. Lineage (NCBI taxonomy): Bacteria > Pseudomonadati > Pseudomonadota > Alphaproteobacteria > Rhodobacterales > Roseobacteraceae > Phaeobacter > Phaeobacter sp. S60. The sequence continues at coordinate 61,690 of NZ_JSWJ01000005.1, forward strand.
AGGCTGGTGTAGATAACGTCGTCGCCAGCACCACCGTCAACGGTGTCTGTGCCAGCACCGCCACGCAGTTCGTCGGCTTCGTCGCCACCGTCCAGATCATCAGCACCGTCGCCACCTTTCAGGGTGTCTTCGTCTGCGCCGCCAATCAGAGTGTCAGCGCCATTGCCGCCATTGATGACGTCATCGCCGTCGCCACCGTCGAGGTTGTCATCATTGCCGTTGCCACCAAAGATGATGTCATCGCCGTCGCCACCGGTGATGTCATCGTCACCTGCGCCGCCGCCGAGGGTGCTGCCGTCGTCGTCGCCGTTGGTGATCTCGTCGTCGCCGTTGCCACCACGGATCACGTTGACGCCAGCGCCGCCTTCCAGCACATCGTCGCCATTTTCACCTTTGATGGTGTCATTGCCGGCGCCTGCTGTGATATCGTTGCCACGATCATCACCATTGAAAGTGTCGTCACCCTCATCAGTGGTGTCGTTCTCGTCGACGTTCCCGGAAGTAGAGTTGGCGGCATCCCAAGTGTTGTCGCCTGCGTCGAAATCAATGGTTTCGCTGAAGTTCAGGGTGATGGTTTGTTCGTTGCCGTCTGCGTCTGCGACAACAATATCGAAGCTGAAGGTGGCGGTCTCACCAACGGAGCCCTGTGCAGAAATTGCATCATCAGTGGGCTGGAACTCAACTGCGGTTCCGCTGATGGTGAAGGTACCTTCGTCGATTTCATAGGAGGTACCGGCGGTCGCAGCAGCAACGCCATTGATGCTCACCAGTGTAGTGAAGTCGGTCAGCAGAGTAGAGGCTGCGGCCATCGTCGCGCCGGTCCAGTCATAGTATGCGGCGTTGACACCGTCGACACCGTTGCCGGAACCGAATGTACCGTTCAGCTGTGTCACGCCGGTAGCCGCAGTGCCGCCAACCAGAGTTACGCCGTCAGAGAATGTGATGCTGTTCACACCGTTAGATGCGATAACATCGTCGGTTGTGACTGTGTTGTCAGAGCTCAGAGTCCATTCGTCGTTTGTCGAATCGTAGTCAACGCCATCCACACCCGAAGCAATCTCGATAAAGCTCGCGAGAGTGTTTGCGCCCAGTACCAGTGAATCTTCACCACCGTTGCCGTCGAACGAATCGATCAGACTGTCTGAAGGGTCGATATCGAGTGCACGTGCAACAGTGATAACGTCATTGCCTTCAGTGCCGGATGCCAGTTTGTCGTCGGCTTCTGTCAGTTTAATATTAGCCATTTTCTACTCCGTAGTAATGCTCGTCGATTTCTGCGAACAAACGCGCCTGCCTTATGCCCGCAAAGGTTTTACCGCTCTCTGTCTCTCTGGATGGGGGTCTATTGTCAAGGAAACTTGCGCAGGCGGGCTCAGGAATTGCAGGGATGTCGAAATCGTGCCCTGCGTGCCACGCTGCCCCATTGTGGGAAACTGGCGGCTTGCAGCGAATTTAACCATTTTAGGGGTTGAAAAGGCGGGGTCTTTTTGCAAATTTCTTGCCCGAATGGGGGTGCGTTGCGGCGGGCCTGCGGGAGCTATGGCGGATTTATGTGTGGTTTCGCCGGTAAACTTGACGTTTTGCGAAGCGCCTGCGCATTTTGTTAACTCTTTTTTAATACATCTTATAAGGGTAGGGAATACCTGACCTGTGGCTCATCCTCTCCCTGTAGGTGTGTGGTTTTTGCCACCCCGATCAAAACGAGTTTTCATTTTTCAACATTCCGCCCAAGCGTTTTAAATGAGCGGTGCGATTTCTTTCACTTCCTATTCGCGGGAATAAAGGTTCGATTTAAATTAATCTGCTTTTTTGGTGGCTTCAGGTGGATTTTGAGGGAATAAGTTTCACTTTCTCCACACTACCTCTTTCGACGTAGGAAGGTGGTAGTGCCCCGAAGCGGCGAAAACCCTGCCGCAACCGGCCAGATTTGCCCTTGCGGCGGGGAGCTGCGGGAGAATCTCCCCGCCGCAGCGCAGGGCTGTGCCCGCCCGCAGCGGGCGGGTGGAATCGGGGCAGACTCGGGGTGGATTCGGGGTGAATACGGGGCTGCAGGGGGGCTCTGGCATGGGCAGCCCGACCCCAAAGCGGGGGCAGTATCGGGCCCGGTCAGATAAGCCCGGCGCGTTCAGCTGGTGCCATCAAACCGTGACGGCGGCTCAGCTGTAGCAGCGGCTCACCAGCTGATGCAGCCGGGTGTCGTTGCGGCTTTTCTCGCCCACCAGATTGCGCACCGCATCGGGGATGTCTTCGGCGGCTTTGGCCTTGGTGCCGGTGTTCTCGCGGTGCTCGGTCAGCTCCGCCAGACCATGGCTGCGGCGCAAATGCTGCAGCGAGGCGCCCAGATGTTCGGTGACACCAATAAAGCTGTAGGCGGCGTTCAGTTTCTCCAGCGCGTGATCAAAGGAGTAGAAAGCCCCGGTCATCAGCGACAGCTGGTAATCATAAGGCAGCACGCGGGCATAGGATTCCAGCGTCGGAAAGCGCGCGGCGAAGGTTTTGTGCTGGGGGTGTTTGTCGGAGGTGTTGTAACGGTAGTTCGACACGAAGCGAGCCAGCGGGTCGCGGATGATGGTGGCACATTTGAGCGGCAGCTCCTGATGGCGCCAATACATCACGTCAGACCAGGCGAAATGCCCCATCAGCACCTGACGGCAGGGGTTGGCCTCATCGCTGCGCCGGTAGAGCGCCTTGCGCGTCTTGTTGCGGAAGGACTGGTTGGTGTTCTCCCAGGAGACCGGGTGAAAGATGTCAAAGGCCGCCTGCAGCGCCTTGCCCACCGACATGCCTGCGGTCTTGGGAATATGCATGAACAGGATCACGTCATTGGGATCGTGATAGGTCTCTGCCGCCACCAGCCGGGGGGAAAACCGGGCCTCGAACGCGGTCTCGGCAACGGTTTTGCTGCCGGAGGTCTGAGAGGAAACCTGTGACATGATAAGGGCTTGCTCCAGTTTGGTCGGCAGGTGCCGGATGCGCTGTCGGGCTTTAGCGAAGGGGGGGGCGGATGTCAATCTGAGCGAGGCGGAGCGGCGGGGTTTGGACGGGTCTGTGGCGGCGGGGCTGCCCCCGTTTTGAGTGCGCGACTGCGCCTGGCGGGTGATGCGGCGCCGCCGCGCCTGTCGGCTATTGTTGCGGGGGCGGAGGGAGCTGTTTGACAAGCCTTGGACGGCTGTGCTTTTGACCCTGTCAAAGATGTCCGGACGTCGGTGCCGCAGGGAGCCATTGTGCATCCGGGCCTGTCCGGGCATATCCGCCCCTGACCCCGGTCCAGCCTGTCCAGATCTCTGTTGCGGGTGGCCGGGTCTTTTGGTCCTCTTACTTTCGGGCGCCCCTCCGGGCGCCCCCGACAAAGGCAATATGTCATGGCACGCACCTCTGCACAGCATTCCGGATCCGGGCATAAGTCCGGCCTGGGTGAGATCCGCAAGGCCCGCAGGGGCAATCGCGGTGCTTTCTGGCTGATTGGCGTGTTCAGCTTCTTTGCCAATCTGCTGATGCTGACCAGCCCGCTCTATATGATGCAGGTCTATGACCGGGTGCTGGGCAGCCGCTCGCTGGAGACGCTGGTGGCGCTGACGGTGCTGGCGGGGTTCCTGTTCCTGATCATGGGGGTGCTGGACTATGTGCGCGGCCGGATCCTGGCGCGGGTCGGGGCGCGGTTCCATGACCAGCTGGAAACCCGGGTGTTCAACGCGGTGCAGGACAAATCGGCGGCGGGGTTTAATGACGACATCGCCAAAGTGGGGCTGCGGGATCTGGAAGCGATGCAGAAGGCGCTGTCCTCGCCCATCGTGTCGGCGTTCTTTGATCTGCCCTGGACGCCGCTGTTTCTGGGGCTGATTGCGGTGTTCCATCCGCTGCTGGGGCTTTTGGCGCTGATCGGGGGCGCGGTGCTGGTGGTTTTTGCGCTGGCCAATCAGATGATCTCCAAGGCGGCGGTGGAAAACGCCAGCATGATGGCGGCTTCGGCGCATCAGGTTTCCGACGGGATGCGCAACAATGCGGAGCTGATCCAGGGGCTGGGGATGCGCCGCGCGGCCTTTGCCAAATGGCGGATGCTGCGCAGCCAGGCGGTGGGGTCCGAGCTGAGTGCGGCGGATATGACCGGCGGCTTCAGCACCGCCACCCGCACCTTCCGGCTGGCGCTGCAATCAGCGATGCTGGGCACGGGTGCCTATCTGGTGCTGACCGAAGGGCTGACGCCGGGGGTGATGATTGCCTCGTCGATCATCATGGGGCGGGCGCTGGCCCCGATCGAGACGCTGATCGGCCAATGGGCGCTGGTGCAGCGGGCCATGCAGGCGCAGGAGCGTCTGGCGCAGATGCTGACCGAAACCCCGGAACGCCCGGCGCCGATGAAACTGGCCCGCCCGGCGGCCAAACTGGAGGTGCAGGGCGTGGCTCTGGTGCCGCCGGTGGCGCCGGGGCAGGTGGCCAAGCCGGCCTTGCAGGGGCTGAATTTCAATCTCCAGCCCGGTCAGGCGCTGGGGGTGATCGGTGCCTCTGGGGCGGGGAAATCTTCGCTGGCACGGGCGCTGATCGGGGTCTGGCATCCGGTCTCGGGCAAGATTCGGCTCGATGGGGCGGCGCTCAATCAATATGACATGGATGATCTGGGCAGCTATATCGGCTATCTGCCGCAGCAGGTGACGCTGTTTGATGGCACCATTGCCGAAAACATTGCCCGCCTGTCGATGATGCCGGACCCCGATCAGGTGGTGGCGGCCGCCCGCAAGGCAGCGGTGCATGATATGATCCTGACCCTGCCGCAGGGTTATGACACGCCGGTGCGGGTGGCCAGCAACCGGCTGTCGGGCGGGCAGGTGCAGCGTATCGGGCTGGCGCGCGCGCTTTATGGCGATCCGGTGCTGCTGGTGCTGGATGAGCCGAATTCAAATCTCGACAATGAGGGCAGCCAGGCGCTGAACCTGGCGGTCTCCCATGCCAAGAAGGACGGGCGCGCGGTGATCATCATGGCGCATCGCCCGGCGGCGATTCAGCTCTGTGACCTGATCCTGATCCTGGACAATGGCACCCAGCGCGCCTTTGGTCCCAAGGACGCGGTGCTGGGGGAGCATCTGCAGAACCCGCAGGTGGCGCAGAAGAAACCGGCCCAGCAGCAGGCCTCGAAACCGGCGGCCCAGCAACAGGCTGCCGCCCCATCCGCAACGACACCGTCTACACCGGCGCAATCCACGCCCCCCCAGAAACAGCCAGCCCCAAAGCAGGCAGAGGCAAAATCATGAGCGATACATCCAAATCCTACCCGATCCGGGGGCTGACCATTGCCGGGTTGCTGGCCATGGGTCTGCTGGTCGGCGGCCTTGGCCAATGGGCCGCCACGGCAGAAATCTCCGGCGCGGTGATTGCCTCCGGTTCCATCAAGGTGGAGCAGAACCGGCAGGTGGTGCAGCACCCCTATGGCGGTGTTGTCGATGAGGTGCTGGTGAGCGAGGGCGATCTGGTTGAGGAAGACGCGCTGCTGCTGCGGCTGGAGCCGTCGGAGCTGCTGGCCGACCGTCAGATCGTCGAAGGCCAGCTGGCCGAAACCCTGGCCCGGCGCAGCCGCTATAGCGCCGAACGGGATGAGGCCGAGGAGATCACTTTTGCCGAGCTGCTGTTTGAGCTGAAGGGCACCCATGTGCAGACCGAAGAGCTGATCAACGGGCAGAAACGCCTGTTTGAGGCGCGCCTGGTCAATCTGCGGGCCCGCATCAGCCGCCTGCAGGAACGTATCGGCCAGATCCAGAGCCAGATCGACGGGATCGAGGCGCAGCAATCGGCTCTGCAGGAACAATTGGTGCTGATCGGCAAGGAGCTGGAAAACCAGCAGAGCCTGCTGTCGCAGGGGCTGGCGCAGTCCAGCCGGGTGCTGTCCCTGCAGCGTGAACAGTCGCGGCTGCGCGGTCAGGCCGGGGCGCTGACCGCCCAGAAGGCCCAGGCCGAAGGGCAGGTCACCGAATTGGGCCTGGAGATCCTCAACCAGAAAAGCGCGCGGCGCGAAGAGGCGATCACCACCCTGCGTGACCTGCAGGTGCGTGAGCTGGAGCTGATCGAGCGGCGCAATGTGATCCTGCAGCGGCTGTCCCGGCTGGAGGTGCGCGCGCCGGTGGCGGGGGTGGTTTATGACCTCAATGTCTTTGCCCGCAAATCGGTGATCCGGGCGGCGGATCCGCTGATGTATCTGATCCCGCAGAGCCAGCCTCTGGTGATCTCGGCGCAGGTGGCGCCCTCGGATATTGATCAGGTCTATCTCAATCAGAAGGTCAGCCTGAATTTCTCCAGCTTCAACCAGCGCACCACGCCGACGCTGTTTGGCTCGGTGAGCACAATCTCGGCAGATTCCTTTATCGATCCGCAGACCGGGCGCAGCTACTACGTGGTGGAGGTGCGGCTGAACAAAGGCGAGGCCGCCCGCCTGCCCGAGGGCAATGTGCTGGTGCCGGGGATGCCGGTGGAGACCTTTATCCAGACCAACAGCCGCACGCCTTTTGCCTATCTGGTGCAGCCCTTCACCGATTATCTCAACCGGGCCTTCCGCGAAAGCTGAGCCTGCCGGCCTGGATCTCGCACCCCGCCTGCCGATCCGGACAGGGGGGGATGCCGGGGGGGTATTGGGGCGAAAACCGGCTGCCACTCCGCCGCAACATGTTTTAAGCTGAGACCACCCCGCGCCCAGGTGCCAAACCGCGGCCGACCGCATAAGATTTAAGGATAGCAGATGAAAAAAGCCCTCATCACCGG
>NZ_JSWJ01000024.1:0-80203 GCF_000826845.1 Phaeobacter sp. S60
CCCGCCACGATCAGATCCGGCGCCAGTCCTGCAATCGCCTCGAAATCCGGCTCAAACAGCGTCCCCATCGGCGCCGCCTCGGCCTGCTGCTTGTCCAGATAATCCACATAAAGCCGCGACGGCAGCCCCGCGATGGGCACCTCCAGCGCTGCCAGCGTGTCGACGGCGGCGATGTCCAGCACCACGATTTTCTGCGGCTGCGCAGGCAGCTCCCGCCGGCCCAACGCCGTCATGACAGGCACGGTGGCGCGGTCGGTCTCTGTTGTGGTCTGATCTGCCGTGGCCGGACCGGCCAGTCCAAGCATCAGCGCAGCCGCCAGCTGCAATCGCGTCCATTTTGCCATCTGTTCAATCCCGTCATATGGATAACGGCTGGCAATCAGGCTGGCTCAAAATCGCCCGCTTGTTAGGCCGGGTGACGGCAAAAGTCCAGAGACCATTCCCGCACGCGCCCCGGCGCGCGTGACAGATGACGCAGCGTCCGGGCACTCTCCGAAGAATAATTTTATCGCCCTGCTTGCACGGGGCCGCATTGCTCACTATGAGACCGACAGCCCCAAAGCGGGCGCAGCCAGGTTCCCCCAGCTAACACCAGTTTATCACGCGGGTTACCATGGCACATACCACAGCACAAAAATCATCCATCCTCCTGACCGGCCTGCTGTGCAGCACGGCCCTGACGGTGTTTTCCGCAACCAAAGGCCACGCAGAGGACGACGGCGTCCTGTCGCTGGATCCGATCATCGTGAAGCAGCGCGATGCCGATGGCGATGCCGCAGACCGCGCCACCGCCGTCTATGTCGCGGATGCTGAAATCGAGCGCGCCGCGATGGGCGATCTCAAGGATCTGTTTGCGGGCATCGCCTCCGTGTCGGTCGGCGGCGCCATTCCCGTGGCACAGAAAATCTATGTCAACGGGATCGACATGCTGAAGCTGGCGGTTCAGGTGGACGGCGTCAGCCAGAACAACCGCGTGTTCCACCACGCCAGCGCCAATGCCTTTGACCCCGGCCTGATGAAATCCGTGCGGGTTGATCCCGGTGTGGCCCCCGCCGATGCAGGCCCCGGCGCGCTGGCTGGCCGGGTGGTCATGGAAACCATCGATGCCGAGGATATCCTGACCGAAGGCCAGGCCATTGGCGGCAAAACACGCCTCAGCTACGGCGAAAATGGCGATACCTTCGGCACCTCGCTGACGCTGGCCGGGCAGTCCAACGGGTTCGAAATCCTGCTTTATGGCAAGCGCATGACCGGTGACGATTACACCGACGGTGCCGACAACATCGTGAACGGCACCCGCAGCGACCTGACGGCCGGCCTGCTGAAACTGGCCTATGAGACCGACACCGGGCACCGGTTTGAATTCTCCGGCCAGCAGATGCAGGATACCGCCCTGCGCAACCGCCGCGCCAATTTCGGCACCGCCTCCTTCAACCCGCTGGACACCGTCTATGATACCAAACGCACCGTCTATTCGCTGCGTTATGAGAACGTGAATGGCGGCGGCAACTGGGATCCCTCCGCGACCATCGGCTTTTCCGAGAATGAGATCGGCAGCATTGGCACCGCCGAGACCAGCGTGGGTGTGACCCGGACCTATTCCGCGACCTTCCAGAACCGTTTCCACCTGTCAGAAAGCGACACCATCACCGCCGGGATCGATTTCCAGGACCAGAAAAGCTCCGCCAGTGGCGACTATTGGGGCACCAACCGCCCCTCCGAGACCAGCCAGACCATCGGCGTCTTTGCACAGGCCCGCCTGGAACCCAGTGACCGGCTGAAGGTCTCCGCCGGTCTGCGTTATGACTGGAACGCCTTCACTGGTCAGGATTTTGGCCAGAGCGGCCGCCCCTATGAGCAGGACAGCTCCGGGCTGAGCGGCAATCTCTCCATCGTCTATGACGTCAATGATGCACTGTCGCTGCGGGCCGGCTATTCCAACGTCTTTGGCGGCATCGGGATTGAGGATAACTTCCTGTTCTACCGCGACTGGGATTACTCCGCCCTGAAACCGCGCCGTGCCAGCAATGTGGTGGTCGGTGCCGACTGGCAAAGCGGCAACTGGACCCTCGGCGGCGAAGTGTTCCAGACCAAGATCGACGACACCCGCGATGTCGCAGGCCCGACAGTGACCAGCTATGATTTTGAAAGCCGGGGCTACAATCTGGGTGCCACCTATGGCTGGGACAGCGGCTTTGCGCGGCTGACCTTCACCGACAGCGAAACCCGCGTCAACGGCGCCGCCACCTCCAGCTATTACGTGCTGGATTCCGGCGCCCCGATCGGTCAGGTGCTGGCGCTTGAGGTGCAGCAGGAACTGCCACAATGGGACCTGGTTGTTGGTGGCCATATTGATGCGGCCTTCGACTACGACCAGCAGCTGAATGAGGCTGACGCCACAACCAAGCTGGAAGGCTACGAGGTGCTGAACCTGTTTGCCGAATACCGCCCGGCGGCCTACGACAACGTGACGATCCGCGCCGAGATCAACAACGTCTTTGACCGTCAATACGCCGACCGCGCCACCTATGGCGGCGATTACCCCGGCTTTGCCACACTGAAAGAGCCGGGCCGTTCCGTCTCGCTGGTGGCCAATGTCTCCTTCTGAGGCAGCGGCCTGATCGCCTGCGCTCTATAACCTGCGGGCGCGCCTTTTCTATGGGCGCGCCCGCGTCAGCAAGAATACATCCTGTAGATGATGCTGGCCTGTCCCCGGCACCGCGCATGCCCTTCTGAAAATTGGCTTGCACCGCGTGGGCGAAACCTTATCTTTCAAATCTGATAGAAAAACTAAGGATTATGCCAGATGCTCACGGATAGCGGCCATTTCGACACGCCCAATGCCTCCAAATACCTGCAACAGCTGTGCAAACATTTCGCCCATAAGGTGGCCGTCACCCATCACGAGACCACAGGCACCGTGGCCCTGGGCATGGGGCCTGCGACCCTGACCGCCGAGGATCAACAGCTCCGCGCCGAGGTCACCGCCCCCACTGCCGAAGAGCTGGATCATGCCCGTCAGATCATCGACAACCACCTGAAGCGCTTCGCCTTTCGCGAAGATTTTGAGGCGATGACCTGGGCCTCTGCTGTTGCCCCTGCCTGACCACAGATCAGAACTGAACCGCATACGCGGTGGAGCGCCCGCCGGCCTCCATCCGCGTCACCACACCGGCCGCTTCCAGCGCGCGCAGATCGCGGGTGGCGGTGGCCGGAGAGGTCTTGGTGATCTTGCGATAGGATTTGGCGCTTAAGCCGACCGCCAGCCGCTCCGGCCCCTGCTCAAACAGCAGGCGCAGCGCATGGGCCTGACGTTCGTTCAGCACCGGTGCATAACGCAGAAAGAACTGGTTGCGGCGCAGGATGAACGCCGCCTCCTGCCGCGCTGAGGCCGCGGCCCGCGTCAGCGTACGCAGAAACCACAGCACAAATTCGGTGGCGTCAATTTCAGCCGCGCCAGTGTCCGGATTGCCCCCGGCCCGCTCTCTGCGCCCAGCCTGCAACGCCTCGTAATAGGCCTTCTTGTCCCGCTCCACCTGCCGCGACAGCGAAAACGGCAATGCGCGGTTGCGGGCAAACACATGTTCGATCAGGGCGCGCCCAATGCGGCCATTGCCATCTGACAGCGGGTGAATGGATTCAAACCACAGATGCGCCAGCGCCGCCTTCACCGCCACCGGCACCCCCTGATCGGCATTCAGCCAATCAAGGAACTGCGCCATCTCTGCCTCCAGCCGCTCCGGCGGTGGTGCCTTATAGAGAACGTCGCCCGGCCCCGCCGTGGCGGACCGCACGATCTCCATTTCGAACCGCCGCCAGCGGCCCAGATCCTCCACCTCCAGGCCGGTGAACAACAGACGGTGCCAGGTCAGAATCCGGGCGCCGTCCAGCGGCTGATCGGCCTTGCGCGCCGTCAGCATCAGTTCAGCCACCGCATCCGAGCGCCGCGAGATCGCCGCCCGGTCGCGATGGCGCAGCGAGGCCACAACCGAGGCCTCGATCTCGCTGGCATCCAGCGCCACCCCTTCGATCCCGAAGGAGGCCATCGCCTCCTGCACGATCTGGCGCAACAGCAGATCCTCTTGTTCCTGCGGCGCAAGCCCATGCACAAGGCCCGTCACCTCGCCCACCGCTTCGGCGGCGCGGGCCAGTTCCGGTTCAATACGTGCGTGGTCATAGCCAAATCGCGGCCAGGACGACGTTTGCCAGATCTGTGACATGAGGAGATTGGCGCCCTTATTCAAATCAATATTGACATCAATATGATCTGAATACGCTCTCTAATCAAGTCACCGTAGCGAGGAAGGGGGCACGCGGGGAGACTGCCAACACTGGAAAACTGCCGCCAATTGGCCGTGGCCTGCCCCCCGGCGAGCGATGCCACGGCCCTGGCAGTGGTGAAGGCCGCTAAATTCGCCCCTCCCCTGCGCCTCCCCCGACCATACGCCATGCGGAAATGCGACGTCTGGACAGGCCCATCAGGCTTTGCTGTCTTTGCCCCGCCGCGCACCGGCCTCACACCAAAAGCACGGTCTAACAAAAACAAAAGGATGCCCCGCCACTCACAGCAGGTCACCAGAACCGCGTGCGCCCTCAGCCGAAGCAGTCCGAGAATCGGCGCGAGGTACACGCAACACCTTGGCCAAGCTAGCAATGGCGCGGGGCAGGTGTTATCCCTTAACATTAGGGGGTATCTCTGTGGATTGGACCGACATCGACAGTCTGGAACGCTGCAACAGCACCGATGCGCTGTGGGCGCAGGCCTTGCGGATCTTTGCCACCATGGGCTTTGACTATGCCATCTACCTCACCGTGGAGGGCGATCGCAGCCATCCCCATATCCACACCAACCTGCCACAGATCTATGAACAGCTGCCGAGCCATCAGGATCCGTTTCTGGATCATTGCTGCAACAGCTATGAGCCACAGTTCACCGGCACGGAATTCCTCTCCGACCACCCCTATCTGGGGTCCGAGGAAAGGGCCTTCATCCAAGAGGCCTCGGTCAAGACCGGGTTTCGCGCCGGCATTGCCATCCCGGTGCGGCTGCAGGGGTCAGATCGGTTTGGCGGTTTCAACCTCGGCACCGCGCGGACGCGCGACAGCTTCATCGCGCATGTGGCGGGCAAGACTGACAGCCTGCGGTTTCTCTGCCTGATCATTCACCGCCGTATGGAGGAGCTGCGCCAGAGCACCCCCACCCCTCATCCAGCCGAACCGGATGCGGAGGCCGCCGGATTTGACCGATCCTTGATCGCGCCGCCCCCGGCCGCCCTAACCCGGCTCAGCCCGCGAGAACGGGAGGTGCTATATCTGTTCAGCCAGGGCCTCACCTCCAAGGAATGCGCGGCGGTCTGCAAGATTTCACCGCATACCGTGTCGGAATACGCCAATTCCATCTACCGCAAACTGAACGTCCGCAACCGGGTCGAGGCGATCCGCGTGCTCGCTGCGGCAGAGCGTACCCCGGACCACGACGCCCCGCTCTAGCCCGCCGCCAAGACCCATCTTCGCCCCTGTCCGGCGTTCTTCCCTGCTGGCAAGGACAGGGATACCGCCCGCAGATCTGTCCCTTGCCGCCGCCCACTGCTAAAGCCCTGAGAGGGATTTTGAGGATCGGGCGCGCGATGGTCGACGATAAATATCTGCTGGCCTTGTCGGCGTTTCACCTTGGCATGGCGCTGTTCTGCACCAATCAACTGCTGCTGCATCAACGCCACCAGCGCGTCTATGTACCGCTGGCGCTGTTCTTCGTGACCCAATCGGTCAGCGAAATACTTGTCATCGTGGATTTGGTGGTCGCCGATGAGGCCTATGATTATCTGATTTCTCGGTTCAACAGCCTGCATGTGCCCGCTGTCTTTGCTCAGCCGCTGTTGCTGTGGCTTTATGTCCGCGCCCTCACATCGGAGGATGACGGCCCGCCGATCCGCCAAAGACTCTGGCATGCGGTGCCCATCCTACTGGCGATCAGCATGGTGGTGCTGTTCTGGACCATTCCGAAATCCCTGTTCGCCCAGAACGATCTGGAGTTCGCCGACCTCAGCCAATACATCCAAGCGATCCTGATCTACTTCCAACTGGTCGAGATCTTGTTCTACATTCAGGTGACGCTCTATCTGATATTGATCATGAAAATGCTGTCGCGATATCGCGCACGGCTGAAGGATCTGTTTGCCACCACCGAGGATCGCGAGCTGACCTGGGTCTGGTGGATCACCACCACCGTCGGCGCCTATCTTCTGATCAGCATCGCCGAGATCCTCGCCGACCTCTTCGAAATTGAGATGTTCCAGCTGTTCAGCGACGCCTCCGACCTGACCAATGGGCTGACCAGCCTTGCCATCACCTGGGTGATCGGCATCTGGGGGGTGCGGCAACAGCCAGGTCTGATGCCCAAACCCGGTGGCGACACGCCGCCCGCCACCGACCGGGAGCTGGCCGCCGCAAAATACGAGCGCTCCGCCCTCACCGATGATCACGCGGCCCGCATCGCCACCAAGATCGAACGCGCCATGACCAGGGATATGCTCTACCGTGATCCCAACCTGTCGCTCTGGGATCTGGCCAAACATATCAGCGTGACCTCGAACTACGTGTCGCAGACGCTGAATATGACGCTGCAGTCGAATTTCTTCGACTACGTCAACAAATGGCGCATTCAGGACGCGGTGACGCAGCTGCATGACACCGATGAAACCATTCTGGTGATTGCGCATGATGTCGGCTTCAATTCTCGCTCGTCCTTCTACAACGCCTTCAAACGCGAGATGAACACCACCCCCTCTGCCCTCAGAGCCAGCCGCGCCGCCGCAGATCCGGGGCGGTGATGGCGCGCGCCGGGGCGGTACCATAAGCGCCCCGCCCCGCCGGTGGTGCGGTGCAGACAGGCCCGTTCATGCCGTGGCCTCAGCACCAAGTCCTCGCCGTGCCGCCCGACGACGTGCCCGCCGTTGCTGACCGCGCGCGCCCAGCACCAGCATCGCCGGGGTGACCAGCAGCGTCAGCAGCGTCGCCGCCACCAGCCCGCCCGCAATGGTCGTCGACAGTTCGGTCCACCACTGGCTGGAGGGCGCGCCAAACACCATGCTGCCGGTCAGCAGATCCAGCTTCATCCCCAGCACCATCGGCATCAGCCCCAGCACCGTTGTCAGCGAGGTCAGCACCACCGGCCTGAGCCGCAGCGCCCCCGCCCGCAGCGCCGCCTCACAAGGGGACTGCCCGGCGCGGCGCTGTGCGTTATAGGTGTCGATCAGCACGATATTGGTGTTCACCACGATGCCCGCCAGCGCAATCACCCCGATGCCCCCCATCACCACACCAAACGGCCGCCCTGCCACCAGCAGCCCCAACAGCACCCCCGCGATGGAGAAGATGATCGCCGACATCACCACCGCCGCCTGATAGAAGCTGTTGAACTGCGCAATCAGGATCACCGCCATCAGCACAACCGCCGTCACAAACGCAAGGATGAGAAACCGCATCGCCGCATCCTGTTCCTCTGCCTCGCCCTTGAACCGCCAGCTGGCCCCGTCGGGCAGATCCGCCACCGCCATCGCCTGGCGCAGCCGTTCGATCTGCGCATCCGCCAGCAGCCCCGGCGCCACATTGGCCGACAGCGTCAGCACCCGCACATCCACCGACTCCGCCACATCGTCGGGACGAAAACTGGTCACCATGACGCCATGGGTCAGCAATTGCACCGTCTGGCCCAGAAGATTGAGGTCGGCGCCATAGCGCGCGGCCTCGGCGCGGTCGATCTCGATCCGCCATTCCACCCCCGGCAGCGCCCGACTGTCGGCCACATCGGTGAAACCACCGATCCCGGTCATGATCTCGCGGATCTGTGCCACCGCAGCCTCCGCCACGGAGGGGTCACGGGCAGTGATGTGCAGATCCAGTGGCTTGTCGCCGCTTGGCCCGTCGTCCTCGGTCTCCACTCGTACCTCTACCCCCGGCAGATCCGCCACCTCGGCACGGATCCCCGCGCCAATTTCAGCGGCGGGCGGGCGCTGGTCCCAGGGGTCCAGCTCCAGCTGGATGGTGCCGATCAGGTCCAGATCATCGCCCCCGCCAAGCGAGGCCACCGCGTAAACGCTGGTGATGCCCTCGGTCTGCAACAGCTGATCCTCCACCACGCGCACCAGCGCATCACGCTCATGGATTGAAAAATTGTCCCGCGCGCGCAGCTGCACCTGCATGAAATCAGGCTCTATTTCGGGGAAAAACGTCAGCCCCGCCCCGTATTTCCCATAAAGCCCAAACGTCCCCAGCAACAGCGCAAGGCTCAACAGCACGGTGGTGCCGGGAAACAGCAGCGCCCGCTGCAACATCCGCGCATAGATCCCGGCCATCCCGCGCCCCAGACGCGGATCGCCATGTTCCGCCGCATGGAGTGCCTGTTTTGCCGCCGCAGTTTGCGGGGACCGACGCGCGATCACCCCGCCCAGCACCGGAATGAACACCAGCGCCATCAACAGCGATGCGGCAAGTGTCACGATCACGGTGATCGGCAGGAATTTCATGAACTCACCGGTGGTACCGGTCCAGAACAGCAGCGGCACAAACACGCTGAGCGTGGTTGCGGTGGAGGACAGCAACGGCCCCGCCATACGCCCCGCCGCCGCGCGGTAGGCCTCGGCCGCTGTCCGGCCCTCCTGCAGGTAGCGGTCGGCCAGCTCCGTGGTGACAATGGCGCCATCCACCAGCATTCCGACCACCAGAATCAGCGAAAACAGCACCACGATGTTCATGGTGATCCCCATCGCCCAAAGCAGCGCCACACCGGCCAGAAACGCACCGGGGATCGACAGCCCGACCAGCAGCGCCGGCCGTAACCCCAACGCATAGATCACCACCAGCATCACCAGCACGATGGCCGCCACCACATTGGCCTCCAGATCGCCCAGCATGGTCTCCACCTCGCGGCTCTCATCCAGCAGATAATCGATATGGACGCTCTGCGGCCAGTCCTGCTGCGCGGCGGCAATCACCGCCTTTGCCGCCGCCACAGTCTCGATGATATTGGCGCCGCTGCGTTTGGTGATATCCAGCGTCAGCGCGGGCTGACCGTTGATCCGGGCAAAGCTGCGGGGGTCCTCAAACCGGCGCCGCACCACCGCGATATCGCCAAGCGTCACCACCGCGCCGCCCTCCACCTTCACCGGCATCTGCATCAGATCTGCCGCCCCATCAACCAGCCCCGGCACCTTCAGCACAAAGCGCCCGGCGGCCCCGTCGATGGCCCCGGCAGCAATCATCGCATTGTTGCGGTTGATCTGACCCACCAGCGCCTCAAACGACAGCCCATAGGTGGCAAAGGCAACCGGATCGATCAGCACCTCCAGCAGATCCGACCGCCCGCCACCGATATCAACCTCCAGCACGCCGGTCAGCGCCTCCAGCCGGGTTTCCAGCTCCCGCGCCATGCGGTTCAGGCTGCGCTCCGGTACCGGACCGGACAGCACCGTGGTCAGCACCGGAAACAGCGCCGTGTTGATCTCCACCACCACCGGCTCGGTCGCGGCCTCCGGCAGGTCGGGGCGGGCCTGATCCACCGCCACGCGCACCCGGTCCAGCGCCTCGGCCACATCGGCGCCCGCCTCAAATTCCAGCGTCACGCTGGCATAGCCCTCATAGGCATGGCCCTTCATCTCCTTCAGATCCGCCAGCCCGCTCAGCCCGGTTTCCAGCGGCTTCACCAGCAGCCGCTCGCTGTCCTCCGGCGAGATGCCCGACAGGCTGGTGCTGACATAGACAAAGGGGATCGGAATATCCGGATTGCTTTCCTTCGGAATACTGACGTAGGCATAGGCGCCACCGCACAGCAGCGCCGCAAAGATCAGGATCACCGCCCGGCTGCGGGCAAATATCACCGCGAGACACCCCCTCATCGCCGCGCCTCCGCGCTTGCAGCCTGTCCCGTGGTGGCCGCCGCCTCTCGGGGGCGCACCACCTCGCCTGCGGTGACAAATCCCTGCCCCACCGTGATCAGCCGCAGCTGATCCGGCAGCCCGCTGACCCAGACGCCATCCCGTTCGGACTGGACGATCTCCACCGGGGTAAAGACCACGCGATCCGCGTCATCGACGCTCTTGATGCCCAGCACCCCGGCCATATCCAGAGAGAGCAGCGCGGGAGACAGAAAATGCGCCTGCACAACGTCCAGCGGCACCGCAATCCGGGCGCTGATCCCCGCCGGGATCGGGGGCGCATTGGATTGGGGCGGATTGTTCAGCACCACCTCAGCGGCGAAGCTGCGGGTATCGGCCTGCGCGCTTTGCCCCAGAAAACTCAGACGCCCCTCGGCGCTGTTCCCGTTCAAAAACCGCACCTGCGCCACGGCCCCCGCACGCAAGGATCCCCGCTGGTGTTGCGGCACCTGAAAACTCACCCTTAGCGGATCCAGCGCCACCACCCGCGCCACTGCCGCCCCCTCCTGCACATAGGCACCGGGGGTGAGGTCGAACGCCTCCAGATGACCGGCAAAGGGTGCGGTGATGCGCGTCTCTGCAAGGCTCTGACGGGCGGCGGCCAGATCCGCCTTGGCCACGGCCAGCGCCTCGCGCGCCTCGCTCAGCCGCTGTTCCGTGCTGGACCCGCGCTGATGCAGCGCGGCGGCGCGGGTATGATCGCGTTCGGCCCGCAGCACCGACGCCTCCGCCCGCGCCAGCGACGCTGTGCGCTGCGCAGGCTGCAAGCTGGCCAGGAGCTGCCCCGCCTCTACCCGCGCGCCCTTGGTCACCGCAACGCGGGCCACATGGCCGGACATCTCCGCCCTCAGGGTCGCGTCCCGGTCGGGTTTGCTGACCCCTTCGACACGCAGCATCCGGATCACCGGGGCGGCCTGTGACAGGCGCACCGCAACCGAAACAGGTTCTATTGTGGGAGTTTTCGTCTCACCGCCGCCTGCCACAGGGGCGGCGGGCCAAACCAGACCCGCCGCCATCCAGATCACCAGCCCGGCGCAAATCAGCGCCGCCAGGCGCGGCGGCCATTTGGCCTCCGGGTCGCTGACAAATTCCAACCCCGCAGGATCCGCCCCGCCCGCGCAGCCGGGGAGCTGCGGGGCTGAGGCGGGCTGTGCCACAGATGCCGTTGCAGGCCGGATCACCTGAGGGTCCGGCGCCGCTGGGGGTACAGTCGGGGCGGGCGTCTCAGCAGCAGCCTGCGACGTTGGGGACGTCTCGTTCACGGCAGAGATCGGTGGCACAGCGGCAGCAGAGCCTGCCGGAGACGCGGTGTCACGCCGCGCCCCCTCTGCCCTACCCTGCTGGTTCGCATAACGCGGGGTGGCCATGGATCAGAAGCTGTAGATCAGGCCAAGCCCAACCGAATAGCGATCCTTGTTGTTGGTCAGCGGGCTGTCGTGCACCTTCTTGTCGACCAGTTGATAATCCACCGTACCCAGCACCGAGACTGTGTCGCTGATTGGATAGATCACGGTCATATCGACAAAGGGTTCAGTGGTGGAGCCGACATCATAGGCGGCGCGCTGCGCGTTTGCCTCGCTCGCGGACACTCCGTAAAGGAAGTTGTTCAGCTTGCCGTCCCGCATCCGCGCCCCAGCGCCGATATCGACCCCCAGCTGGCCCATCTGGAACTCGGTCCCGAACTTGGCCTCGACGTGATAGCCGTCATGCTCGTTGGAGACATCTGCCATCGCGCTACCGGCCACATAGAAACCGTCAAACCGATAGGTGACATCAAACCCGGCCTCAATCGGGGTGCTGCGCTTCAACCCGGCAAACAGCGGCTTGTTCTCCGGGAAATCCGGTTTCTCACCTGCGCCCACACGCACCGAGACCTCCAGATCCTCACTGTTCAGGAAATGATAGGCGACCCCGTCCCAGCCGATATGCAACCGATCACTGTCATAAGACACAAACGGCAGCGCGGCGGCCTCTGTGCCTTCGCCTTTATACTGATCGGAGGCCGCAAACGCCCCCAGCCCAAGGGTGAACTGCCCGTTGGCAAACAGCCCCTCAGCGGCGGCGCCTGATGCGCCCGCCAGAAAACACGCGGTCACGAGAGCGGCGCTGCGTTGAAGTTTCATTGTCGTATCCTTTTTCAGGTCTTGGTTGGGTATCTGTGATTTGCCCCCCGCTGCGCGTGTTCCGCAGCAAGCGTCGGGGCGAATGAAAGCATGGTATTCGGCGTCTTTAGATCAGGCGCCAGATAGGGATCGTCTCAACCGTCAGGCGCGGGCGCAGATCCCTGTCCGTGCGGACACATCCGGACAACGGACAGCCGTTCCGGCGCGGATCAGCGCCGCCGATGGGTGATATCGGCGTGCACCACACAGGGCTCCGCAGAGCCGATCTGCCGGGCGATGCGCGGCGGAAAGGTGATCGTGGCCACCGCCTTCTGATCAATCAGCCCCTCCGAAATCACCCGTGTCTTCAGCGCGGTCACCGTTGTGACCTTGCCAAACAGGGTGCGCTCAACCTCTGTCATCACCCCTTCCCAGCGGTTGGGGCTGGTGCGGGTCCAGTCGATATCGACCTCCCAGGCCGCATTAAGATGGTTGAGGTCCAACGGCGTGGAAAAGGCCAGCGGCTTGGAATACAGCACCTCATCCTCGGCATCGGCCTCAATCTCGCGCCGCAGGGTGGCTGAACAGCCACTGACCGAGCGGAACTGCATCAGCGCCAGCCAATGACCATCGCGCGGCTGGATATCATCAGCACCGGCGCCGGCACGGGTCGCGGGTGACACCCCGATGGCAAGCCCCAGCGCGATGCAGACCACCACCGGCAGCAGGGGCACAGTGCGCCGATACTGTCGCAGGGCTGCGGTCAGGTGACGGGGATGAAAAGAAGGTCTGAGCATGGCGCGGTCTCTCTCTGGCCAGATATCGGGGTGGGCGACAACAGCGGGTCATCGGGGCAGCGCATCGGCCACCTTGGACACAGCTGTGACAGACCCTCGCGCCCCTGTCGTCCAACCGGGCCGGACAGGACGTGAACCCTGCCCGTCCCGGCAGGACAGGACGCCGGACAGGGAATTTTCGCCTTCAGATCGGCCATCTCAGCGCAGATCCGCTACCGACTCGCTTGACATAGAACCAAACGGTTTCATATAAAAAGATACCATTAGGTATCACAAAAGGGAGCAAAGACCGCTATGACCCAGGCGCCACCGCACCCATCGCCGACACACCCGCCCGATAAGCCGCCAGAACAATTGACTGAGCAGATGGCCTTTCGCGCTCTCGCCGATCCGACCCGTCGCCAGATTCTGCGGCTTCTGGCACAGGACAGTCTGACCATCGCCGAGGTGGCCGAGAATTTTCAGATGACCCGTGCAGCAGTGAAAAAACATCTCACCATTCTGGACGAGGGCAATCTGATCTCGGTCCGTACCGAAGGGCGCGCCCGCCTCAATCGCCTCAATACGGACGGGCTGCGACAGGTGTTCGACTGGTTCGGCTTCTTCGATGCCTTCTGGGACGACCGCCTTGCGACGCTGAAATCCGAAATCGAAAAGGACATCCAATGACCGATACGATCCTGCGCAAATCCATCTATCTGCGGGCCGCCCCGGCCCAGGTCTGGGCCTATCTGACCGAACCGGAGAAACTGGCGATCTGGTTTCACAAGCCCAAGACCCCGCTGGTCGAAGGCCCCTATGAAATGTTCGGCACCGAAAGCGGCAAGAGGCTGATGTGGGGTGAGGTGCATCTGGCCGAGCCGTACACCCGGCTTGAGTATAGTTTCACCATCGCGCCAATGGGCGATCAGACCAGCACCGTCTCCTGGACCCTGACAGAGGTGCCCGGCGGCACCAATCTATCGCTTAGCCACACCGGGCTGCCGCAGGGGGTTGAGGCCTTCGATCTGTTGCTGGCGCTGGATAAGGGATGGGACGAACATCTGGCCCGCATGCGGACCTCCGCCCACGAAGACTGACCAGAGAGTGACATAGGGCGCTCTGCTCCCGGCACGCGGATCAGCGGCGCCGGGGGTGGATCAGCCGATCACCGTGACACCGGGAATGTTGCGGATCAACTCGACATCCTCGAAGTAGCGATCCGTCATCGTATCGACAAAACCCTGCGACCAGCCGGGCAGGTCGATTTCTTCCTCTACCGCATCTTCGGAGTGAAAATAGGACAGGAACAGCTCCCGAACCTGATCGCGCTGTGCCTCGCTCAGCTGCGGGCGTGCGGTCAGATAGGCCTCCAGCCGCCGGGTGCCTTCTTCGGTCATCGCCTGCCGCAGAATATCCGTCTCACCGGCAAAGCGGTAGCCCGCCCCCTGCCCGGTGATCTGCCCCAACACCCGCGGCCACACCACCGGGGTTTCTTCGTTGCACCAGACGGTGATGCCGCAATCGGGATTGGCGCTCAGGATATCGCCGACCACCTCGGACCAGCGCAGCTCCATCAGATCCGTATCCCCGGCAAACCCGTACCAGTCCTTCTGCGACTGCGCACCAAAGGCGGTGGGCACCAGTGTCGCCGGATTGCACAGGCCCAGGAAAAACTCACAGCGTGTCTGCGGAAACACCGCGCGCAGCGCGGCGGTATTGGCCCCGGCGTTCTTGTACAGGCGCCCGCCGTTCAGCATCCAGGCCGGTACGCCCAGAACGCTCGACATCGACAACACCACCCGCGACACATCCGCCTCGCGCAGCACCCCATCGAGAAATGCCTCACATTCCAGTTCGCCCACACCTTCCTTTGCAGCACGCCCTTTCAGATCGGTCAGCTCCTTCAGATAGGTGCCCGGACGCCGCACCAGCACACCCTCCTTCAGCAGCCGCCCTGCATCCTTGCGCAGGGACCAGACCAGCTGATCCTCATCGGTGAACGGCGCGCCGATATGCAGCGCAACGGTCAGCTCTTCCGACCCTTGCGCGGGCGCGGTCGAGAAGCTCTGCTGTTCTGTCATATCCAACTCCGCCCCGGGGATGTTGCGTGATAGGTGGCACCGGATCCGTCGCCACAGCCGAAACTGTAACCGGCGATCCCGATCCCCAAACCGGGAGACCCACCCCGCAGAATTGCCGCGGTGTTTGTCTTAGTTTTGTCCCAATTTTGTCCTTTCTGTAGCGAGCGCCCGGAAGAAGAGTCAATGCACCGACCCGACCCCCGCACGCCCCGCTCACAGGATCGGCGATCCCTGGCCGATCGCAGCCCCCGCCGGCGAGCGCCGCAGTGCCGTATCGCCCTAGCCCGCTGTTTGCCGCAGGTCTACAGTTTCACTTTGCATCGCAGAGCGCGGAAAACTCACCTCGAATACCGCCCCGCGTGGCTGTGCCGGCCGGACCTGCACATTGCCACCCCAGCTCTCCACCGTTTTCTTAACAAAGGCGAGCCCAAGCCCGCTGCCCTCGGTCGAGGCAGACAACCGGTGGAACGGTGCAAAAATCTGCTCACGATGCTCTTCCGGGATGCCCGGGCCGTCATCCTGCAGCGACAGTGTTACCACGTCACCGTCGCTCTGCGCGCTGAGAATAATGGTGCCGCGGTTCCGGTCATGGTGCTGCAACGCATTCACGATCAGATTGCGCATCACCATGTCAAAGGCGATGGGATTGACCCGCAGATGGGGCATGTTGGCCTCGATGATCACCTCGATCCCTTCGCGCGGGCCCGCCAGATCCAGCACCTCCTGGAGGCGCGGCGACGGCTCGATCACTTCGGACCGGTGGCTTTCGCTTTGGGTGGTTGTATAGACCAGAAGATCCTGAACCAGCCGCATCATCCGATGGGACAGCCGTTCCATCTGCAACCAATTGGCCTCAACATCCTGCGGCAGGGTGATGCCTGCCTCCTCCATATCTTCGGCCATGAACTCGATCAGATTGAGCAGGCTGAACAGCGGCGCCTTCAGATCATGCGCCGCGATGGCGGAAAAGGTGCGCAGCTCTTCATTCGCCACCTCGAGCGAAACCGCCTGCTGCGCAATGGTGTCCTGCTGGTGCTGCAACTGGGTCACATCCACCCGCAAAGACGCGAAATGTCCCGCGCCCAATCTGACATCGCGCGCCTGAAACACCCGTCCATCCTGGGTCCTCACTTTGCGCATTTCACTCTGGCCGCGGTGCAGCGCTTCAATGATGCCGTCCACCTTTTTCAGGATCTCAGCGTCGCTCAGATCATTCTGAATAGTGCCATCAAAATAGGATTGAAGGATCATCTGGCGCATCGTTGCGCCTTTTTTTAACGATGGTACCATGCTGGGAAAGATAACTTCGAACCCGTGGTTCCAATGGATCGCCTTGAGATCGCTATCAAAGATAACGATCGCCGCCGCCACCTCATCCAATGCACCGATCAACAGCTGATCACTGGCCCGGTCCCGCGTCAGCTCAGCCGATTGGTTTCTATAGTAGAAAAACCAGTAGCCCAGCACCAGGATCGCAGCCAGCATTGCCGCCGAAATCAGCAATCCCCAACGCACCAGCACATTATCCCAAAGCGTGCGCGACCGGCCAAACCAAGTCTGCTCCAGCTTGGCCAGGAACTCAGCCGATATGCTGCTATCGATCGCCGCATTCAGCTGCGCGCGCAGCGGCTCATTGTCCGCCGCGACCACAAACCCGTATGCGCTGGTCACCAGCGGGGGTGACAGCGGCGCAATCCGATCTTCAACTTCGGCCATGCGCAGCCGCATCAGAAAGCTATTATGCGCCGACACCACGGCGTCAATCTCGCCCGTCAGCAAGGGCAGGATCAGATCGTCAGTCGTCTCAAATTCCACCAGATTTGCGAAGGGGATCAATCGCGCACCGGAAATCGCGAAACTGCCTCGCACCACGCCGACAGTGGTTCCGGTCAGATCGCCAAGATTTTGAATGGAGCCACTACCCCGCACAAACACCTGTAATTCAAAGGCGCCCAACTTCTGTGTTGCCAGTCCCGCCGCCAGCCGTTCCGGGGTCAGCGCCAGCAACGAGGTCACTTCCGCTGCCCCGCTGCGCAGTTCCTCCAGCATGCCTGCCGGGTTGCGATTGGGCAGGAACACCACCTTGCGCCCGGCCGTATCGGCAATCCGGCGCATGATATCAATGGACATACCCTGCGGCTGCCCCGCCGCGTCAGTAAAGGAATACGGGTGGAATTCCTCGTAGGTCATTCGGATCGGCTCCGCTGTCGCCGTACTCGCGAGGGACAAAAAGATGCCTGATAGTATCACTGGCAAGATCTGCCTGATCATGGAGATGTAAAGAGCCTGCAAATTCCGTCCAGTCGTCGGTGCCGAAAGTGACGCCCATCTGGCCAAGAAATGCTGAACTGACCGTTAAAGTTGGGCGTTCGGTATAGTTTTAGTCATTAATTAGCGCAAAAAAAGTGGTCGATATGGAAGAACTTGACGAAATAATGGGCGCGATGCATCAGCACCACGCCCCGAAAGAGTGACCGCCAGCGGCAGATCGCCGCTGACGATGGTTCATATTGGGATTACTTCTCGTAATCAGGCAGCTGTTCCAGCTCGTCCTTGCTCATCGACACATAGGCGCGCAGGTCGTCGCCGTCATCGGCGCGCAGAATGTCCATCTTGCTCAGCTCCAGCTCTACGGGTTTTTCACCCAGCCCCAAGAAGCCACCGATGTCCGCAACAACCGACTTCACCTTGCCGTCGCTGGTCAGATTGATTTGCGAAACCTCACCGATCCACTCATCCTTGCTGTCATAGAGCGGTGCACCGGTCAGCTGCTCGCTGGTCAGATCTGTTGTGGATGCCGTCACGAAGCCCTCTCGGGTGAAGGGATCCTTGGTCGCGTCAAAAGCGGATTCAGCTGTCTGCTCGGCATCGTCTACCAATGCATCCGCGTCGTCCTTGATTTCGCCGGCAGCCGCAGTGGTCTCCTGCTTCATCTCCTCGACGTCCGCGCTCACCTGGCGGGTCCAATCATAGGTCGGCGCCTCTTTCAGCGCATCGGCCGAAGCCTCCATCACCAGGAAGAAGTCGTTCAGGTCTTCGGCAGTGGAACTGTCGGCGACAAATTTCACCGATTTCATATCCACGGCGACTTGATTTTCGCCCATGCCGAGGAAGCCGCCGATATCAACCAGAACGGAATCCACGGTGCCGTCGCGATTCAGCACCACATCGTTGATTTCACCAATGTCGTCCCACTCTTTCTGTACGCCAGCGTATTCGGTCGCTTCCTGACCATTTTCGGCGCGGTAAACGCGCATACCAATGAATTCGGACGCATGGATCGCCATCGGATCAACCTCAGCGCGGAACATATCGCCGTGACCGTCAGCCAGAACGGCAGTCGCAGGTGTCAGGGCAATCGCGGTAGAGAGAAGCAGATTCTTCATTTTTTTCATCCTCTTGTTCTGTCAGCGTAATGCTTGCTGTTACTGGTGGGATAACTCGACCAGTTCAAATATGGTTCCATGGTTTCAAATTTTTTCTGGGGGGCATTGTGATTTTTCCACGTGGTCTGGCGATGCCCGGAAATTCAATCTCCTACCCCAGCCGATCCTCAATCAGCACCAGCAGCGCCTCCACCTCATCGGGATCAAGGCTGCGCCCTTTGAGATCGATCCGTACCGCCGCGGGGGCCACTTCTGCCGATAGATCGCCGCCAGAAGACAGCTTCCGCGCCGCCAGACGGGTGACCTGACGCGGGCGTCCACCACGGGGTTTAACCTCAGATGTCGGCCCCGCATCTGCCAGTACCGCCTCCAGCAACCGCCACTCGGCCCGCTCATCCGTGGGATCCGCCCCGGCCAAAGCAGAGCGCAACGCCCCCTGCCCGCCCGAGCGCAGCGCCGCCGCCAGTTTCAGCCCGGCCTTCTCCGACAGCGCATTGGGGTAGCGCAACAGATCGCCCAGCCCCTCATGCACGGCAGCAAAGCTGCGCACCTTGGAGCGTTTCGCCTTGGAGGCCGCGCCGAACAACGCATCCACCGCCGCCTCGACCGAGGCAAACACCCCCTGCCCCGCCACCAGCACCGCGATGCGCCCGCGTTCATAGGGCGTCAGATTGGCGCGCAGCTCGTTTTCTTCGATCATCGCCACATAGGCGCCAGCACTGTCAGCCCCGCGCCGCAGGAAGGCCGGGATCGCGGCAAAGCCGTCCTCGCTCCGGTTCAGCCGCGCATAGGCCTCCAGACGGCGGAAGCCGGAGACCAGACCGTAGCCCTCCTCCAGCGCGATCACCTCAACCGGGCTGCGCAAACCATGGGTGCGGATCGACGCGGTCAGCTCGTCCAGCTCCTCCTCGTCCATCTGCATTCGATCCCGGCGCAGATAGTCGCGGTCGATCTCCGCCAGCGGGATGCGCAGCACGGTTTCGCCCGCATCCTCGGCGGCGCGCCAGCGCTCGGCGTCCGCCTTGTCGCGGGCCATTTCCACCCGGTCCGCAACCGATGCCATGCCATGCAACTGCGCCGCCTCAGCCGAGACTTTGGCGATGGGCGGCGCGCTGGCCGCGACACCACCGGGCGCCGGATCAAAAGGATTGATGCCGGGTTTCGTCGCGAAACCCTCCTCGATGGCTTCGATCTCGGATGCGTCGGGGGCGCTCAGCCGTCTGCGTTTTGCCATATTACTCCGCCTCTTCCATCTGGGTGTCGCGCCACCAGCTGCCGATGAGCAGCTCTTTGAATTCCGCATAGGTCCGATCAAAGGTCTCGCGACCGCGGACATAGGTATCGCGGTTGAAGTCGCGATAGTCTGCTTCGTAGATCCCATTCACCTGTTCTCCCGCCTGCCCAACAAGGGCGGTGACATCCTGACGGTAGGCGTTCATGAAATCTCCGAAATAGGCCTGGATCACATTCGCCATATCCGTCTGCTGACTGGCGTCAAAGCGCGTGATCAGCGCCCTTACTACATCCCATTCAAATTTAATTTCCGGCAAACCAGCCGCGCGCTGTGCCATATTCTCCCCCTCCTCGATGGAGGCAAAGGTGGAATAGAGCATATCGAAAAACCGCCCGGTGGAGTCGAACTCAAGGAACGACGCGCCCAGCGGCACCAGCAGAATATCCGCCGCCGCCAACGCATTGATGGTCAGATAGCCAAGCGCCGGGGGCGTGTCGAGGAAGACGATATCGTAGTCATCCAGAATGCCCTCCTGCTCCAAAAAGTTGCTCAGCGCATCCCACAGCGGCCAACTGCGCAGACCCATCCGCCACACCGGAATCTGAAATTCCGCCCAATAGAGATTGAGCTGCGCACCAATCAGATCAATGTTGGACCAATGGGTTTTCTGAATGACGTTTCGCGACGAAACCCGCAGCGCCTCATTCAATGTCTCATCCAGCGGCAGTTCCGGCTCCCCGGCGGCTGCGCGCACGGCGTTTTCCGCCACCACCGATTTGGCATAGTCCTTGGCGATCAGCGGAAAGACGGTGGACCATTCATCCTCCACCGTGCCGCCGAGGATGGAGGTCATCGAGCCTTGGGAATCCAGATCAATCACCAGCACCTTGTAACCATCCAGCGCGGCGGACATCGCCAGATGCGCAGCGGTGGAGGTTTTGCCAACGCCGCCTTTGAAGTTGGCGACCGCCGTTACCTTGGCAGGCACGCCTTTGGGGCGGTAGGGCAGGTATTCCTTGGTTGAGATCCCTTCGGAGGCGAAATGCTGTCGCAGCGCCAGAACCTCCTCCAGCGTGAACCATTTGGAACCGCCTTCGCCTTCGCCCTGCGGCAGGTCGGGATGGTTCTTCAACACCCGGCGCAGATGCTGTGGCGCCACCGGGATCAGATAGCGGGTGATCTCCCAGGTGGAAAATTTGCGCAACCGCTTTTCGCCATCGGGGGCATATCCGCGCCGGGCCAGATCTTCGCGGCCCTTGCTGCACATGGCAGCCGCCTTGGCAAAACGGGTGGTCTGGATCGGATCCGGCAGCTTGGCGGCGGCCTGCTCCGGGTCCAGATTGAAATAGGGAGGCAAGGTGGGAGAGGTCATGAAGCTGCTCGATCTCTGTGCATAATTTATGCTGGGTCTATGCGCGTGTTTTCTGTTTTCGCTTATATGCCAGAGAATAGGGAACATCTCCGGTGCTGCATAGGTGGTATGGACCCATCACGGGGATTTTTCCGGGTGCCTTATCCGCGCAAAGGGAGGTTTCGCGGCGAAACGTTCCTGTTTTCCCTCAAAAACTCAAAAATAGATCACAGCTAAACGTTTATATTTTTTAGAATCTTTAGAGTCTTTGGTATGGATTATATACCTGATTACAGTCACTTACCCCAGTATGGGGACCCGGCTTCGGGTTCAAGGGCACCCAGATACAGGATCAAAGGGACCCATCAGCAGGATAAAAGGGGCCTGAACGCGGGGCAAAAGGCGCCGATTCTCAGGATAGTGATCTTTGTCGATTGGGCCCGTCCTGCCGCGCAAACCACCCTGATGACGTCCCATGATAGATCGCCATACGGTCGTGATACAGAGCCTGATGCGCTATTTTTGACACTGATCGGGCAAAATATGTGGTGCGCACTGGGCGCGCGCTCTGTGCCTCTGCGGCGCAACACCCGGCGGAATCATGCGATGCTGGGCCGGTGCCGCGATTCGCAAGATCGGCGCCTCAATCAGCGGGCGTCCCGTGAACGGGTACCTTTTAGACGACACCTGCCACAGGGGCCAGCTTAGTGGGGGCGCTGAGGCCGGGCTAGGCTGCCCGCAAAAGGAACCCATGCGCGGTTGTCGTATGGGTTCCTTTTGTGGCAGGGTATGGCGCAAAAGAGAGCGATGATGACAGGCAGTGATTCCATGGCAGAGCCCAGCTTTGACGAAGAGCGGCTGACCGGCGCGTTGACCCGCGAAACGGTGAAGAAAAACGTGGCTGCGATCCATATCAGCGGCAAGCTGACGCTGCTGCAGCGCAAGCTGTCAAATGTGCTGCTGCTCAACGCCTATGACACGCTGACCTCCGCGCGCAGCCATACCATCGACGCGCGCACTTTGGCGATGATGGTGGGGTACAATTCCAACGATATCGACAGCCTGCGCGCCAGCCTGCGGGCACTGGCGGAAACCGTCGCGGAGTGGGATATGCTGGATGAGCAGGGCCATCAGGAATGGGGCGTCTCTTCGCTGCTCAGCTTTGCCAAGCTGAAAAACGGTGTTTGCGAATACGCCTATTCGCCGGAGCTGGCCAAGAAACTGCATGACCCGAAAATCTTTGCCCTGATCAACGTCAAGATTCAGCGCAACTTCAGTTCCGGCCACGGGCTGGCGCTCTATGAGAATTGCTACCGGTTTGTGCGCACTGGCTCCACCGGCTGGTGGGGGCTGGACATCTTTCGCAAGCTGATGGGGGTGGATGGCTCCGCCTATTACGAGAGTTTCAAACATCTCAATGCCAAGATCATCAAACCGGCGGTGGCCGAGGTCAATAAATCCTCCGACATCATTATCGAACCGCAGACCCGCAAGAAGGGCCGCGCGGTCAGCGAAATCCGCTTTCTGATCCGCGAAAACCCGCAGATGGCGATGTTCCAGATCGACGACAGCGAGGGGCTGCGCCAGCAACCGGTCTATAAGGCACTGCGCGGGCAGGGGGTCTCTGACCGGCTGGCGCGGCAATGGATCACCGAACACGGGGCCGACTATGTGCAGCAAAAGCTGGACTATGTGGCGGGGCAGGGTGCGGTGAAATCACCGCTGGGCTATCTGCGCGCCGCGATTGACGGCGATTACAGCCTGTCGCCGGAGGGCACAGTGACGCCGCCGGTTTCAGCCGAGGAAGAGGCCCGCATTCGTGAGGCACAGGCGCGCCGTGACGCCGACGCCGCAGCCGAGGCCGCCGCCTTTGACGCGCGCGTCGCCGCCCGCCGTGATCGCGCCCGCCATCTGGATATCGTCGAAACATTGGTTTCGCGGCGAAACCCGACCCAGCGCGATGCGGACAAGCGGCTGTTCCTGTCGGGGCTGGACAGCGATCTGGACCGTGAGCATTTCCGCCAGCACGGCTGGCGTTCGGCGCTGAATGCCGGTGCGATCATCGCCTTCTGGCAGGAGTTGGAGCCGGAGGCTTTTGACGGCTAGACCGGCTGTCGTGGGTGCTTCGACCTGCAGCCGCTGCTGTCCCCCTATCTGGAGGACGGCTGACAGGGCCAATCAGGCCAGCACCCGGATATAGCCCGCCAGCCCGGTTTTCTGATGTTCGATCACATGGCAATGGAACGCCCAGTCGCCGGGATTGTCGGCGACCAGCGCGACCTCAATGATTTCGTCCTTCAGCAGCAGCGCGGTATCGGTCCAGTTCGACGGCAGCGTCCGCTTGTTGGAGCGCAGCGGGCGGAACACCAGACCATGCAGATGGATCGGATGGGCGTTCGGGCTTTCATTGCGCAGTCGCAAAATGACGCTTTCGCCGCGATTGAACACCGCCAGCGGGTCGGCACCGGGGGTCTCCGGATCGGCGGCATCGCCGGGCCAGGGTTTGCGGTTGATCGACCAGAACGTATAGCCCAGCGAACCGCAGTAGCCGTTTTGCGGTGCGCCGCCTTCGGGCGTCCAGCCAAAGATCAGATCCTCAACCCGTGCATTGGCCAGATCGGGTTCCGGCACATCATTGGCGGGCAGGGGGGGCAGCTCAGCCAGATCGCGACCAAGGTTTGTCCCGGTGGCGCGGATCCGGGCGAGCCGTCGCGGTCCGCCGGGAAAGGCGGTCATGACGTCGACATAGGCGCCCTCAATGCGGGGCATCTGCAGCGCGATATCCAGACGTTGGCCGGGTGACAGCAGGGCAGGGGCCTGATCGGTGGGCCAGTCAATGACCTCGCGCAGCGGGTGACCATCAGCGGCGATCACCTGACCGTTGGCGCCTGTCACATAGGGTTTGTAAATCCGCGCCGTATCGGTGGCCGCCAGTCGCAACCGCAGCAACCCGCCGGTGGGCGCCTCATAGATCGGGTCACTGTCCCAATTGGCGGTGATCACGGTGCCAAAGGTGCCGGAGCGCGCCGCCCCCCGCGCGGTCCAGAGTTTCAGCCAGTCGCCGTTGGGGCGCAGGCGAAAATCCCGCAGGTTCAGGGCGACATCGGCGTCAAATCCGGGGTTTTCCGCCTCTTCCACCACCAGCACGCCGGTCAGTCCCATGGCCATCTGATCCATGGTCATGCAGTGCGGATGATACCAATATGTGCCCGCGTCCATCGGGGTGAAGTGGTAGTCAAAGCTCTCTCCCGGTCCGATGGGAAACTGGGTCAGATAAGGCACCCCGTCCATGGCATTGTCGAGCCGGATGCCATGCCAGTGCATTGCCGTGTAATCGGGCAGCGTATTGGTGACCCGCGCGGCAAAGGGCTGGCCTTGTTTGAGGCGAATGACCGGCGGCGGGCCATCAGGGCGGGTGGAGATCAGCCCCTCCGTCGGGGCGTCGGCAATGGTGTAGCGGGCCTGCTGGATAGGTAGGGGCAGGGGGGCGGTCGTGGGGTTGGTGTTGGCGCGCGCCTTTGCCTGGGCCGAGGCGGTGATCTGCGCCCCAGCGAGGCCAAGCGGGGCCAGCACCCCGGCGGCGGTGCCCAGTTGCAGGGCGCGGCGACGGTTGAGGCGCGGGGAACGACGGGCTGAGGTCATGAGATCACCGGGTGTTGCTTGGGTGTTGGCGGGGCAGGGGATTGGCTGCCGTGGCTGTCGGGCGCAGGCTAGCGGCTTTGCCCGGCGGGGGTAAGATCCGGCGCGCAGGCTGCGACGGAATACCCCGGTTTCTAAGGGGCCACGAGCGATCCGCGGGCGGTGCGCAGAACCGCCCCGATTTTGCGGAACAGATCGGCGCGCACGCTGGTCGGCCGCCAGGCCAGGGTGACCCGGCGCGGGCAGGCATCGGCCAGCGGCGTCATCACCACGTCCTGACCTGCTGCCACCCCGGCATCAATGGCCAGATCGGGCAGCAGGGTGATGCCCAGCCCCTCGCTCACCATCGAAATCAGGGTAGAGAGCGAGGTGGCGGCAAAGCTCTCATCCTGTTGAATATCCCGTTCGGGAAAGGCGCTGAGCGCGTGGCGGTGCAGGCAATGCCCCTGTTCCAGCAGCATCAGCTGGCGCCCGTCCAGATCCGCGCCGCGAATGGTGGCGCCGGGGATCTGTGGTGGTGCGGGATCGGTTGGCGGGGCCGCCAGATGGTAGCCATCGTCAAACAGGTGCAGCGTGTCCAGCCCGGCGGGCGCATAGGGTTCGGCATAGATCGCCAGATCCAGCCGCCCGCTTTGGACCCCCTCCAGCAGCTGGCCGGTCATTTCCTCGCGCAGATAGAGTTGCAGATCGGGAAAGCTGGATTTCAGCGCAGGCATGGCGCGCGGGATCAGGAAGGGGCCGATTGTGGGGATGGCCCCCATGCGCAGGGTGCCGCCCTCCGGGCTGGCCTGGGCGGCGGCCAGTTCCTCAATCTCGCGGCTGTCCTGCAACAGCTTGCGGGCGCGTTCGGCGATCTGGGCGCCAACCGGCGTCAGGATGACCGAGCGTTTGGTGCGCTCTGCCAGGGTGACGCCCAGTCGCTCCTCCAGCTCCCGCAGACCAACGCTGAGGGTGGGCTGGCTGACATAGCATCTCTCCGCTGCGCGGGAGAAATTCAGCTCATCCGCAACGGCCACAAGGAAGCGCAGCTGCCGTAATGTGAGGCTGGTGTTATAGGGTGCGTCTATCATGGGGCGGTTTTTAATCCGTTTTTACGGGGGCGGGCAAGCGGTGCCCACGTAGGGTTCCACCCCGGCTGAGGTGGCATGTGTCAGAATGATCCGCAGCTGAGGACGAGACCTGTGATAGCTATTTTCTATATAAGAAATCCTGATTTATCATTTCTGATAATCACACCCCCCTGTTAGCCTTTGCCCGAGAGATCCGGTCCCAGCGCTCTGCAAAGGGGGGACCACCGGCTCATCATGACCCAAGACCCAGGAGAGACAACATGCAGCAAGGTGACGGACACACAGGCGGAAAATGCCCGGTTCTGCACGGAAGCAACACCAATACCAGCGCCGGTGTGGCGGATTGGTGGCCCAATACGCTGAACCTCGACATTCTGCACCAGCACGACCGGATGACCGATCCGATGGCAGAGGGGTTTGATTACCGTGAGGCGGTGAAATCGCTGGATGTTGAGGCGCTTAAGGCCGATTTGACCGCATTGATGACCGACAGTCAGAGCTGGTGGCCTGCGGATTGGGGCACCTATGCCGGCCTGATGGTGCGGATGGCCTGGCATTCGGCCGGCACCTATCGCGCGGCGGATGGCCGGGGTGGGGCGACCACCGGCAACCAGCGCTTTGCACCGCTGAATTCCTGGCCCGATAACGTCAACCTCGACAAGGCGCGCCGCCTGTTGTGGCCGATCAAGCAGAAATACGGCAACGCGCTGTCATGGGCGGATCTGATCGCACTGGCAGGCAATATTGCCTATGAATCCGTTGGCCTGCCAACCTATGGGTTCTCCTTTGGTCGCGAGGATATCTGGTCGCCGGAGAAGGACGTCTATTGGGGCGCGGAAAAGGAATGGCTGGCTGCCGGGCGGTATGAGGACGGCGCGGATCGCGACTCGCTCGCCAATCCGTTGGCGGCGGTGCAGATGGGCCTGATCTATGTGAACCCGGAAGGGGTCGGTGGGGAACCGGATCCGCTGCGCACGGCGCAGGATGTGCGGATCACCTTTGAACGCATGGCGATGAACGACGAGGAAACCGTCGCATTGACCGCAGGCGGTCACACCATCGGCAAGGCGCATGGCAATGGCCGCGCCGACGCGATTGGCGCTGATCCCGAAGGCGGCGGTCTGGCCGAACAGGGGCTTGGCTGGAGCAACAGCAACGGCACCGGCCATGGGCGTGACACCATGTCCAGCGGTATCGAAGGGGCCTGGACCACCAATCCGACCAAATGGGACAACGGCTATTTCTACCTGCTGTTCACCTATGACTGGGAGCTGAAGAAAAGCCCGGCGGGCGCCTGGCAGTGGGAGCCGGTCAACATCAAGGAAGAGGACAAGCCGGTTGATGTGGAAGATCCCTCGATCCGTCTCAACCCGATCATGACCGATGCGGATATGGCGATGATCAAGGACCCGGAGTATCGCAAGATTTCTGAACGGTTCTACAAGGATCCGGCCTATTTCGCCGATGTGTTCGCCCGCGCCTGGTTCAAGCTGCTGCACCGCGATATGGGCCCGCGCGAGCGTTACATCGGCCCGGAATCACCGCAGGAAGATCTGATCTGGCAGGACAATGTGCCTGCGGGCAGCACAGCCTATGATGTGGCCGCGACCAAGCAGCTGCTGCGCGATTGTGGCCTGCCGCAGGCTGAGATGATCGCGACCGCCTGGGACAGTGCGCGCACCTTCCGTGGCTCGGATCTGCGCGGTGGCGCCAATGGGGCGCGCATTCGCCTGGCGCCGCAGAAGGACTGGGTCGGCAATGAACCGGCGCGTCTGGAGCGGGTGCTGAAAACCTATGAGGTGATTGCCGAGCAGACCGGCGCCAGCCTTGCCGATGTGATCGTGCTGGGCGGTGCCGTGGCGATCGAAGCGGCGGCCGAGGCCGCAGGCGTGGCCCGCGAGGTGCCCTTTGCCCCCGGTCGTGGCGATGCCAGCGCCGAGGCGACGGATGCCGCCTCCTTTGCGGTGCTGGAACCGGTGCATGATGCCTTCCGCAACTGGTTGCAGGGTGATTTCGCCGCCTCAGCGGTGGAGATGATGCTGGACCGGGCCCATTTGATGGGGCTGACGGCGCAGGAGATGACCGTGTTGCTGGGCGGATTGCGGGTACTGGGCGTCAACCATGGCGGCAGCAAGCACGGGGTTTTCACCAACCGCGAAGGCGCGCTGAGCACCGATTTCTTCGTCAACCTGCTGGACATGGGCAATGTCTGGCGCGCGGCGGGCGATGAGGTCTATGAGGTGGCCGACCGGCAGAGCGGCGATGTGAAATGGACCGCCACCAATGTGGACCTGGTGTTCGGCTCCAATTCCATCCTGCGCGCCTATGCCGAGGTCTACGCCCAGGACGACAACCGCGAGAAATTCGTCGAGGATTTCATCGACGCCTGGACCAAGGTGATGACCGCCGACCGCTTCGATCTGCACTGATCGCCGCAGACACAACGCAACCCCGTCCGGCAGTTGATGCCGGGCGGGGTTTTTATTCCGGAATAAAAAGCACGGGCACCGAGAATAGACTGAGACCCTGACGCGTAACCCTTAGGTGAGCGGCCCGGCATGGGCAGCCCGGTCTGGCGGCGACACCGCGAGGCGCAATCTGATGACAGGCAACCCGCGCTGCCTCTCCCTGTACACCTCGTTACACCTGAGGCGTTGGATCGGCGCCGTCACCACCGTCCAATAGCGGGGTCAGTACCGGGGCAGGGGCGGCGATCAGGTCACTGAGATGATAGGCCATCAACACATCGGTAAACGCTTGCGCCGCCTCGCATAAGACCCCTTTCAGACGGCAGTTTCCGACCAGAAGGCAGCTGCTGCAATCGACGATCTCCATCGGTTCATTCATGGCTTGGACAACGTCCCCGACGCGAATCTCCGACGGCTTCCGACCGATTTGGACCCCGCCGGAACGGCCGCGAATGCTATGGACATAGCCGTGACGGACCAGCTCGCTGATGATCTTCATGACCGAGCTGGCAGGCAGCTGGTGCATGCGGCTCAATGTCTCAATTTCAAACTGCTGATCGGGCCGTGTAGCCAATAAAATAAGGAGCCTGAGGGCATAGTCTGTTTTCAGATTGAGCTTCATCTCTGGCTCCGGATGGCGGGGTCTGCGGGGGTTTAATATTCATTCTGGTTGAATGTTTGTATAGCACAAATATACATTCACTTTAGTTGAATGTTTTAAAGCCGCCCGGACGTCCCGGATTTGGCAAATGCAGAGAAGGATCAGACCAATGGCACAGCCCCTGTCAGAGCAGAGCAAGGCGATTGTGACCGCAACCGTTCCCGCACTGGAGGCCCACGGCGGCGCCATCGTGGCGGAGATGTATACCCGCCTGATGGCGGATGAGGACATCCGGGCGCTGTTCAACCAGTCGCACCAGCAGGGTGACTCCAGCCAGCATGCGGCGCTGGCCAGCGCGATCCTGGGCTATGCCCGCAATATCGACAATCTGGGCGCGCTGAGCAGCGTGGTGGAGCGGATCGTCAACAAACATGTCAGCCTGCAGATCAAGCCTGAACACTACACCCATGTGGCCACCGCACTGCTGGGCGCAATCGAGGCGGTGCTGGGGCAGGCGGCAAGCCCAGAGGTGCTGGAGGCTTGGGGCGAGGCCTATTGGTTCCTGGCAAACCTGCTGATCGAGGCAGAGCGCAAGATGTATGATGATATCGCCAATGCCGAAGGCGGTTGGGAGGGCTGGCGCGAATTTGCGATCACCGGGATTGTGCGCGAAAGCGCCTCGGTCAAATCTTTCGTGTTGCGCCCGGTGGATGGCGGGCCGGTTCTGCGGCATCAACCGGGACAGTATCTGGCCTTTGATTTTGATCACCCGGACACTGGCAAGGCGCGGCGCAACTATTCGATCTCCTGTGCGCCCAATGGCGAATACTACCGGATCTCCGTCAAGCGAGAGCCAGGCGGTGTGATCAGTGGCTGGCTGCATGAGGTGGCGACCGAGGGCACCGTGCTGCGGGTGGCCGCCCCGGCGGGGGATTTTGTGCTGAAGGACCGACCAGAGGGCGAAGTGGTGTTGCTGTCTGCCGGTGTCGGGCTGACGCCGATGGTCGCCATGCTGGAAACGCTGGCGGCCAATGATCGCAGCGCCACCTACCTGCATGCGGCGGTGGATGGTGACAATCTGGCGATGGAGGGGCTCAGCAAATCCTTGGCCAAGCGCAGTGTGATCTTCCTTGAAACGCCGAGTGACGCA
This sequence comes from Phaeobacter sp. S60, assembly GCF_000826845.1. Taxonomy (NCBI): domain Bacteria; kingdom Pseudomonadati; phylum Pseudomonadota; class Alphaproteobacteria; order Rhodobacterales; family Roseobacteraceae; genus Phaeobacter; species Phaeobacter sp. S60. The sequence continues at coordinate 29,794 of NZ_JSWJ01000024.1, forward strand.
GACCGTGCAGCGGCGCGCTATGATGTCGAGGGGCGGATCACCCCGGATTGGCTGGCGGCCAATACCAATACGGCAATGTCCGATTACTACATCTGCGGCCCCAAAGGGTTCATGGCGATGGCCATCGCAGGGCTGCGGGCGGCGAATGTCGATATGGATCGGATCCATTTCGAGTTTTTCGGTCCGGCGGAGGATCTGGGCGTTGCCTGAGGGTTGCCCGAATCACGGGTGAATCATTTTGGGTGACTCTGTCGCTCAAAGATATCGATGGCCGTGGCGGAAAACCGCTGCGGCCATCATGCTTTGAAGACCCTCTTTATGGGGTTGTCGAGGTGGTTGTGCAGTTGCGGCATCTGGTCACCTTGTCGCTGTATGCAATGGGATGCGGGCTTTATTGGCCGCGCAAGAACGCCCCAGAAAAAGGGAAATCCGCCTGACGTGGTGGCGGAAAAACGCTCACCTTTACGTTGTGTAAGTTTCACAAAACTGCCGCTTGACGGATAATAAACATCCTGTAAGTTGCGTAAAAACACGTAATAGGCGAACGAAACTTTCCATCAAAGCCTATTGAATCATTACCAAAGGCTCCGTCCTGCCATGAATATTATTCTATTTTTACCGCCAAAAATCCTTCTACAACATGGAGTTACGGATTGGATTGACGCTATCGGCACGCAGAGTGTGATATTAACCTGTGCCAGCGCCAAGGAGGCATTGACGCGCAGCGTCCAGGATGGGCTGGATATCCGCTTCTTTCAAAATTTCAACGATAGTCCAGAGGTTGAACTGGCGGCGATTGATATTGCGCGATCGCTGCCGGACCCGCTGTGTGTCGCGCTCGCTGAGATCGACGTACTGCGGGCGGCGCGGGTGAATGACTACCTTGGAGTGTCCGAGAATGCTGCGGCGCAGCTAGAGTTGTTCCGCGACAAACATGCAATGAAGATCCGGGCGCGGGACGCAGGTCTGCCAGTCAGCGAAATGGCGGTGGTTCGCAGTGCTCTGGACATCCGTCACTTTGTCGACAGGCTGGGTTATCCGGTTGTCCTGAAGCCCCGGGACGGGCGCGGCTCCAACGGTGTCTGCGTGATCCGGGATGATGCGGCTCTGGCGGACTGGCTGGCGACGCAATCCAGTTCCACCTTCTACAACACGATGATCGAATGCTTTGTTGCGGGGGACCACTATATCGTCAACGGGCTTTATGTGGCCGGGCAGCCGATCCTGGTCTCGCCGGTTCGAGTCATGACTTCGGCGCTGGATTTCCTTGGTGGGCGGTCACATGACCTGCATATGCTGGAGGCGACAACACCACTGCGCGACCGGCTGGTCGCCTATTCCCGTCGCCTGATCGAAGAAGTGATGCCCTCGCCGCCAACGCTGTTGTTTCACCTGGAGGTGTTCGTCAGCCCAGAGGGGCGGATTATTTTGGGGGAGATCGCCTCGCGCCTGGGCGGTGTGTTCTTCAATCAGGAAATGACCGAGGCCTGGGGTATCGATCCGCGCATGACCTACCTCAAGGCGATGAGGGATCCCGGTTTTCAACGGACACTGAGGCCACAGATGATGGCGGAGCCGGAGCGGCTGGTTGGTCAGCTTTGCGTGCCGCCACGAGAAGGTGTGCTGCAAACCGTGCCGGAAAATTGTCCGTTTGACTTTGTGCGGGCCTATCGGATGAGCGGCGTCGTCGGGCGACATTATGGTCAGATGGCCTTCACCAATGCTGAAATTCTGAATGCCATCGTCGAAGGCCGGGATGAGGCCGAGTTGCGCGCGCGTCTGCGGCAGTTGGAGGATTGGTTTCACAGTGCCTGCCAGTGGCAGACTGCTGCGGCAGCCTGATCAGCCCACCCGCCCCATCCACGAAGCCCAAAAAAGGATGTCCCTTATGAAAATCGCCGTTCTAGGCGCGGGTTATGCCGGTGTCTCGGTGCTGGAAAATCTGGTTGCCACGCTGCCCGACCTGTCGGTGCTATCACTGGATGTGTTCGACAAGAGCCGCAGTTTCGGGCCCGGTGTGGCCTATCAGGAGGATGCCGAGACCAATCTTCTCAACCGGCCTCTGAAACTGATGTATCTGTCGCGCCGCAATGATTTTCGTGATTGGCTTGTGCAGACCGGTGCCCGGGAGGCAGCGGCGGATGAGGATGGGTTCCTGCAGCGGGCGATGTTCGGACGGTTCCTGCAAAGCCGGTTCGACGAGCTGTGCGGGATGGTGCGCGGTGCCGGTGGGCGGATCCGCATCATCGGAACCGAAGTGGAGGCGATTGCCCCCAGCCGCCGCCCGGATGCGCTCTATCAGCTGTCCTGGAACGGCAGCGGGTCCGATTATGACATGGTGTATCTGTGCCTTGGCACCAATCTTGAAGCGGACCCCTATGGGCTCAGCGGCACCCCCGGTTACTTTCGTTCGCCCTACCCTGCGGCGCGGCTCCAGGCGCTGCAGCAGTTGCGGGTGGGCATATTGGGCTGCCGTCTGACCGCCTACGACGTGGCGCTTGGTGTGGACGGCCGCAAGATGCTGATAACGTCGCGCCGGGCCGGGCTGCCCAAAGCGGTCACTGCCTACCGTCCGGTGACGCTGGGCCATCTGACTACAGAGGGGCTGGCGGCCTTGCGGGAGGGCTCAGACGGCGGGCGCGTTTCACTTTCGGCGGTGATGGAAGTCTTTGAAGCTGAGATGCAGCATCAGGGGGTGGATGTTAGTTTTGCCGACCTGCTGCGCGGGGTCGACAGCGCCGACAATGATCTGGTGTCGAGCGTCCTGGCCGAAACGAATATGCTGATCCCGCAGCTTTGGGCCAGTCTGAGCGACCGTGCAAAGTCAGCGTTTCTGCGCCACTTCCATCGGCTCTGGTCGAATATGCGGGTGCCGATTTCGCGCACCAATGCGGATCGCATTGCGGGCTTGCAAGCCAGCGGTGCGCTGAGCCATCGCAGTGGTCTGCGCGATGTCACCTTCTGTAAGGGATGTTATCACATGGAGTTTGCCGATGGCACTGTTGAGGTGGACGCTGTGGTCAATGCGACGGGTCTGCAACGGGGGCTGGATGAGGCCAACCCGCTGATCCGCAGCCTGTTGGATCAGGGGTTCGCCGAACGGGATGCAACCGGCGGTATCAAGGTTCAGCTTGAGGATTGCCGGGTCACCACCCGTGACGGACGCCCTTCGCCGGGATTGTTTGCGCTGGGTCAGCTGACCTGCGGAACGTTTTACATGGTCAACAATATTGATGTGATTCATCATCAGGCCCGGATCGCCACCCGCTCTGCGCTGGCCCCGGTTGACACCCTGCGGAGCGTGGGTTGATGCTGCGGAATTTTGCTATCACCCTTCTGTTGGCCTGCGCCGGGTCAGCTCTCGGCTATCTGAGCGGGCTGCCCTTGGGACAGCTTCTAGGGGCGGCGGCGCTGGTTCTGATAGCCTGCCGGATGGGATTGGCGCTGGCGACGCCTCCCGCGGCAATCGTGGTGATCCAGCTCATTCTGGGGGCCAGCGTTGGTGCGCTGCTCAATGCCGAAATGCTTCAGGGGATGGCGGATCTGACCATCCTTGCGGGGCTGCTGATCTGTATGTCAGCGCAGTTGGCGGTTGGTTTCACCTGGCTATATCGGGTCGAGAAATGGACCCGCACCGAGAGTCTTCTCGGGGCGGTGCCTGGTGCCATGGCAGCGGTAATGACCTTGACCGGGGAGGAGGGCAAGACATCGGCCAAGATGGTTTTCGCCCATATGGTGCGGATGATTGCGCTACTGGTTGCGGTGTTTTTGATTGCCGGGCCGCAGGAGGAGACGCTGGAGATAGCCGCGGTGCCTGATGGGCCTGATAACACCGCAATTTGGGCCGGGTATGTCTCTTTCTTGCTGCTGGCAGCAGGCGCCTATATCGCCGGACGAGTGCTGGAACGTTTTGCCATGCCGGCACCCTATATGGTGACCGGGTTGATGCTGGCGGCGGGGGTGAACCTCTGGCTCGGGGGCGACCCAATTGTGGTACCGGAGCCGCTGGTGCTGTTTGCTATGGCGCTCCTTGGCGGGCTAATCGGCATCCGGCTGAAAGATATCACCCGTCACGATATTGCCAGCTACCTGCGGGCCGGGCTGATCGTCACCTCAATCACTTTTGGCATCACAATCGCTATGGCGTTCGGGTTTAGCCTGCTGACCGGTCAGCCGTTTCTGGTGTTGTTCATGTCCTGGGTGCCCGGCGGTGTCGAGGTCATGGTTGCGACAGCGCTCGCGTTGGGATTGGAGCCTGCTTTTGTAATGCTGAACCATGTGCTGCGCATGTCGGTTCTGCATATCGCGCCGATGTTCATGAGCCGCGATTTCTTCCGCCCCGACCCACAGGGCATCGAAAAAACTACAGATGAGAGGGGGCGTCATGTCTAAGCCCATGCAGAACATCCTGATGGTCGGCGGGCGTGACCATACCTTTTTCCGGATTGGCGAAATGGGGCTGCGCTACAGCGCACTTCAAACCCGTGCCCATCTGACCGATCACCTCCTGGATCATGCCGAAACCGTCGTGGTGACAGAATATGAGGATATCGACAGCAGTGTGGCACTGGCAGAGGCGCTGCACCGTAAAACGCCATTTGATGCGGTATTCTCCTTTGCCGAATATGGTTTTCTCACGGCTGCGCATATCGCTGAGGCGCTGGATCTGCCCAGCAACTGCCAGGTGGCGACGGTACAGCTGACCCGCAACAAGTTGCGGATGCGGGAGGCGCTGCGCGCCTGCGGCATTGGGGATGTGCCCTTTGCCCGAATAGGGACTGCGGAAGAGATCGCCACTTTCGCCGCCCGCCATGGTGACTGTGTCATCAAACCAGCGGAGGGCGGAGGCAGCGAAGGCGTCTATTTTGTCGATGCCACGACGGATATCAGCACTGCGCTGTCCCATGCATTGCAGGTGGGCCGTGAGGAACTGATGGCCGAAGCCTTTATTCCCGGCGCGGAATATAGCGTCGAGACTATGTCGGTGGAGGGCGAGCACCGCATTCTGACCATCACCGAAAAATCCACCAGCGGCGCGCCCTACTTTATCGAAAGCGGCCATGTTCAGCCCGCCGCATTGAGCGACGAGGACGCAGCCTGCATCGGTGAGCGGGTCCGCATATTGCTGGATGCGGTCGGCTACCGGACCGGACCTGCCCATACCGAGGTGAAGGTGAGTGACGGGGAAGTCTATGTGATCGAGACACAGACTCGCAATGGCGGTGATCAGATCTGGGAGCTGACCCTGGAGACCACCGGTGCCGATGTCTTCAAGGAGACGTTTGCCGCAATCTTGGGGCTGGACTATAGTGCGCCCCCCGCCGCCGCGCAGGCGATGGCGATCCGATATATATTCGCGCAGGACCGGGTGTTGGACGCGATCACAGGACTGGACCTCGCCGCGCGAGCAGAAGGCGTAACGCGCGTGCATTCCTCTGCCGAACCCGGAACCCGCTATGATACCGTGTTGTCTGCTGCATCGCGGGTGGCCTATGTGCTGGCCCGCGGTGACAGCCGGGAGCAGGCCCTCGCTCATACCGAGGCAGCCGTAGCCCAGATTGAGCTGAGGTAATCCGGCAGGATCGCGCAGCCCCCCTTTTTACTTTCATCATTCATCCCTGATCCATGACAAGGAGCCAGACCATGGCCATTGCCATCCACGACCCGACTCTGCGCGACGGTAATCACGCCATTGCCCACACGCTCAGCCTTGATGATATCGCCGCCTATTGCCAGACCGTTGATGACTGCGGGCTGGATGTGGTTGAAGTCGGACATGGCAATGGTCTGGGGGCGTCCTCCTTACAGCTCGGGATGGCGCGCCATGCGGACCGCGAGATGCTGAACACCGCCCGCGCAAATTTGACCCGTACCAAACTGGGCATTCATGCGATCCCGGGTTTTGCCAAGATTTCCGATATCAAGGCAGCGATTGATATCGGCGTTGATGTGTTCCGCATCGCCTCACATTGTACCGAGGGCGATCTGACCCAGAGCTATATCGAATACGCCCGCAGTCAGGACAAATATGTGCAAGGGGTGCTGATGATGACGCATATGGCCCCTGCGGACGTGCTGCTGGCGCAGGCACAGCGTCAGGTTTCCTATGGTGCAAACGCCATTGTCCTGATGGATTCCGCAGGCAATTACGACCCGCGTGACACCCGCGTGAAGATTGGTTTGCTGGCCGCTGAACTGGGGGTTCCAGTTGGCTTTCACGCGCACAATAATCTGGGTCTAGCGATTGCCAATTCCGTTGCTGCCGCCGAAGCTGGGGCGACCATATTGGATGGCACCCTGCGCGGGTTTGGGGCTGGTGCCGGCAATACCCAGCTGGAGGTGCTCTGCGCTGTGCTGGAACGCTATGGGTTTGAGACCGGCACCGATGTGTTTGCGCTCTGCGAAGCGGTGGAGGCGCTGCCGGATCTGCCTCCGGTGCAGCGCCGTACGATCGTGGGAACCTCCAACCTGATCAGTGGCATCTACGGCGTCTGCGCAGGATTTGAAAAACACGTGACCCGCGCGGCGCAGGATTTTGGCGTCGCCCCCCGGTTTATCTATGAGGAACTGTCGCGCTGCAACGCTGTTGCCGGGCAGGAAGACCTGATCATCTCAGCAGCGGCGCGCCTGTCGAAATCTGCACCTCAAACACCGACGCATCCCCGTGAAGGAGTGACGACATGACCCTAAAAACCGCCATTATCGGCAGCGGCAACATTGGCTGCGACGTGTTGTGCAAAGTACAGCGCTCGGAGCTGCTGGAGTGTACGCTTTTCGCAGGGCGCAATGCAGCCTCACCGGGGCTGGCATTGGCCCGTGAACGGGGTGTTGCGGTGACGGATCGCGGCGCGGAGGGGCTGTTTGCTGCACTCGACACATTTGATCTGGTGTTCGACGCCACATCCTCGGCCGCGCATCAATCCCATGCGCCAATGCTGGAGGCGGCAGGGAAGGTGGTGATCAATCTGACGCCGGCCCCCAATGGCGCGCTTTGCGTGCCGTCTCTGAATGGCGATGATCTGCTGGCGGCGCGCAACATCAATATGATCACCTGTGGAGGTCAGGCCTCGATCCCGATTGCGCAGGCGATGACGGAGGCCAACCCGGATATTCATTACCTTGAGGTGGTCTCCTCAATCAGCGCGGAAAGTGCTGGACCAGCGACACGGCTGAACCTCAATCACTACATCGAGACCACCGAGAGCGCTTTGAGACAGTTCACTGGCTGCTGCAACGTCAAAGCGATCCTGAACATCAACCCGGCCAAGCCCAATGTTTATATGCAGACTGCGATTTCGGCACTGGCGGCGCAGCATGATCTAGCAGTGACCGAGGCGGCCATCGCCAGGGCCGTGGCGCGGCTGCGGGCAGCTGTTCCAGGCTATGACGTGATTGTCGAGCCACATGTCACCGGGGATCGGCTGTTCACGATGGTGCGGGTGACAGGGGCCGGGGATTATCTGGATCCGTCTGCGGGCAATCTGGACATCATCACGGCTGCGGCCACGAAGATGGCCGAAGCGGTCGCCCGTGATCGGGGCGAGCGGGGGCCAGCTCCGGCGGAGGCATTGGCGATGGAAAGCGTGGCGTGATGGCTCATCTGGATACCAACACGGCTATGGTCTTTCCCTTTGTTGAGCGAGGCCACCATGCCTGACCTGGCCACGGACCATCGCAATACACCCTTTTGCCCGATCCTTGAGTTGGCGGGCCGCATTCAGGCGCGCGGCAAGCCCGTGGTCGATTTCTCGATCGGTGTGCCCAATTTCACGCCGCCGCAGCGGGTCTATGACGCCGCCATCGCGGCCATCCATGCGGATCAGTGCCGGTATGGCCCCAGTCGCGGGGAGGCGGGACTGATCGCCGCGTATCTGCATTATTTAACCCAGCTGGGGCAGGATCAATTCGGTCCGGAGAGCATCGCCGTGGGGCAGGGGGGTAAACACTTGCTCTATTCTCTGTTTCAGGTGCTGTTCGAACCCGGTGATACCGTGGTTATTCCCGCGCCCTGCTGGCCGACATATTTTGACATCGCGCGGCTGAGTGGAGTGGCGGTGCGCACGCCATACTGCGGGTTGCAACAGGGCTATAAGTTGGATCCGGCAACGTTGGAGGCGGCGTTGGGTGGACGGGTCGTGGCGCTGGTGCTGAACAACCCATCCAACCCCACCGGTGCACTGTACAGCCGGGCAGAGTTGGCGGCTTTGGCCGCAGTGCTGCGCCGCCACGATGTCTGGATTATCAGCGATGATGTCTATCAGCGATTTGTCTATACGGATGAGCAGTGTCCGCATCTGCTGGATATTGCCCCGGATCTGGCGCCGCGGATCATCAAGGTGGACAGTATCTCAAAGCTGTATGGGATGCCGGGCTGGCGCGCGGGGCTGCTGGCGGCGGCGCCAGAAGTGGCGGAGGCTGTGACGGTGCTGAACAGCAATTCGATCTCAAATATGCCGCCCATGGTTGCTGCCGCGGCAGCGGAGGCGCTGGGTGGCGACCAGGGGTTTTCGCAGCGGATGACGTCTGGCTACCGGGCTCGACGTGACCTGTTGTTGACTGCCTTTGACAGCGCACCGCAGATCCGTTGCGCCCGCCCCGGGGGGGCCTTTTACCTTTTTCCTGACATCTCCCGGGTGTTCGGGTCCATGCATGGGACGCAGATGATCAGCACCGATGAGGATCTTTGCAATCTGCTGCTGGACAGCTATGGGGTTGCAGCTGTTCCCGGGCGCCACTTTGGGGCACCGGACAATATCCGCCTGTCTTATGCGATTGATGTGGATCAGGTGCGGCAGGGAGCGAGCCAGATCTTGCGGTGCCTGGCTGAGCTGAAGGAAAGACCCAAAGCTCCGCGCTCGTCTCCTACCCCGCCGACGGCAGGGGTTGCGGCGATGGAAACGGTGTCCTGACAGAGATGTGGCGGGCAGGTTTCTGCCTGCCCGCTCTCGTCCCGCCTGGTCAGTCCAGCCGCAGCCGGAAGGTGGCATAGGCCAACAGTAGAAGACAGCAGGTTGCCGATAGTACAAACGGAGCGCGCAGGGCGATGTCACGGCCCAGGTCATGCTCCAGCAGCGCCACCACAGTGCCACCGGCCAGCGCGCCCAATGGCATAGACCCCCAGCCAAAGCAGCGGTAGATGCTGTTCACCCGGCCCAGCAGCTCGGAGGGGATGCGCCGCTGGCGCCAGGACACGGTGATCACATTCCAGACCATGGCTGCCGCCATCACACCAAACATCGCCAGCGCCATGACAACACCGTTGCTGCTGATCCCGATCAGCGCATAGCCGACCGCCCAGCCTGCAATTGACAGATATAGACAGGGCTGCACCCCGATCAGACGGCTGAGGCGCGGTGCAATCAGGCTGCCCGTCACGGCCCCCAGAGCGGCAACTGACAGGACAAACCCGTATTCCGTCGCGCTGAGGTCGAGCACCTCCTGCGCAAAGAGCACCTGAACGGTGATGGTTGCAGTGGCGAGGAAATTGGCGATGCCCAGCACGATGGCAAGACGCAGCAGCAGGGTGTCGCTGCGCATGAAGCGGATGCCCTGCATCAGCGCCGTGCGAAACCCTTGCTGGACCGGGGCACGGGGCGACAGGCTGATCAACCAGACAAAGCCGGCCGCCAGCACCAGCGCCACCACATCAAGCCCAAAGGGGATGGCAATGCCGGATGCAATCAGCAGACCTGCCAGAGGCGGGCCGATGAACTGGCCGGTCAGTTGCTCGGCCGTCCACATCTGGCCATTCGCCGCCTCAAGATCGGTGGCGGCGACAATATCGGGGAGGATGGTCTGGGCGGCATTGTCGCGGATCACCTCCGCCGCCCCCAAGACAAAGGCCAGCCCGGCCAGCGCCCAGATTGCCCCCGGCACTGGCTCGCTGAGTGCCAGCATCAGGATCGCCAGCACGATCACCGCGCGCAACAAATCGGCGCGGGCGATCAGCTTGCGCCGGTCGGTCATATCCGCAATCACCCCGGCAGGCAGCGCAAAGAACAACCACGGCAGCCGCCCGGCGGCGGCCACAGCGGCGATGGCCACCGGATCACGGGTCATCAGCGTGGCCAGCCAGGGCAGCGCCAACAGGATGAACCCATCGCCCAGATTGGTCAGCGCCCCGGCCGTGAACAACAGGCGATAATTGCGATTTCTGAGCAGAAGAGGGGCGGCCATCGGTGCCTCCGGTTGTGCAGTTGGTCTGATGCTAGCGCCTGCTTGCCGGGCTGTCACGGGGCGGGGCCGCATGACCAGCATTGGCGGCCCGGCAAGGTCACGGGATGATCCGGCTGCTTGAGGCGCCCGACCGGCTGGCAATGGCTGAGCAACGGTGGTGATGCGCACCATGATCCACGGAAAGAGCATACCGAGCAGGGTTACCCTGGGGGTGATATAAAGTCCGAACAGGATCGCCTCAATCGCGGTATTGTCCTGCTGAAATTTTCTGATCGCGTCGAAAGACTCGGGCCACTGAAGGGGGTCCAATGCCATCGCTCCTTTTGGGGTCCATTGCGAGACGGAGCGAAATGACACTCTAAGGGATTTTGGCAAAGCCTCCACTCACACACGGCGCGGCGGACTCAAGGAGAGAGCCCTGAGCGGAGGTGTCAAAATCTCGCTGCGTGTGCGGATGATCGAAGATATGCGTATCAAAGGGCTGGGCGAAGGCTTGCAGAAAGCGCATATCAGTGCGGTTCGGTATCTTGCCGAGTACCTTGGGCGGGCGCCGGATGCTGCGGTGTTCGAAGACTTGCGCGCCTACCAACTTCATATGATGGACACGCCCGTCACGCCATCGACTTATAACGCGTGACGTGTCGGGCTGCGCTCAGCATTTCCTCTGGCACCGGGCGTCGCGCGTCAGAGCTTTGCGACCGATCTTCTTGAAGCGGGGACAGACGTCCGCGTGATCCAGGTTTTGCTCACACACGCCAAACTGAGCACGACGGCGCGCTTCACCCATGCTGCAGCCAAGCTGATCCGCGACACCGCCAGCCCCTACGAGTTGCTGGTGCAACTTCAAGGCTGAAGGGTGGAGTGACGGGTTGAGACGTTGCCGCGCCCGAAGCTGGAGGTTGCTGACATCTTTCGCACTCATGGTCCTGCCTATCAGCGGGCCAATGCTGGCTTCTGAACCTGAGCCAACTGCGCGTCATGTCAGCGATTGAGGCCTGCCGCACAGAAGCGCTCGGCGGGCATGTAGCCGCCTGCAGCAAGTGCAACCATCCGCATATCGCTTATACCAGCTGCAAGAGTCGGCATTGTCCAAAGTGCCAGGCACCTGCGGCCCGCGACTGGATGGCAGCACGTGCCGAAGACCTGTTGCCCGTCGCGTATTTCCACGTGGTCTTCACGCTCCCGGCGGAGATTGCACGCATTGCGCATTGGAACAAGCGCGCGGTCTACGGCCTCCTGTTCAAGGCGTCGGCGGAGACAGTGGCGACCATCGCTGCCGACCCCAAACGCCTCGGCGCCCGCGTTGGCATGACCAGCGGGCTGCACATCTGGCGATCAGCGTTGACCCATCACCCGACATCCACCTGATCGTCCCAGGGGGTAGGCTGTCGTGGGGCGGCCGCCGATGGGTCGCGCGCAAGCCGGGGTTCTTTCTGCATGTACCCGTGCTGTCGCGGCTGTTCCGGCGGTTGTGTGTCGAAGGGCTGATGGCCTTGCACAGTTTCGGACCGCTGAAGGTAATCCGCGATCTCATCGATTTGACGGACGCCAACGCTTTCGCTAAATGGCTGGCCCCGCTGTGCAAAGTGGATTGGGTGGTCTATGCCAGGCCACTCTTCGGCGGGCCAGAGGCAGTGCTTGCCTGCATGAGCCGGTACACACATCGCGTCGCCAGCTCAACCCATCGGCTCGTCAGCGCTGACGCCGACACCGTGGCGTTTAAATGGAAGGACTACCGGATCAAGCGCGGGGACGGGAAGAAGGTGATACGCCTGCCGCCCGACGAGTTCATCCGCCGCTTTCTGAGGCCTGTGCTGCCAGACCGCTTCCACCGCATCCGCCACTACGGCTTCCTCGCGGGCAGCGGGCGCAACGAGAACGTCGCTCAGATCCGCGCGTTGCTCGGGGACATCAAATCCGTTGAACCATACCAACCGCCATCGCCCCTCACGTTGCGCGAGTCATGCCCTGACTGCGGTGGGCCAATGCGCATCATCGAGACCTTCCAGCGTGGGCAGTTACCTCAAACCCGAGCGCCACCAAGAAAGCAGGCCGCATGATGAATCGCAAATCTTCTGAGCATCCTCTGATCCGACACGCAACATGCCGGTCAAATACAAGCTTTGGCTCAATGTCATCAATGCGTCGCGGCGGGAGCAGGGCTATTGCGACACAGCACACGAGAATGCTCAACCCTATGTCAAAAAACCCGACGCTGAGCCTCCAAACTCAGAAAAACCCGCAGAACTCCAACCTGTATCAGGGACCGGAGCCCGCGCTTTCCCCATAGCACGGCGCTGGCGTCCCGCGGCTTCCACCAATTCCCCAACTGAGTCGTTCTTCGTATGTCGGCATCAGCTTGTGATGAACCGACGCAATTTGACCGTCGGCGTTAATGAAAACGCAAGAGCAACAATTCGTGTAATTGCCACGGTCAGCGGTGCGTTCTGCGATTTGGCACAACCGCGATCTTACGTTGGTCTGCGGTCCTGCAGATCGGCGACAGGTGTCCGTCCGGAATTGAGACCGATTGCGCGAGATAAAGCGCATGCAAGTCTTTTTGAATGCCGGAATCAAATCGAGCAGCATCAGCGCGCGTCAACCACAAAGGATATGCGGGTAAAAGTGTTTCACCGAGCGCAACCAGATGTGCGCCTTTGTCTGCAGCTCGCCCGATTGTCTTGATATTTTTCTTTGTCGTTGCTTTGCGGTCGAGAAAGACCGGAGCTAGGGATCCTACAATTCTAATGGTTTCAATCGGCATGAACCGAAATTACTTCAACAGGACATGGATCAATTTATCGGTCTATAGAGAGCCAAAAAAGTGTTTAATCTCCTGTTCCGAATAGGATGGCCGTTGATAGTGCACAAAGTGGCCGGCATTTGGGACTGGCTTAAAGTCCAAGTTCGAAAAATACTCATCTAGTTTGTCTGCATATTCGACTTTCAGGAATGGCTCGTCTGCTCCCCAACGTACACATGTCGGTGTATCGATTGAGGGAACTGGCGGTGCTTCGCCTTTCATCATGGCTAGGCGAAGTGGGTGGAATGCGGCGTACCAGTTGAAGCCTCCTTGCAGATTGCCTGGCTGAAGGAAGTTGTCCACCCAGACTTCCAGGTCATCGTCAAAGACGTTCGGATCCTGAGCCCAGTGTGCAAGCAGATTTTTCAAGTAGATACGAACCGTTTCGCGCCTCGATCCGATAAGCTCAGCGGCCCATTTTTGCTGATGAAAGCCCTGGTACCAGATCTCGTTGAAATTCTCTGGTGCGATCTGCCTTGCGCCAATACCGGCATAGGGGATGTTGAAGAAAAACAGCCCGTCGACACGATCAGGAAACTGTCGCGCAAACGAATGAGCTATGGTCGCCCCAATATCGTGGCTGACAATACCGACTTTCTCCAGCCCAAGTGCATCGAGCAGGCATACGAAGTCGGTCAGGTGGCAATCAAGCGTATAAGCCTTGTCAGCAGGCGCGGCGGGTTTCTCACTCTGGCCAAAGCCGCGCAGATCGGGTGCGATCACGTCAAACGCGGTGCTTAGCCCGGGAATGATTTTATGCCATGTGTACCAGAACTCCGGCCACCCGTGCAGAAGAACTAATGGGCGGCCATGCCCCTGTCTGACATAGTGGAGGCTAATCCCGGTCACATCCGCAAATTCGTGCTGCCAGTCTGTCTTATCAATGATGCACCAATCTTTCTTTCTTCAGGCGTGGTTCGTATTCCGCTTTCAACTTCGCCTATCGCATCCAGCGGTGAGGTTCTTTGTCCAGGGGCTTGCTTTGACCAGCCCGATGACTGGTTCCCACAATCCGGCTAATGATATTACTCCTATGCCTGTGATCTCGCGCAGCCCAAAAAGTTCTCCCGCCCAGATGGCGGCAGTCACGACACCCGCGCTGATCTCGGTCATGAACAAAATCCCGAGCAAACCGGGGCTGAGCAAGGTTGCGCCCCACATCACAGCGAATGCCGGCGGGACCACAAGAAAGCCCACTACCGGCACCAACCAGGGCAGTACATTGACAACGGTTTGCCAATCGGGGGCAGAATATGTTCCTGCCTGCGGAAGGGATGTCAGCAGAAGCGCGGCGAAACTGCCCCAAGCAAAGTACGACAGGGTAAAATCCAGCCCGTTGTTCTTGTCATCGGATCGCATTCGTACCGCAGCCAAGGCCCAGACGATACCTGCCGCCAACCCCATCACATCTCCGACGTTGAAGGTCCAATAAAACCCGGCATCAAGTTCCAAAACGATCATCAATCCAACCAGGCCCAACCCGATCGTAACCCATCGCGTGGCTGAGATGGTCTCGCCGATCGTCACGCGTGCCAGCAAGGTGCTCCAGAGGGGGGTTAGGTAATACAGCAGCAGCGCCTGCACCACATCGGTGAAGATAAGCGCCCCGGCATAGAGCACCAGCGATGCTCCCGCCAGCATACCGGAAAAATTCAGTGGCAACCCACCTCGCATCAGGTTCCGCCATCGCAAGAAGTAGATCGGAAGCAGGAGCAGTGTGGGGATTAGATAGAACAGAAACACGGCCCAGGCGCCCGAGACACCTGCGTCGGTCAGGGCACGCAAAGGGATCCAATAAATCCCCCAGACTACGCCGGACCCCGCAACAGCCACCATCGCGGTATGTTCGATATTCCGTTTCATATTGAGTGAAGTCCTGTCTTGAAGCGGCCACAAATCCTCATTTCTTCATTCCACAATCTGGCAAGGCACACTGGCGGATTCCGGACCGTGAAATCTGACAAGCTTCGACAAGCCTGCTGGCGGATGTTGGCTTGGGAACATGTTGAGTTTCGACGAATGTGAAGCCGCGCGGCTGCTGGACGGCGGGGCTACAAAGACATCCGATATTGCCTTTCAGGCCGGGTTCGGCAGCATTCGTCAATTCAATTCGGTTTTCTCTGCGGCTTGCGGCATCCCACCTAGCGAATATCGCGCGCGCCCGGCGCAGCGTCCCGGAAAGCAAATCCAGGGCTCGCGCAAGAAAACTGGAACCAATCATTGACGGGTTTTCCTGCATGACTGCGGTCTTTTTTGCACATCAGGGAATTGAAATGTAAGCATGGCGAAAGTGTCGCTGACGTTTGCTCGGATCGCGTAGTGTGTTGGCACGCTGAATGATCGGAGAAAAAGTCGGACAAGGCGACCAAGGGCTGATGAATTGATCATTTGGTCGCGTCCGGGAAAAGGGTCTTATACCAAGACGCATTGCTGTTAATGAACCGCTTGTCAGACGGGGGGTTGTCTCTCAGGAATCTCGGTGGCCGGATCGGCCGCTGCACCTGATCACCGCCACAGTTCGGGCAAACCCCTTGAAAAAATGTATCGCTGCACTCGGCACAAAATGTGCATTCAAAGGTGCAAATGCGGGCATTTTCGGTCTCTGGCGGCAGGTTTACGCCGCAACATTCACAATTCGGTTTGAGAGCCAGCATACCAGCGACCTTTCTGTAGGGCATGTCTAGACTATCGAACTGAAGCTTGGCATAAATGACAATATGCCCTCTAAAAATGCCAAAACTCCGAAGACGGTTCTGTTTGTCGTTTTCCCACAGGTGAAACTTCTCGATATCGCCGGTCCGCTACAGGTCTTCTCGGATGCCAACGACGAGATAGAAAATTGCTACGAAGTTGTTGTCGCTTCATCGGGGGGCGGCGACACGCTTACCGATACGGTCTTGCCGGTCGCAACCCGCGCACTCGAAGACTGCCGTGCGCTTGTCATCGATACGTTGATCATCTCAGGCGGTGAAGGTGCGTACGCTGCATCACAAAATCCGGATTTACTGGATTGCATCAGGTATCTGGCCGCACGTAGCCGGCGAGTGGGTTCGGTTTGCACTGGTGCCTATGTTCTGTCAGCGACCGGATTGTTGGAGGGCCGCAGGGTTGTGACCCATTGGAACGACTGCGCGCAGTTGCAATCCGATTTCCCGCATGTATGCGTTGAAATGGATCCGATCTACATAAACGACGGCTGTTTTTGGTCCTCCGCTGGCGTCACAGCGGGCATCGACATGGCGCTCGCGATGGTTGCCGAGGATTGCGGAAAACACGTTTCGCTGGCGCTGGCGCGGTCACTGGTTGCCTACATGGTGCGACCTGGAGGGCAGTCTCAGTTTAGTGCGGTTCTGACCAACCAGTCGAAAGATACGATGGGTCAGTTTGATGAGTTGCATACCTGGATCGAGAACAACCTTGCGTCGCGGATCAGTGTTGAGAAACTTGCGACAATCGCAAAAATGAGCGCCAGAAATTTTTCACGCGTCTACAAACGGAAAACCGGTCAATCTCCCGCCAAAGCCGTCGAGACGATGCGTGTGGATGCCGCGCGCCGGCTACTGGAGGGCAGTGGATTGCCGGTTAAAACGATCGCCTTAAAGACTGGATTTGGTGATGAAGAACGTATGCGGCGCGCCTTGCACAGAAGCCTGCATGTTTCGCCAAATGAATATCGTGAGAGGTTCAATTCCTCCAACTGAAATCGTTCCAGTCGGGCGAAGCTTCCCGGATGCTATTCAATGACGACGACAACATCCGCCTCGACCTGGGTTTGCCAAACGGTATCCCCTTGCGGTCAATATTGGCTGCGCTTGGGTCGACTGTCCACGATCCTGACCGTGTTTAAAGCGCTTCGTTTCCTTTGCCCGTCGTTGCAACCAACCGTCCGCCAGAATGGTCGGAGCAATACTGACTACCCTATGGCCGTCGGGCATTTCACCGAAGACCAAAACCCAACATGGATGCAAAGTTCAAATAGACGTGACAAAAATTGCAATAACCTGCGTATGTGGCGACCAACATTGGTGCAAGCGCGGCGGACAACCGCACTGACCACTCCTCAATTGTGGAGTCGGATTGCGACAAAGGGTAGATTTGAAAATCGCCGAGTTCGGCGCGTTGAACCACCGTTTTGGGGAAGTCCGCTGCGTTGCCGAAACGGCCTCGCCATAATCGCAAGGGTTATCTGCACAAGCAATGTCCGCACCAGCGAAAGGCGGGTGAGTCCCGCGTCTTTCGCGTTCAAGCGTGGTGCAGCGTATGTCGGTAGTGACCATCACCGCTTCTTCGGCCATCTTGCTCAACCCGAGGTTCAGCCTCTCGGCCAAGAGCACATTCATCAGGCTGATCTTGTCTTTCGGCGGTGAACCGGTGCGCAGGTGGGTGAACGCATCGGTGATCCCGGTCGCCTCATCCACCGCCAGCATGATGTCGGTGATCCGTGTGTCTGGAAAGCGCTTGTATAGATCGAACAAGGGAGCGGCTGCGTCAGAAGGTGCTTTGTTGGCAAACGGCTCAGGCTGAGAACGCCATCCTTGATCGCGTCGCCCGGAATCGCGCCATTCTTCGCTGCCACCGTTATTGGGATCAAAACCTGTTTCAGGTCACCATAGGGTCGAGATTGCTTTGGCCACACATCGCCTGATCGAAAGGCATCCCGCAGATGAATACACGTGGTCACTTCCCAAAGGCGATTCGCGGGCACCGCGGCCTGAAAATGCCCGATAGCCGTACGAGCTACGCAGTGCTTCGATGTGTTCCTGCCGGGTTTGCCGTCGTGCGGCATATAAAAGCAACGCCTCACCGGTGAGACCCAACTGATCTCCCATGAAGGCAAGCACATCATGAGAGATCAGTTCGCCCGATGTCAGCGCTCGTCCTGGATATTTCAGCGCGCATAGCTGAAGCGCAATCCCCAGTCTGTTTTTCGGGCGGCGGCGCTGATTGATCTGCTCCAAGTCTTCGTCAGGCAAAGTGTAGAGCCGCAGAAGCGAGGGTTCATCAGAGGGAAGCTCAAATAACGATGCACGTTGTCGTTCGGTCAGAAGATTGCGGCGGGGCATTAAAATGTACCCATTGAACAAGTGTCTGTTTGCGCCAATAGGCACGCCAGTTGCGCGAGTTGGCCGGATTTGCGGAGCGTGGCGGTTATGCAGTGATGGGCGTTTTTAAGGAAACCGCGTCTGGCACCAAGTCGGACCGCGTGGAGTGATCAAAAGTCATGGAGCTGGCCCATGCCCGGAGTGTCGACGCTGTGCTGGTCACCGAACTATCCCGCTGGACACGCCACACGGGCGCATGATGGCAACGATGCTGGCTGGGATCACGCAGTTTGAGCGAGACCTGATCAGCGAGCGTGTGAAATCCGGCCTGGCTGCCGCCAGAGTGCGTGGCAAAAAACTTGGACGTTAGCCGGGACGGCGTCCAAAATCAGACCTACTTGCTCCGGATGTTCTTGCCGCGGTTGAAGAAAGTCGTAGTTCTCGCTGGATTGCACGCAACCTCGGCATCAGCAAGAATACCGTGCTCAGCATCGTCAAACGGCATTGCGAAAACGCTTAGAGTGTCATTTCACCCCGTACCGCAATGGACCCCCCACTGGGTGCGTCTCAAACACTGCCGTCAGATCTCGTCCAGCGGCAGCGCCTATGTCTGTGAGACGAGCAACGGTGATGCGGTACCCGTCAGCCGCCAGAAATTTCGCTGGCGCGTGAGTGGCTCACCCGTGCAGGCCGCCCACCTGATGGTTATTCCTCGGTGAGGTCGGCCTGCGGTCAAAGCAAGTGTCGCGTGCTGTAATTTTTTTACATAATCCGCATTACAGTACGGCGCTGCATCACGGGCCCTCCGCGTCATGCGGGGCGGGCCACCAGTTTCAGTTCCAGAAATTCCTCGATGCCATAGGGGCCGCCCTCGCGGCCGATGCCGGATTTCTTGGTGCCGCCGAAGGGGCTGCCGGGGGCGAGGTCGGCGCCGTTGACGAAGACCATGCCGCAGTCCAGCCGCCGGATCACTGCGGACTGGATAGCGGGGGTGTTGGAATAGACATAGCCGGCGAGCCCGAATTCACTGTCATTGGCCATGGCGATGGCGTCGTTGAGGTCCTCAAACGGTTGCAGCACGATCACCGGGCCAAAGATTTCCTGCTGCACAACCTCGGCGTTGCGCGCCACATCCGCCAGAATCGTCGGTTTGACGAAATAGCCGGTTTCCCTGTCGTCGGGGCGCCCCGCCCCACCGCAAAGCACTGTGGCCCCGGCGGCAATCGGGCTGTGCAACAGCGTCTGGATATGGTCGAACTGTCGGCCATTGGCGACCGGCCCGAGGTGATCGCCGGGCCGGGCGGGATCGCCCAGCGTCCAGATGGCGGCGGCGCGCTGTGCGGCCTCTTTGGCGGCGGGATAGGCGCTGGCCTCAATCAGGATGCGGGTTGGCGCGTTGCAGTTCTGCCCGGAGTTGGGAAAGGTCTTGGCCAGGATTTTCTCCATTGCCTGATCCAGATCGGCATCTTCGAACACCAGACAGGGGGATTTGCCGCCCATTTCCAGCGCGCAGCGGGCCCCACGGCGGACCGCGCTGGCGCCGATCTCAAGCCCGGCGCGGGTGGAACCGGTGAAGGACATCACCGCCACATCGGGATGATCGGTGAGCTGCGCCCCGACCGAGGCCCCATCGCCGTTGAGCAGGTTGAAGGCACCGGGCGGCAGGTCGGCGGCGTCCAGAATCTCGGCAAAGATACGGGCGTTAAGCGGTGTATGCTCGCTGGGTTTCAACACGACAGGACAGCCCGCTGCGAGGGCTGCAAAAACCTTGAGGCTGATCTGGTGGATCGGCCAGTTCCACGGGGTGATCAGCCCGGCAACGCCGGTGGGCTGGCGGATCAGATGGTCGCCGTTGTGCAGCGTTTCGGCAAAGTCAAACCCACGCAGGGCATCAAGGGTGGCATCCAGTTGGATCAGGAAGGTTTCAGCCTGCGCGTTGCGAGCCAGATCAATCGGCGCGCCCATCTCCATGGAGATCGCCTGCGCGAGGTCGTCCCGGCGGCTGCCGAAACCGGCTCTGATCCGCTCCAGCAGGGCGATCCGGTTGTCCTTGCAACCCAGTGCTTCCGCCAGATGGGCGCGCTTCGCCGCTGCCACGGCGGCCTCCACATCCGCAGGACCGGCGTGATGCAACATGGCCACCGGGGTCTCGGTGGCGGGGTTGATGACAGGGCTGCGCCGGGTGCCGGTTACGGGCGTCCAGCGGCCATCAATATAGCTGTGGGTCAGGTCGGTGGGAGCAAAATTCATGGAAAAAACCTCGGGTTGGAGCGAATGGGGGGATGACAGGGCGCCAGACGCGCGCAGGCGCGGGATCCAAGGGGATGTCCCCCTTGGATGGCGGTTTTTCGGGTTGATCGGATCAGGAGAGCCCTGGGGATTATCGAGGGATCCAGACCCCCCCGTCGGCAGAGGAGGTCTGCGCGGCTGAGATGAACCACATCCCGTCCAGCCCTGCCTGAAGACCGGGCAGCATCGGATGGTCGATGCCAGTCTCGATCACCTCGGCGATATCGGTGTAAAGCGTTGCAAAGCCTTCCAGATATCCCTCCGGGTGACCAGGCGGAACGCGGGTCCAGTCCGGACCAACACCAGCGCCGCCGCGGGTCAGGATCTGTTTGGGTTCCCCAAAACGGGTGAAGCGCATCTGATTGGGGTCCTGATGCTCCCACTCCAGACCGCCCTTGTCGCCATAGATGCGCAGGCGCAGGTCGTTTTCACAGCCGACCGCGATCTGGCTGGCCCAGAGCATACCGCGCGCGCCCTCAGCATAGCGCAGCAGGATATGGGCGTTGTCATCGACCTGACGTCCGGGCCCGAAACTGTGCAGCTCAGCCGAGAGTGCCTGTGGCGCCAGACCGCTGACAAAACAAGCGAGATTGAAGGCATGGGTGCCGATATCGCCAATCGCCCCGGCACCGGATTGTGCGGGGTCGGTGCGCCAGGCGGCCTGTTTGTGGCCTTCCTGTTCGATCACGTCGGTCAGCCAGTCCTGCGCATATTCTGCCTGCACCAGCCGGATCCGCCCCAGATCGCCGCGCGCAACCATGGCACGGGCCTGCCGCAGCAGCGGATAGCCGGTGTAGTTATGGGTCAGAAAAAACCGCGCGCGGCTGGTTGCGGCGGCCTGTTTCATCGCCTCGGCCTCCGCCGCGCTGGCGGCAAGGGGTTTGTCGCAGATCACATGAATGCCTGCATTGAGAAAGGCGATGCTGGGCCCGGCGTGCAGATGGTTGGGCGTGACGATTGCCACCGCGTCAATGCCATCTTCGCGGGCGGCCTCGGCCCGGGCCATCTCCTCAAAGCTGGCATAGCTGCGATCCGGGGCAATCCCCAGTTCGGCGGCGCTGGCAGCGGCGCGTGCGGGATCGGAGGACAGCGCCCCGGCGACCAGCTGAAAGCGGTCGTCCATCCGCGCGGCGATCCGATGCACCGCCCCGATGAAGGCCCCCTGGCCACCCCCGACCATGCCCAGTTTGAGGCGTGTCTTACGCTCTGTCGTCATAGTCCCAGCATCTCCCGGATTGTGTCAGTGTCGCGCTCGCCCCCGGCAAAATCGTCAAAGGCCTTATCGGTGACCTCGATCAGGTGGCGTTTGATGAAGGGCGCGCCCTCGGCGGCGCCCTGTGCGGGTGATTTGAGGCAGCATTCCCATTCCAGCACCGCCCAGCTGTCATAGCCATATTGGGTCAGCTTGGAAAAAATCGCTGAAAAATCAACCTGCCCGTCACCCAGTGATCGGAAGCGCCCGGCGCGGTTGGTCCAGCTCTGATAGCCGGAATAGACCCCCTGCCGCCCGTCGGGATTGAACTCCGCGTCCTTCACATGAAAGGCGTTGATCCGGTCATGATAGAGGTCGATGAAGGCGAGGTAATCCAGCTGTTGCAGCAGGAAATGGCTGGGATCGTAGTTGATCATCGCCGCCGCGTGCCCACCGCAGGCGTCCACAAACATTTCAAACGTCGCCCCGTCAAAGACATCCTCGCCGGGGTGGAGTTCAAAGCCGATATCCTGCCCGCAGTCGGCATAGTGGTTGAGGATCGGCGTCCAGCGCCGGCCCAGCTCGGCGAAGGTCTCCTCAATCAGCCCCTCCGGGCGCTGCGGCCAGGGATAGAGATAAGGAAAGGCGAGCGCGCCGGTAAAGCTGACCGTATGCGTCAGCCCCAGCCGCTGGCTGGCGGTGGCGGCCTTGTACATCTGATCCACCGCCCAAGCCTGCCGCTTGGCGGGATTTCCGCGGCAATGGTCCGGGGCAAAAGCATCCAGCGCGAGATCATAGGCCGGGTTCACCGCCACCAGCTGGCCCTGAAGATGCGTCGACAGTTCGGTGATCTCCACGCCCGCATCGGCGCAGATGCCCTTTACCTCGTCGCAGTAGGTCTGGCTTTCGGCGGCGCGGTCCAGATCAAAGAGGCGGCTGTCGAAAGTCGGGATCTGCACCCCCCGATAGCCAAGGCTGGCGGCCCATTTTGTGATTGCCTCCAGTGAATTGAACGGCGCCTCATCCCCGGCGAATTGCGCCAGGAACAGGGCCGGGCCTTTGATCTGCGTGGTCACGTCTGCTCTCCCTCGGGTCTGGGTTATTCCCAGGTGACAAATTCGGTTGGTACTTCCAGAAACTGCTGTGGTGGCAGCTCCGGCGATTTGATCGCCTGAAGGGCTGCCTTGGCGAGGAAGACGCCGGTGGCTTCGATATCTTCCTGCACGACAATGATTTCGGGGCGCACGAATTTCAGCATATGCAGCCCCTCCTTGGCGACCACGTCGAACTCCTGCCCGACGGTGCAGCCGCAGCTTTCCATACCCGCAACCACGGACATGGTGGCGTTGGTCGAGGCGCAGAGAAAGCCGTCGATTGTTGGATCTTCGCGGTGTTTCTGCGCCGCCCAGTTGCGCAGATCCTTATAGAGACCGTTGCTCTGGACCTGACGGGCCACGTGCAGCTGGATCCCCAGCGCCTTGGCGGCGTGGCGGGCGCCGTTCACCATATCGTTGGCATAGTTCTGCGCCAGAGGCGGCGCCAGCAGCACGATATTCCTGCGCCCACGCGCCGCCAGTTCGGCAAGCGACAATTCGGAAAAGGCGAAATTATCGAAGTCATAATAGGGGTGCTGATCGGCCCATTTGGTGCGCCCGTGGGTGGCAAATGGGAACGTCCGCTCAATCAGATATTCCGCGCGCTTATCCTCCGGTTCGACCTGATTGAAGATCACGCAATCGGCGGTCTGATTCTCCACGATGTAGCGCACTGCGCGCAGCGGATCGTCGTCGGGAAACACCGGCGAGACATTGAGGTGATACTGGGTTTCGCGCAACGCCAGCCCCAGCGAGGTCAGCAACCGGGCGGTCTGGGTCATCATCTCGCGTTCTGCCGACATCACCAGACTGATGACATTGGTGCGCCCGGTGCGCAGCCGCACGCCGGCGCGGTTTGGCACATAGCCAAGCGCATCGGCGATTTCGCGCACCTTCTTCTTGGTTGCCTCGCTGATATCGGGCGCATCGGACAGCGCCCGCGAGACCGTGGGCACGGCCATGCCGCTGGCCTTGGCGATGGTTTTAAGCGTCGGCTTCTTGCCATCGCGGGGCAGACCGTCGCTTGGGGGGGTAGATTTGGCCATTGGCGCCTCGCGTTGCTCATATCGGGGTTTGGGATCTCTATCAGATCCGCGACCCCACGTCCTGTTCTTCGTGTTGCAGAAAACATCTTGCGAGGTCAATCTAAATCGTTATAAGTCGATCTATAACGATTTAGTCAGGGAGGATAAATCGTGAAATTGACATCTATGCTGATGACGACAGCCCTTAGTGTTAGCGCCACCATCGCGCAGTCCGCCGATCTGGAGGTGACCCATTGGTGGACCTCAGGCGGGGAGGCTGCGGCGGTTACGAAATTTGCCGATGCGGTGAATGATCAGACCGCGCATAACTGGGTTGATGGCGCCATCGCCGGATCCGGTACCACTGCGCGTCCGATCATTATCAGCCGTATTCTGGGCGGTGATCCGATGGCGGCAACGCAGCTCACCCATGGTCGTCAGGCCGAGGAGCTGATCGAGGCGGGGCTGATGACCGACCTCACCGAACTGGCGGAAAAGGAAGGCTGGCGCGATATCGTCAACCCGCCGTCGCTGCTGGACAGCTGCACCTACGAGGGGCGCATCTACTGTGTGCCGGTCAATATCCATTCCACGCAGTGGCTCTGGCTCAGCCATGACGCCTTTGACAAGGCGGGGATGAGCGTGCCGCAGGATTGGTATGAATTTGTCGCCGCCGCGCCAAAGCTGGCCGAGGCCGGTATCGTGCCGCTGGCGATGGGGCAGCAGGGCTGGCAGCAGCGGATCGCCTTTGGGGCGCTGACTGTCGGGCTGGTCGATCAGGACAGCTGGCGCAAGGTCTCGCTGGAGCGCAACGCCGAGGTCGCCGCCGGGCCGCAATATGCCAAGGTTTTTGATGCGGTGGTCGACGCCCGCGAACTGGCGCGCAACAGCAATGTGCAGGACTGGAACCTGGCCACCAATATGGTCATCACCGGCAAGGCCGGCGGGCAGATCATGGGCGATTGGGCGCAGGGGGAATTCACCCTTGCCGAACAGGTGGCCGGACAGGATTACAGCTGCCTGCCCGGCATGGGGCTGAACCAGATCATCGACACCAGCGGTGATGCGTTTTATTTCCCGGTGATTGAAGATGCAGAGGTCAAACAGGCGCAGATGGATATGGCGTCGGTGCTGATCTCCAAGGAGGTTCAGGTCGATTTCAACCTGACCAAGGGCTCCCTGCCGGTGCGCGGAGATGTCGATCTGTCAGCAGCCAATGACTGCATGAAGAAAGGCCTCGCGATTCTGGCGGATGGCAATGTGCTGCCCAGCATGGATCAGGCGTTCTCCGCCGATACCCAGGCGCAGATTCAGGATCTGATGGCGGAATTCTGGGCCTCTGACATGGCGGCGGCGGATGCGCAGGCGCGCTATGCCGAGATTATCGCGGACGCTGACTGAGCCGCATTTCAGTCGGGGCGCGCCTTGATTTGCGCCCCGGTTGGCGTTGCCGTCTGCCCTGATCGGCGCGCTGATCCAGAACGAGACATATCATGACACTAACCCCTCCAACCGGCCGCAGCGGACACAACCCCGCGGCCCGGCCGCGCCCGCCCCGCGTGCTGCGCAACCTCAATGCAAAAATCGCCTCCGTGCCGATGATCCTCACCGCGCTGGTGGTGTTCATGGGCGGCACCGCCTGGACGGTTGCGCATTCCTTCACCAAATCGCGGCTGCTGCCGAAGTGGAAATTCGTCGGTTTCGATCAATATGAGCGGCTCTGGTCCAGCAATCGTTGGTTGATCTCGGTCGAAAACCTGCTGATCTATGGCCTCTGCTCGCTGGTGCTGACCATGGCGATCGGCTTCACACTGGCGGCGCTGCTGGATCGCAAGATCCGCTTTGAGGGCGCGTTTCGCACCATCTTTCTCTATCCGTTTGCGCTGTCTTTTGTGGTGACCGGATTGGCCTGGCAATGGATCCTGAACCCGGATTTCGGCATTCAGAATGTGGTGCGCAGCTGGGGTTGGGAGAGCTTTGCCTTTGATCCGCTGAACAACCCGGAAACGGTGATTTTCGGCGTGCTGATCGCCGGGCTGTGGCAGGGCAGCGGCTTTGTCATGGTGATCATGCTGGCGGGGCTGCGCGGCATTGATGAGGACATCTGGAAGGCCGCCCGCGTTGACGGGATCGGCGTGACCAAAACCTATGTCCGGGTGATCATCCCGATGATGCGCCCGGTGTTTGTCACCGCGCTGGTGATCATAGCTAGCGGTATTATCAAGCTTTACGATCTGGTGGTGGCCCAGACCAATGGCGGTCCCGGCATTTCATCCGAGGTGCCTGCGAAATACGTGATCAACTACATGTTTGAGGCCCAGAATCTGGGTCAGGGCTTTGCCGCCTCCACCATGATGCTGCTGTCGGTGATCATCATCCTTGTGCCCTGGGCCTATCTGGAATTCGGAGGAAAGAAACGTGGTTGATCTGTCCCCACAAACCCCGAAGGCCACCCCGGTCCGTATTCTGGACGGCCCGCGCGGCACCAAGCCAAAGGCGAAGGTTTCGCGGCGAAATGTCATGCTTTATGGTACGCTGCTGCTGATCGCGCTCTACTATCTGCTGCCGCTCTACGTGATGGTGGTGACCTCGCTCAAGGGGATGCCCGAAATCCGGCTCGGCAATATCTTTTCGCCGCCGGTCGAGATCACGTTTCAGCCCTGGGTCAAGGCCTGGTCGGAGGCCTGCACCGGCATCAATTGCGACGGGCTGAGCCGGGGATTTGGCAATTCGATCAAGATCCTGGTGCCGTCAGTGGCGCTGTCCATCGCCATCGCCAGCGTCAATGGCTACGCGCTCGCAAACTGGCGGTTCAAAGGGTCGGAGACGTTTTTCACCATCCTGATCATCGGCGCCTTCATCCCTTATCAGACCATGCTTTATCCGATTGTGATCATCCTGCGCGAGTTGAAGCTGATGGGATCGCTGTGGGGGCTGGTGCTGGTGCATTCAATCTTTGGCATGCCGATCCTGACACTGTTGTTCCGCAACTATTTTGCCTCCCTGCCGGAGGAGCTGTTCAAGGCGGCGCGGGTGGATGGCGCCGGGTTCTGGGGCATCTATCTGCGGGTCATGGTGCCAATGTCGATCCCGATCTTCGTCGTGGCCATGATCCTGCAAGTCACCGGAATCTGGAACGATTTCCTGTTTGGCGTGATCTACACCAAGCCCGAAACCTATCCGATGACGGTGCAGCTCAACAATATCGTCAACTCCGTCCAGGGGGTGAAGGAATATAACGTCAACATGGCCGCAACCCTTCTCACCGGGTTGGTGCCGCTGGTGATCTACCTCGTCTCTGGCAAACTGTTTGTGCGCGGCATTGCTGCTGGCGCCGTGAAAGGCTGATCTCTCATGACACTTATGACCCACTCCGTTGAGATCCGCGACCTCGACCTCCATTTCGGCGAGCTGCAGGTGCTGCATCAGCTGAACCTAGATATCGAACAGGGCGAATTTCTGGTGCTGCTCGGCTCATCCGGATGCGGCAAGTCCACCTTGCTGAACTGTATCGCGGGCCTGCTGGATATCAGCGACGGGCAGATTTTCATTCAAGGCCAGAATGTCACCTGGGCGGAACCGTCGGAGCGCGGCATTGGCATGGTGTTCCAGTCCTATGCGCTTTATCCGCAGATGACGGTGGAGGGGAACCTTTCCTTTGGCCTGAAAAACGCCCGCCTGCCAAAGCCGGAGATCGCCAAACGCGTGGCCCGCGCCGCCGAGGTGTTGCAGATCGAACCGCTGCTGAAACGCAAACCCGCCGCGTTGTCGGGCGGGCAACGCCAGCGCGTCGCCATCGGGCGGGCGCTTGTGCGCGATGTGGATGTGTTCCTGTTTGATGAACCGCTGTCCAATCTGGATGCCAAGCTGCGCGCCGATCTGCGGGTGGAGCTGAAGCGGCTGCATCAGCAATTGGCGAATACCATGATCTACGTGACCCATGATCAGGTCGAGGCGATGACGCTGGCGGACCGCATCGCCATCATGAAGGGCGGGCGGATCATGCAGCTGAGCAGCCCGGATGAGATTTATAACCGGCCTCAGAACCTCTATGTCGCCGGGTTTATCGGCAGCCCGGCCATGAACCTGATTGAGGGGGTGCTGATTGACGGCGTGTTCCATGCCGGCGATCTCGCCCTGCCGATGCAGGGGTACGCCTACCAGAACGGGCCGCATCATGGCGCCGCCGTGATCGGCATCCGCCCCGAACATATCCTGACTGGAGAGCAGATCACCCGCGCGGATACCACCGCCGAGGTGCTGGTGGATCTGGTCGAGGGGCTGGGGTCGGACACGTTGGTTTATGCCACCCAGGGCACGCAAAATTTGCGCCTGCGCATGGATGGGGCCAGCCGGGTGTCGGCAGGCGACCGGTTGCGCATCGGCTTTGACACGGGCCGCGCCTCACTCTTTGACCCCAACACCGAAGCGCGCCTGTGACGGCGCCGGAAGGACTTACCATGACTGCTATTTCCTACCAACTCTATGGCTCGCGCAACCGGCCGCTGGCTGACACGCTCACCATGCTGGCGGAGGCTGGCTACGCAGATGTTGAGGGCTATGGCGCGCTGTTTGCGCAGGTGCCGACGCTGGCCGAGGATCTGCGCGCGGCGGGGCTGAGCATGCCGACGTTGCACTACGGGCTGGACGATCTGGAGCGCGATCCCCAGGCGGCCATCGCGATTGGTCGCGCCGTTGGCGCCGAGGCGATTTTTGCGCCAATGCTGCAGGCACCGGATCGGCCTGTGGACCTTGCCGGCTGGGAGGCGTTTGCCGCCCGTCTGGTGGCCGCCGGGCGACCGGTGCAGGAGGCCGGATTTGTCTTTGGCTGGCACAACCATGATTTTGAGCTGGCGGATCTGGGCGGCGGGGTGATGCCGCTGGATCTCATCGCCGGGGCCTCGCCCGAGTTGAAACTGGAGCTGGATCTGGGCTGGACGGCCCGCGCGGGCCACAACCCGGTGGCCATGGTGGAGCGTTTTACAGGTCAGATCCACGCCGCCCATATCAAAGATGTCGCGCCGGCCGGGGCCTGCGCGGATGAGGACGGCTGGGCCGATGTGGGCCATGGCACGATCGCCTGGGCGCCGGTTCACGCCGCCCTGCAAAAGGCTGGCGTGGATCGTTACGTGATCGAACATGACAACCCAAGTGATCATCGCCGCTGCGCCCGTCGGTCGCTGGCGACGGTACAGGCATTCTGAGAGGTCATTATGACAGAGCTGGGCATTGGCATCATCGGATGCGGAAATATCTCTCTCACCTATCTGAAAATGATCCCTCTTTTCAGCGGGATGACGCTTCGGGCAGTGGCAGATATCAACCCCGAGGCGGCACAGGCACGGGCGGCGGAACACAGGTTGCGCGCCGAAACCGTGGAGGGTCTCTTGGCGGCTGAGGATATCGCCGTGGTGGTCAATCTCACCATCCCGGAGGCGCATTATCCGCTGACCCGGCGCATTCTGGAGGCAGGCAAACACGCCTATTCCGAAAAACCACTGGCGTTGACGCTGGACCAGGCCATGGCCCTGCGGGATCTGGCGGGGCAGCGCGGTCTGCGCGTGGGATCTGCACCCGATACGTTTCTGGGCGGTTCCCATCAGCTGGCCCGCGCCATGATTGATGAGGGGCGGGTTGGCCGCGTGATTGGCGGCACCTGCCATGTGATGTCGCGCGGGATGGAGCACTGGCATCCGAACCCGGACTTCTTCTTTCAGCCGGGGGGTGGGCCGGTTCTGGACCTCGGACCTTATTATATCGCCAATCTCATTCAGTTGCTGGGTCCGGTGCGATCAGTGGCGGCGATGACGGCAGCCAGTTTCCCCACCCGCACCATCGGCAATGGGCCGCGCCATGGCGAGGAGATCCCGGTCGACACCGCCACCAATATCCACGCGCTGCTGGAATTCGACACCGGCGCGATCATCACCTTGGGAGCCAGCTGGGATGTCTGGACCAGCAGCCATCCCAATATGGAACTCTACGGGACCAAGGGGACGCTGCAGCTGCCCGACCCCAATTATTTCGGCGGCATGGTCAGGATGAGCGAAGGGGACGGTGATCTGATCCCCCTGGCACCGGAGGATGATCACCCCTTTGCCCAGCCGAATGAGACGCGGCCCGACGGGCGCCGTCAGGCCAATTACCGGGCCGCCGGTCTTGCGGATATGGTTGCCGCCATCACCCAGAACCGACCCCATCGTTGCGGTATCGAGCTGGCAGCCCATACCGTTGATGTGATGATGGCCATTCTAAAGGCAGGCGAGACCCGCGCCTGGGTCGCGACCACCACCAGCTGCCCCCGCCCGGCCCCGCTCCCCCCGCAAGAGGCCCGCGCGCTGATGCGCTGAGGGTGGCCGGGAACTTGCTGGTCAGGTCAGCGGCCTCATTCATCCAGAGCGGAGGTGTCGACGGCCAGCAATTCCTGGACCAGCGGGTTCGGGAAGCGGCGTCTTAGGGTGATGGCATAGAAGGTTTCGCGGATGCGGGGGTGCTCTTCTGCCTCCAGCAGCCGCCCGGAGGACAGTTCATCCTGCACCACGATCGGGGCCACCAGCGCCAGACCGATGTCTTCGCGGGCCAAGAGGCGCATCATCGCCATGTCATCGACCTCCGCCGCGACCTGTGGCACCACCGACAGGCGACTGGCCATGGCATCAAAGGCGGTCCGCGCCGTATTGTCGGTGGTCGGCAGCACAAAAGGCTGGGTGGTCAGCAACTCCCGGATGGGCAGGCGCGGGTTCAGCCGGTCCGGGGTGCCAACGATGCTGACCGCCTGATCCGCGATTTGATGGGTTTCATAAGGTGTCAGGCTGTCATTGGGCGGTTCTCGGTTCATCAGCACCAGATCAAGGTTCAGCGTCGCCAGCCCTTCCAGCAGTTCGGTCGGGCTGCCGGATCTGAGGATCACCTCAACATCGCTGCGCGCCAGCATCGGCCGCAGAAATCCGATCTGAAAGTTCCGAGACAAGGTCGCCAGCGCGCCAACGCGCAGGGCCTGACGGCTGCGGCGCGTGTCCTCCAGCGTGGCGATCAGCTCCTGCCCGGTGGCAAAGATCGCATCCGCATGATCCAGCGCGATCCGGCCGGCTTCGGTCAGATGCAATTGCCGCCCGCGCCGGTCAAACAGCGGGTGCCCCAGCCGTTCCTCCAGCTGTTTGATCTGCACAGACAGGGCTGATTGCGACAGGTTCAGCCGCTGTGCGGTGCGGGTCAGATTGCCGTCATGGGCCACCGCCCAGAAATAGCGCAGGTGATGATAGTTCAGAGGCATTCGTTCATTTTAATAGAACGAAAAGAGCAAAACAATGAATTTTTATTAATACGCGCCAGGCGTTACCTCTGTCGTTGACGCAGCGTCGCGTGCTGCATTGTGATTGGGAGAACCTCTTATGCTGTATTTGTTTCTGCCGCTTCTGGCCCCGGTACTGCTGCTGGCGGTGGCGGTCCGTGCCCGCCGCAGCCCCGGTCTGCGCCCTGCTCCTCTGCCGCGTCTGGCGGAATATGCGGGGCTTGGCGCTTTTGTCGTCTCGGTGATGTCAGCGGGTTTGCTGATGATGGCGGGTCCGGGCAGCTCGCCGCTGCTGGGTCTTTTTGGGGTTGGGCTGTCGGTGCGGCTGGATGTGGTCAGCGTTGTGATGCTCTGCCTGGTCAGCTTTATTGGCTGGATCGTGCTGCGTTACAGCGCAACCTATATGGATGGCGAGGCGCGGCAGGGTGCCTTTACCGGTTGGATGGCGGCCACTTTGGCGGCGGTTCTGCTTCTGGTGATGTCGGGTAATCTGGTGCAGCTGGTGCTGGCCTGGACTGCCACCAGCCTGTGTCTGCATCAGCTGCTGTTGTTTTACCGTGACCGGACCACAGCGCGCCGCGCCGCCCGCAAGAAGGCCTTGGTGGCGCGGGCCAGCGAGCTGTCCCTGGCCATCGCTGCGCTCTTGCTGATCCTGACCTATGGCACCAGCGATATTGCCACCATTCTGGCCGCCGCTGCGCCTGATCTGCTGACGATCGCGGCCGCCGTGCTGATCGCGCTGGCGGCGGTTCTCGCCTCGGCGCAGTTTCCAACCCATGGCTGGCTGACCGAGGTGATGGAGGCCCCGACGCCGGTGTCCGCATTGCTGCATGCCGGGGTGATCAACGCCGGGGGCTTCCTGCTGATCCGCTTTGCCGATGTGATGCTGGCGGCCCCCGCGGTGATGGCGCTGCTGGTGATGCTGGGCGGGTTTACCGCGCTGTTTGGCGGGCTGGTGATGCTGACGCAGCCTGCGGTCAAGACCTCGCTTGCCTGGTCCACCATCGCGCAGATGGCGTTTATGATCATGCAATGCGGTCTGGCGCTGTTCCCGCTGGCGCTGCTGCATATCGTGGCGCACTCCCTTTATAAGGCGCATGCGTTTCTCAGCGCCGGTGAGGCGGTGGCCAATGTTGCCGCGATCCGGCGCCCGGGCCCCATCGCAGTGCCAAGCGGGCGCAATGTGATGCAGGCCTTTGGCATCGGTATCGTGATCTATGCGCTGGTTGGTGCCATCTTCGGCTTTGACGGCAAATCGGTGCAGGCAATTGCGCTGGGGGTGATCCTGATTTTTGGCGTGGCCTATATTCTGGCGCAGGGTCTGGCCGATGCCGCCCCCGGTGCGCTGACCCGGCGCACGGTGATCTATGCCAGCGCGACCTCGGTCAGTTACTTCCTGTTGCAACTGGCGGCGCTGAAGCTGACCGCAGGCACCTTGCCCGCCACCCCGGCCCCCGGCCCACTGGAATGGGCGCTGATCCTGCTGGCGCTCATCAGCTTTGGCGCGGTGGCGGTGGCGCAGGCGACCTTTCCGCTTTGGGCGATGCACCCGGCGGCGGCGGGGCTGCGGGTTCATTTGGCCAACGGGCTTTATGCAAATGCGATTTTTGACCGGCTGCTGGGTGGCTGGTCAAAGCGGACACAGGTCTGAAACCGGGAGATTGAAGCGATGTTGATGAAGCACGAAACCTATCCTGCCGCTCTGTTGGAGCTGGTCACCTGCGCCAATCAGGCCGCCCGCGCAATCCCGCCACTGTTTCCGCTGACTGCCAGCGTGGCGGTGAACCCTTTCCTTGGCCAGCGCGAGGAATCACTGGCGGTGACCTCGGCGCGGTTGGCGCGGGTTGCGGGCACCCGGGTGACCCCACAGCGCAGCCATTGGGCGGCAAAACAGGCCGCAGGGGAACTCACCGACAGCGATCTGCGCGCCGCACTGGCGCGGGCCGGTGCTGAATTCAGCGGGGTGACGCTGGCGGATCTTCATGCGGCACTGACCCCGGCGGAGGCTGCGGGCGACCCGGTGGCCCTGCCCACGGTTGCGGACCTAGCGGCTGAGGTCTCCGGGATCGACTGGCCCGGCCTTGTTGAAGATCGGATCGGCGCCTTTGCGGCCAGCCATTTTGATCAGGGTCAGGCCCTGTGGCAACCGGATCGCAGCGGCGGCGCCTATGCGGCCTGGCGGCAGTTTGCCACCCGCGACCTGACGCCGGAAGTCCACGGGCTGCGCGGCTTTGGCAGTTTTGTCAGCGCCACCAACCGGTCCCATTGGCGCGCGATTGGGCGGGCCTCGGAGACTCTTGGCCTGACATCAGAGGCGGCGAGCACCGGGTTTCATCGCTGGCTGATCACCCTTCAGGGCTGGGCTCAATATGGCCGCTACCTGTCGTGGCAGGCCGAGCTGGAGGGCGGCAGTGACACCACCACGGTGGAGCTGCTGGCGATCCGCATGGTGTTTGACGAGGCGCTGTTTCATCAGTACCGCGACGCGATTGAGGCACGCTGGCAGGCTGTGGTCGCGCAGCATGAAACTCCGGTAACGCCAAGCCGCGATCACATCATCGACGCGATCCTGCAGGAGGCCGGAGAACGCGCCGCCCAGCGGCAGCTGGCCACCACGCTTGCGGCCACCCCGCGCCAGGTGGCTGAGGATGGCGCCGAGGGTACGGCTGCGCGCCCGGCGGTGCAGGCAGCCTTCTGTATTGATGTCCGCTCAGAGGTGTTTCGCCGCGCGCTGGAAGCGCAGGATAGCAGCATTGAGACGATCGGATTTGCCGGGTTTTTCGGGCTTGCGACGGCGCATAACGCAGCCGGATCCGATGTCACCGAAGGCCGGGGGCCGGTGCTGCTGACGGCAGGTGTCTGTTCCAATGCTGCAGAACCGGGCGGGCTTGACCTGGCCCGGCGTTATGCGGCGCGGGCCAGACGTGCCTGGGGGCGGTTCAAACTGGCGGCCGTCTCGTCCTTTGCCTTTGTTGAGGCGACCGGCCCGGTCTATGCGGGCAAACTGCTGCGCGACGCCTTTGGTGTCAGCGGTCGCGCCGCCACCGATCCGGCGCCGCAACTGGACCCATCGGTGGATCTGGACAGCCGCATCGCAATGGCAAAAACCATCCTGTCGGCGATGTCGTTGACCGATAATTTTGCCCCGGTGGTCCTGTTGGCAGGCCATGGCGCGGATGTGACCAACAACCCCCACGCCAGCGCCCTGCACTGCGGCGCCTGTGGCGGTCACGCAGGGGATGTGAATGCGCGACTTCTGGCCGGGCTGCTGAATGACGCCGGGGTGCGTGCGGGCCTGACTGCGGCGGGGATCATGATCCCGCAGGACACCGTGTTTCTGGCGGCGCTGCATCATACCACCACCGATCAGGTGACGCTCTATGAGCAGGATCTGCCGGCCGGATGTGAGACCCGGCTGGCCCGCGATCTGGCGCGCCTGCGCCGCTGGGTCAAGGCTGCGGGGGCGCTGGCGCGCAGTGAACGCGCCGCCCGGCTGCCCCGCGCCAAGGCGGGCGGCGATATTCTGCGCCGGTCGTCAGACTGGGCTGAGCTGCGCCCCGAATGGGGGCTGGCTGGGTGCCGGGCCTTTGTCGCGGCGCCACGCAGCCGGACCGAGGGCACGGCGCTGGACGGGCAGTCGTTTCTGCACAGCTATGACTGGCGCGCGGATGAGGGGTTTGGCGTGCTGGAACTGATCCTGACCGCGCCGGTGGTGGTCGCCAGCTGGATCAGCCTGCAATATTATGGCTCCAGCGTTGCCCCGGCCCTGTTCGGCGGCGGCAACAAGCTGTTGCACAATGTGGCCGGCGGTATCGGCGTGCTGGAGGGCAACGGCGGCGCGCTGAAACCCGGCCTGCCGTGGCAGTCGGTGCATGATGGCGAAGCGCTGCAACATGATCCCCTGCGCCTGACCGTGGTGATCGAAGCCCCGCGTGAGGCCATGACCCAGATCCTGGAGCGCCACCCGCAGGTGCGCGACCTGTTCGACAATGGCTGGCTGCATCTGATTGCCATGGATGAGCACGGGCAGCTGGCCTGGCGCTATGACGGGGATCTCAGCTGGTCACGGTTTGACCGCGGGGACGCCCCCGGCGCCGCAGCCTCGCTTGGCATCGCTGCCGAATAGCCGGGGTCACCCGCAGCCTGACCCACAACGCCGCCCCGCCAATGCGCGGGCGGCGTTTTTTGGTGCGGGTAATCTACTGTCGGCAGGCCGGGATCAGTCCAGCGAGACCCAGAGGACATGCGCGTCCTCCGCGCTGGTTGAAACGCAACAATGACCCATGCCGCTGTCATAATAGACCGTATCGCCGGCCTTCATCGGCAGCGGGCGGTAGTGTTCTGTGTACAGGATCAGCTCCCCGCTGATCACCAGCATGAATTCCTCGCCGCTGTGGCGGATCCAGGTTTCGAACTCCGACACATCCCGCGCCTTGATCCGGCTGAAATAGGGCAGCATCCGTTTGCTGGTCAGCTCGGTACACAGCAGCTCATGGTCGTAAGTCTCGGTTTCCTGATGCTCACCCTGACCCTTGCGGGTGTAATCGCGCCGACCGGAGATATCGCTCTTGGCGGATTGCACAAAGAGCTGCGGCGTCTGCAGATCCAGCGTCTGCATCAGGCGGCGAATGATCTCGAAACTGGGGCGGGTCTGGTTGTTCTCGATCTTCGACAGGGTGGAGCGACCGATATTGGCGGCCTTGGCCGCCTCCTCCAGCGTCAGGCCCATTTCCTTACGCGAATCTCGAATCATTTTCCCCAGCGCATCGCCGTCCGGGGCCTCGGCAACCTCTGCCACGGGGGCGCCGTCTTCCGGATTGATGGGTTCCATTGGCGGGCAATCTCCTGAATTTCCCAATGTTTAACTCCCTCTCAGACACAGGTCAAAGTTTCTATGTGAAACCAATAGTTGCTTATGGTGGAAAAGTTTCTTAAAGGAAACTCGTGGGAGAGTTAGGGACAAATGTTCCCTGACAGACAAACTGGAGGGCGGGCGATGA
Organism: Phaeobacter sp. S60; assembly: GCF_000826845.1. NCBI lineage: Bacteria > Pseudomonadati > Pseudomonadota > Alphaproteobacteria > Rhodobacterales > Roseobacteraceae > Phaeobacter > Phaeobacter sp. S60. The sequence continues at coordinate 65,706 of NZ_JSWJ01000024.1, forward strand.
GCCTATATGACCTGATCGTTATTGGTGGTGGCCCGGGCGGCTATGTTGCAGCCATTCGCGCGGCTCAGCTGGGGCTCAAGGTGGCCTGTGTCGAAGGACGCGGAACCCTCGGCGGCACCTGTCTTAATGTCGGCTGCATCCCCTCCAAGGCGATGCTCTCCTCCTCCGGAAAATACGAAAGCCTGTCGCATCTGGCCGGTCACGGGATTGCGATTGATGGCGCCCGGCTGGATCTGGACGCGATGATGGCGCGCAAGGACAAGATTGTCGGCGATCTCACCAAGGGCATTGCCTTCCTGTTCAAGAAAAACGGCGTAGACCTGATCGAAGGCTGGGCCAGCATTCCTGCCGCGGGTCAGGTTCAGGTCGGCGACGACATCCACGAGGCCAAGAACATCCTGATCGCCACCGGTTCCGAACCCACCCCGCTGCCGGGCGTCGATATTGACGAGGGCGATGTGGTGTCCAGCACCGGCGCGCTGACCCTGCCAGAGGTGCCCAAGCATCTGGTGGTGGTCGGTGCCGGTGTCATCGGGCTGGAGCTGGGCCAGGTCTGGTCGCGTCTTGGTGCGAAGGTCACCGTGGTCGAATACCTCGACCGGATCCTGCCGGGCATCGACGGAGAAATCGCCAAACTGGCACAGCGCGCCCTGTCCAAACGGGGGCTGAAGTTCCAGCTGGGCCGCGCGCTGAAGTTCATCGACCGCAGCGAGGATGGCCTGACCCTGACGCTGGACCGCGTCGGCAAAGACAAGGAAGAGCATCTGGTCGCCGATAAGGTGCTGATCGCCATCGGGCGCCGCCCGGTGATCCGGGGTCTGGGGCTGGAGGCGCTGGGTGTTTCCGTCAACGCGCGCGGCTTTGTCGAGGTGGACGAACGTTTCTCCACATCTGTCGAAGGGATCTATGCGATTGGCGATTGTGTGCCCGGCCCGATGCTTGCGCATAAGGCCGAGGAGGACGGCGTGGCCTGTGTCGAGTTGCTTGCCGGTCAGGCGGGGCATGTGGATTACAACACCGTCCCCGGCATCGTCTATACGGATCCCGAGGTGGCATCCGTTGGCAAGACCGAAGAGGCGCTGAAAGAGGCGGGCACGGATTATATCGTCGGCAAATTCACCTTCATGGCCAATTCCCGCGCCCGTGCGCAGGGCGAAACCGACGGCGCGGTCAAAGTGCTGGCAACACCCGAGGGCCAGATCCTGGGCGCTCATATCTGCGGCGCACATGGCGGTGATCTGATCGCCGAACTGGTGCTGGCGATGACCAAAGGCGCCACCGTTGGTGAAGTAGCCGCCACCTGCCACGCGCATCCAGCGATGGCCGAAGCGGTGAAGGAAGCCTGCCTTGATGCCATGGGTCGGGCCATTCACGCCTGATCGCTGTCCGATCTCTCGCCCTGAGGAGGTACCCCAGATGAACGTCCCGATGCCGCGGCTCCGCCACCCGGAAAAGTCGAAAAAGGTCGATAGCGAGATCCCGCGTAAGCCGAAGTGGATCCGCCGCAAGAAAATCGAGAGCGCGGAATACTTTGAGACCCGCCGCCTGATGCGGGACCACAATCTGACCACCGTCTGCGAAGAGGCCGCCTGCCCCAATATTGGCGAATGCTGGTCCAAACGCCACGCCACCATGATGATCATGGGGGAGGTCTGCACCCGCGGCTGTTCCTTCTGCAACGTCTCCACCGGCCGCCCCGATGCGCTGGACGCCTTTGAGCCCGGTCGCGTGGCCCTGGCGGTGAAGAAACTGGCACTGCGCCATGTGGTGATCACCAGCGTTGACCGCGACGATCTGGAGGACGGCGGCGCCGAACATATCGCCCAGACCATCCGCGCCGTGCGCCACCAGACCCCCGACACCACGATTGAGGTGCTGACCCCGGATTTTCTGGGCAAGGGCAACGCCGCCGAGATCGTGTTTGAGGCCGCGCCGGATGTGTTCAACCACAATCTGGAAACCGTGCCGCATCTCTACCCCCGTGTCCGTCCCGGCGCGCGCTACTACAGCTCGCTGCGCCTGCTGGATGACGCCAAACGCGCCAATCCGCAGGTGTTCACCAAATCCGGCCTGATGGTTGGCATGGGCGAAACATTGGAAGATCTGCGTCAGGTGATGGACGATCTGCGCGCCGCAGATGTCGATTTCCTGACCGTGGGCCAATATCTGCAGCCCACCCCGAAACACCATCCGATTGATCGCTTCGTCACCCCTGAGGAGTTCGAGCAGATTGAGCGGATGGCCCGAAGCAAAGGGTTCCTGGGGGTCTCGGCGACACCTCTGACCCGCTCATCCTTCCACGCGGATGAGGATTTTGCAGCGCTGAAAGAGGCCCGGAACCGGCAGCTCACCAGCGTCAATGCAGGGGGAGACGGCACAGCGTAAACCCCCGCATTTGGGGTCTGCCCCGCGGCTGGTCGGTCGCGGCAGGAGGGGCGGAACCCAGAAAATGACTTGTCACCGGTCGCGAACCGCAGCAAAGGCCGGGACAGGCAATCTAAGGCCAAAGAATACCACCTAAAGGGAGGAAAAATATGGAAGTTCTGAATTCAATTGTGGGCTATATCAACGGGATCGTCTGGGGCCCGCTGATGCTGGTCCTCATTCTCGGCGTTGGCCTGTTTTTGCAGGTCGGGCTGAAGCTGATGCCCATCCTGCGCATCGGCACCGGCTTTGCGCTGCTGTTCAAAGGCCGCGAGGCGGGCGACGGCGAAGGCCAGATCACCCCGTTTAACGCGCTGATGACCGCGCTGTCCGCCACCATCGGCACCGGCAACATCGCCGGCGTTGCAACCGCTGTGTTCCTCGGTGGTCCCGGCGCGCTGTTCTGGATGTGGATGACCGCACTCGTGGGCATGGCCACCAAATATTCTGAGGCCGTGCTGGCGGTGAAATACCGCGAGCAGGACGATCAGGGTAACTATGTCGGTGGCCCGATGTATTACATCAAAAATGGTCTTGGCCAGAAATGGGCCTGGCTGGGTTTTGCCTTTGCCCTGTTCGGCGCAATTGCGGCCTTTGGGATCGGCAACGGCGTGCAGGCCAACGGTGTGGCGCAGGTGCTGGAAACCAACTTTGGCTTCAACCCGTCCATCACCGGTATCGTGCTGATGGCGCTGACCGGTGCCGTGATCCTCGGCGGTATCACCCGCATTGGGGCGGTGGCTGGTAAGCTGGTGCCGTTCATGGCTGTCAGCTACATCACCATCGGTCTGTTGGTGCTGATCATCAACGCCGACCAACTGGGCAACGCATTGGGTCTGGTTTTCACCTATGCCTTCACCCCCTCCGCTGCTGAAGGTGGTTTTGCCGGGGCCGCTGTCTGGGCCGCGATCCGCTTTGGTGTGGCGCGTGGCGTGTTCTCGAACGAAGCCGGTCTGGGCTCCGCTCCGATTGCGCATGCCGCAGCTGAGACCAAAGGTCCGGTAAACCAGGGTCTGATCGCGATGCTGGGCACGTTCATCGACACCATCATCGTCTGCTCCATCACCGGTCTGGCGATCATCGCCTCCGGCGCCTGGACCTCGGGCGAAAGTGGTGCCGCGCTGACCTCGCTGGCGTTTGAAACCTCCCTGCCCGGCTTTGGCGGCTATGTGATTGCCATCGCGCTGTCGATCTTTGCCTTTACCACCATTCTGGGCTGGTCCTACTATGGCGAGAAATGCGTCGGCTACCTCTTGGGTGCCAAGGTGCTGATCGGCTACCGTGTGCTGTGGATCGTCGCGATCTACTTCGGGGCGACTGCTGATCTGGGCTTCATCTGGCTGCTGGCAGACACGCTGAACGCCATGATGGCGATCCCGAACCTGATCGCTCTCGCCCTGCTGAGCCCGGTTGTCTTCAAGGTGACCAAAGAGTTCTTTGCCTCCAACGGGCAGACCGAAGAGCCGAGCAAAGGCGCGGCAGAATAACCAAAATCAACCTACATCGGGGCGCGGCAGGCGTCGCGCCCCGGTTCCTTTCACATTCCAATTCAAGGGCAAGACGCTATGACCGACGCGCCGAAACGTACTCCGCTCTATGACCTGCATGTCGCCCTCGGCGGCAAGATGGTCGACTTTGCCGGCTGGGAAATGCCGGTCCAATACCCCATGGGCATCATGGGAGAGCACAAGCAGTGCCGCGAGAAAGCTGCGCTGTTCGATGTCAGCCACATGGGTCAGGTGATCCTGCGCGGCGACAACGTCGGCGAGAAACTGGAAGCGATCTGCCCGCAGGCCTATGCCACCCTCAAGGAAGGCAAGGCGCGCTATGGTTTCTTCACCAATGAAGACGGCGGCATCATGGATGACCTCATCGTCTCCAACGCTGGCGACCATTATTTCGTGGTGGTGAACGCGGCTCTGCGTCATCAGGACATCCCCCACATGAAGGCCCATCTCGACGGCGTCGAAGTGACCGAGATCTTCGATCGCGCGCTGGTAGCTGTTCAGGGCCCCGCCGCTGAAAATGTGGTGGGCGATCTGTGCCCCGCTGCCCGTGAGATGAAATTCATGGAAACCATCGTCGCTGATATCGACGGTGTGGAATGCCGCCTGTCGCGCCTCGGCTACACTGGCGAAGACGGCTATGAGATTTCCATCCCCGATGCAGACGCCGAACGCATCACCAAACTGTTCCTGGCCCATGAGGATTGTGAGCCGGCCGGTCTGGGCGCGCGTGACAGCCTGCGTCTGGAAGCGGGCCTCTGCCTCTATGGCAACGATATTGACCAGTCGACCTCCCCGATTGAGGCGTCGCTGGCCTGGGCGATCCAGAAACGCCGCAAGGAAGAGGGCGGTTTCCCCGGTGCTGACCGCATCCAGAAAGAGCTGGCCGAAGGCGCGGCGAAGAAACTGGTCGGGATCAAACCCTCCGGTCGCGCCCCTGCCCGTCAGCACGTTGAGATCCAATGCGCCGAAGGCAACACCATTGGTGAGATCACCTCTGGCTGTTTTGGCCCCACCGTCGGCGGTCCGGTCGCCATGGGCTATGTCGCTGCCCCGCACGGCAAGGTCGGCGAACAGGTCAAACTGATCATTCGTGGCAAGGCCCATGACGCAGAAATCGTCGCCCTGCCCTTCGTCACCCAGAATTACAAACGCTAAGCTCCAGGAGTACCCGAGATGACCACCTATTATTCCGAAGATCACGAATGGATCACCGTCGAGGGCGACACCGCCACGCTCGGCATCACCAAACACGCGGCTGACCAGCTGGGCGAAGTTGTCTTTGTCGAGCAGCAGGACAGCGGTGAAGAATTCGAAAAAGGCGGCGAGATCGGCGTCATTGAATCGGTGAAAGCGGCGTCGGAAATCTACGCGCCTCTGGATGGTGAAATCACCGCCGTGAACGAAGATCTGGCCGACAACCCCAGCGCCCTGAACGAAGACCCCGAAGGCGCGGCCTGGATCTACAAGATCAAGCTCTCCGACAGCGCCCAGCTGGAAGATCTGATGGATCTGGACGGCTACAAGGCCCTGATCGGCTGATCCTGCTGATGGGCCGGGCCGGCTGTCGTGCTGGCCCGATCCCTCCCTTGATTACCCGCCGGTATGGTCCGGCGGGACCACCACGAATTAGGACATTCCCATGGCCTTCAAACTGACTGATTACGAAGCCTACGACTTTGCCAATCGCCGCCACATCGGGCCCAGCCCACGTGAAATGGCTGATATGCTGAAGGTGATCGGCTTCAACACCCTCGATGAGCTGATCGACGCCACCGTGCCGCCTGCCATCCGCCAGAAAGAGGCGCTGGACTGGGGTCCCGCGATGACCGAACGCGATGCGCTCTTCCACATGAAAGAGATCGCGGGCAAGAACAAGGTGCTGACCTCCCTGATCGGTCAGGGCTACCACGGCACCACCACGCCGGCCCCGATCCTGCGCAACATTCTGGAAAACCCCGCCTGGTACACGGCTTACACGCCCTACCAGCCCGAGATTTCGCAGGGCCGTCTTGAGGCGCTGTTGAACTTCCAGACCATGGTCAGCGATCTGACCGGCCTGCCGGTGGCCAATGCCTCGCTGCTCGACGAAGCCACTGCCGCCGCCGAAGCCATGGCGATGGCGCATCGCGGTTCGCGCTCCAAGGCGAATAACGCGGCCTTCTTCGTGGATAAGAACTGCCACCCGCAGACCGTCGCCGTGATCAAGACCCGCGCCGAGCCTCTGGGCATCGATGTTGTGGTTGCTGAACCGGCAGAACTGGACGCGGGCGCCGTCTTTGGCGCGATCTTCCAGTATCCCGGCACCCATGGTCACGTCACCGATTTCAGCGACCAGATCGCCGCCCTGCACGAGCACAAGGGCATCGCGGTTGTCGCCGCCGACATCCTGTCGCTGGCGCTGCTGAAATCCCCCGGTGAAATGGGCGCGGATATCGCTATCGGCTCCACCCAGCGTTTCGGCGTTCCGATGGGCTACGGCGGCCCGCACGCTGCTTATATGGCGACCTCGGACAAGCTGAAGCGCTCCATGCCGGGCCGGATCATCGGTGTGTCCATCGATGCGCGCGGCAACAAGGCCTACCGCCTGTCGCTGCAAACACGCGAACAGCACATCCGCCGCGAGAAAGCCAACTCCAACGTCTGTACCGCACAGGCGCTGCTGGCGGTGATCGCGTCGATGTATGCCGTCTACCACGGTCCCGATGGCATCAAGGCGATTGCCCAGTCCGTCCACCGCAAAACCGCGCGTCTGGCCGCTGGTCTGGAAGAGGCCGGGTTCAAAGTTGAACCGGAAGTCTTCTTCGACACCATCACCGTCGAGGTGGGTCACCTGCAGAAAACCGTCATGGAAGCCGCTGTGCAGCGGGGCATCAACCTGCGCCGCGTCGGCGAAACCAAGGTCGGCATCTCGCTGGACGAACAGACCCGCCCCGAAACCATCGAGGCCGTCTGGGGTGCCTTTGGCATCGACCGCAAGGACGACAGCTCCAACAAGCAGTACCGTCTGCCCGAAGCCATGCTGCGCGACAGCGCGTATCTGACCCACCCGATCTTCCACAAGAACCGGGCCGAAGCCGAGATCACCCGCTACATGCGCCGTCTTGCCGACCGCGATCTGGCGCTGGACCGCGCGATGATCCCGCTTGGCTCCTGTACCATGAAGCTGAATGCGACCATCGAAATGATCCCGGTCACCTGGCCGGAATTTGGCAACCTGCACCCCTTCGTTCCCGAAGATCAGGCGCAGGGCTACCACCAGATGATCGACGATCTGAACGACAAGCTGTGCCAGATCACCGGCTATGACGCGATTTCCCAGCAGCCGAACTCCGGTGCGCAGGGCGAATATGCGGGCCTGCTGACGATCCGCAACTACCACGCCTCGCGTGGTGAGGCGCATCGCAACGTCTGCCTGATCCCGACCTCTGCCCATGGCACCAACCCGGCCTCCGCGCAGATGGTGGGCTGGAAAGTGGTTCCGATCAAAGCGGACGACAACGGCAACATCGACGTGGCGGACTTCCGCGAAAAGGCGGAGAAACACTCTGACCACCTCGCAGGCTGCATGATCACCTATCCGTCCACCCATGGCGTGTTCGAGACCACCGTTCAGGAGGTCTGCCAGATCACCCATGATCACGGCGGTCAGGTCTATATCGATGGCGCCAACATGAACGCGATGGTGGGTGTGTCCCGTCCGGGTGATATTGGCGGCGACGTCAGCCACCTGAACCTGCACAAGACCTTCTGCATTCCGCATGGCGGTGGTGGCCCCGGCATGGGTCCGATCGGCGTCAAGGCGCATCTGACCGAGCACCTGCCGGGTCACCCGGAATACGGCACCGCCGTGGGTCCGGTCTCGGCGGCGCCCTTCGGCTCGCCCTCGATCCTGCCGGTCAGCTGGGCGTATATCCTGCTGATGGGTGGTGCTGGCCTGACCCAGGCGACCAAGGTGGCGATCCTCAACGCCAACTACATCGCCGCGCGTCTGAAGGATGCCTATCCGATCCTCTACACGTCGGAATCCGGTCGTGTGGCGCATGAGTGCATTCTGGACACCCGTCCGCTGAATGACGAGGCTGGCGTCTCCGTTGACGATGTGGCCAAGCGCCTGATCGACAGCGGGTTCCACGCGCCGACCATGTCCTGGCCGGTGGCTGGCACCCTGATGGTGGAGCCGACGGAATCCGAACCCAAGGATGAGCTGGATCGCTTCTGCGAAGCCATGCTGTCCATCCGGTCGGAAGCGCAGGATATCATCGACGGTAAGATCGATGCCGAAAACAACCCGCTGAAGCACGCACCACATACGGTGCGCGATCTGGTTGGTGAGTGGGATCGCCCCTACTCGCGCGAGCAGGCCTGCTTCCCTCCGGGCAACCTCGGTGTTGATAAATACTGGCCGGCGGTGAACCGCGTCGACAACGCCTATGGCGACCGCAACCTGATCTGCACCTGCCCTCCGATGGAGGACTACGCAGAGGCGGCTGAATAAGCCTCCTTCCCAAGACCCGAGGTGTCGCCGGTCTCGACCGGCGGCCCTCCTGTCCGGACCAATCCACGTAGAGTACGAGAGGCAGACAGATGACCATCCACGCCCCGCGCCACGGCGACACCGATTTCGCCTTTGCCCATGGCCGCGCCTTGCGCCACATCGACGTTGTCCTTCCCGACGGCGCGCCGCGCTCCTCCGCCCAGATCATCCTCGATCTGTTCGAGGCCGCAAATGAGCTGCTGGACGGGGTGCAATACCGGGTGCGCATCTGTGGTCTGGATATGCTCTCCAGCGGTCCGGCCGGTGCCCGCCCCCGCTCACTCGTGGTGTTTCTCGGCGATATTCACAGCCGCTGGCAGCTGTCCGCAAAGGAGCGCGCCCGCGTCAATCAGGTGATGCGACTGGCCGAACGCAGCGCCTTTGTTGGTGGCGCGGTGTTCCTGTTGGATGCACTGGCCCGAGGCCAGGATCACGATCTGGCAATCCACCCGAATTTCCTTGCCTCAGCCGGGGAATGCAGCCTGCGTCAGGATCAGGACGGCGCCGCAACCGCTGTCTCCGGCACGGTGCATTCGGCGATCTGCAATTTCGCCACCCCGCGGATGCTCCTGGATATCGTTGCCGCCGATTGCGGACGGCTGGCCGCTGATGGCATGGCGCATTACCTTGGCCTTGATACCGGCAAACGCCCAACCAAGAGCCGCGTTGCCCTCAACCTTGAACAGAAATCCGCAGGCGATACGCTGATCACCCAATGTCTTGCGGTGATGCAGGACAACATCGAGGCGCCGCTCTCGGTCGCTGCCTTGGCCGAGAGCCTCAATGTTTCCACCCGCTGCCTGCAGCGCCGGTTTACCCGGCATTTCGACCGTTCACCGCTCAGCGTTTATCGCGCGTTGCGGGTGGAGCGCGCCCATCAGCTGCTGACCCAGACTGATATTCCGGTGCGCCAAGTCGCGGTCGCCACCGGGTTTGGCAGCTATCAGAGCCTCAGCCAGCACATCCGCGAAACCTATGGCCATTCCCCCGATGTGATCCGCCGCAGCGCCTTTCGCGGCGTGGCCCCGGAAACCATGCGCCCGCGCCGGTTTCGTCACGCCGAAACCGCGCAGGCGGACAGCCGGGTGATGTGAACGGACGGGTGTAGGCCGCTATCGCTGAATGCGCCAAAGCCGAGACCGCAATCTCCGTCGCTGTTGTAAACGATTATGAGCGCCTGGACATCACCGCGCGCGGCCCCGCGTCGGATCAGATCCGATCCTTGATATGATACCAGCCAAAGGCAAGCGGCAGCGACAACCGCCGCCAGCGGCCCAGCTCAAACCGGCGCAGGGGGCGCTGCATCAGATCCGGGTGCGGTCGCTGGTGGCGCCCCAGCGCCTGATCGGCAATCAGCGCCCCGGCATAAGGCGCCATACAGACGCCGCTGCCATGATACCCAAGCGCCGCAAAGGCATTGTCCATCCCCGGTATCGCCCCGGCAAAGGGCACCAGATTGCGGGTCATGCAGATGAGGCCGGACCAGAAATGCTCTGTCTCGACCGCGCGCCAGGCCGGGAACATGCGGTCAAAATCGCCCCTCGCCTTCGCCTCGGTGGCGGCGATATTCGCCTCACTCACCCGAACCGAGCCGCGCAGCCCCAGCAACAGGCGACGATCCGGCAACAGGCGCAGATAATGCAGCAGGGTGCGGCTGTCGCAGACCATCTGTTCGCTCCACCAGCCCTGATCAGCAATCTCCGCCTCGCTCAACGGGCGGGTCACCATGATATTGGACTGCACCGGCAGATAACGCCCCGCCAGCGCCACGGGCAGGTCATCCGAAGAATAGCCATTGGTGGCAACCAGCAGATGCCGGGCGCGGACCTGCCCCGTCGGCCCCTGCAACAGATACCCGCGCGCCGCCGGGGTGATCGCCTGCACCGGCGTGTCGGAGAACATCCGCACCCCGGCGGCCTCCACCGCGCGGGTCAGGCCCAGCACGAATTTCATCGGGTTCAGCGCAAATCCCACCGGCAGGTTGACCGCGCCGTGAAACTCCGGGCTGTTCAGCCCATGGGCGGCCATCTCCTCCTGCGGGATAAACTCATACGGCAGCCCATAGCGGCGGGTGTACTCCTGCCCATAGTCATGCAGCTCCGTCAGACGATCGGGGCGGTGGGCGACGAAGGTATAGCCGCGTGAATGGCGGTCCACCTCCAGCGCCAGCCGCTCGACATAGCTCTCCACCAGATCAACGGCGGCCCGCTCCGCTGCGAAAAACTGCTCCGCATCCGCCTGTCCGTAGCGGCGCAGGATGGCATCATCCGCCAGTTTCGCGCTGCCAACCGACACCAGCCCGCCATTGCGCCCCGATGCTCCCCAGCCCGGGCGCTGCGCATCCAGAAGCACCACATCGGCGCCGGCCTCCGCCAGTGTCAGCGCCGCCGACAACCCGGTGTAACCGCCGCCAATCACCGCAAACTCTGCCGTGACCTCGTCCCGCAGCGGCGCATAGCGTGGCGCCGGATCCGGTAGGAAACGGTCCCAATACCGCGCGCTGATAGGCCGGTCGGTATAGGCAAGGGGTTCGTAAATACGTCTCATCCGGGCGCGCCATCACAATAAGGTCCTGCCCCGGATCTATCCGCACCGGCCCCGGTGCAGTCAATCCCGCGCAGAAGCCTTGGGCAAGTCGGCGGCGTCAGCCGTGATAGCAGGCAATGGGGCGGCCTTCGACCTCACGCAGGGCAACCGGCGTCTGATAAAGCGCGCTGAGGCTTTCGCTTGTCGCCACCTCCGCCATCGGTCCGGCAAAGGCGACGCGGCCCCCGGCGAGGGCCACAACATGATCGGCCCAGCTGATCGCATAGTTGAGATCATGCAGCACAATCACGATGCTCTTGCCGCGGGTATCCGCGAGATGCCGCAGCTGCGCCATCAGGTTGCGCGCGTGGTTGAGATCGAGATTGTTAAGCGGCTCATCCAGCAAGAGCCAATCGGTGTCCTGCGCATAGGCCATCGCGATGAAGGCCCGTTGCCGCTGACCGCCGGACAGCTCATCCAGGAACCGGTCGCGCAGATCCTCCAGTTCAAACAGCGCCAGCGCATCGGCAATGGCGGCCTGATCCTCCGCCCCCAGTCGCCCCCGGCTGTGCGGCCAGCGCCCGAAACCCACAAGATCGCGCACCCGCACCCGGCTCGCGACGTCCAGCTGCTGACCGACCACCGCCATTCGGCGCGCCAGCTCCTCCGGCTTGATACTGCGCAGATCACATCCCGACAGGCAGACCCGCCCCCAGCTGGCCGTCAACTGCTGCGCAATCAGCTTCAGCAGCGTCGATTTCCCGGCCCCGTTCGGACCGATCAGCGCGGTGATCTGACCTGCGGGCAGGCAGGCATCCACCGTGTCCAAAATCGGTTTGTCTGCCAGTGTGAACGACAGGCCCGTCACATCGATCATCTCAGTTTTCCTCTCATCAGCAGCAGGATGAACAGCAGGCCACCGCAGAATTCAATCACGATCGCAAGGCTGGACTGCAGCTGCAACAGCCGCTCAAACAGGGTTTGCCCGGCGACCAGAACAATCGCGGCAATCAGCGCCGAGGCGGGCAGCAGCAATGCGTGCCGATGGCTTTGCATCAGGCTGTGGGCGAGGCTGGTGACCAGCAACCCGAGGAACGCAATCGGCCCCACCAGCGCCGTCGAGACCGAGACCAGCGCAGCAATAATGCACAGCAGCTGCATTTGCAGCCGGTCGTATCTGACCCCCAGACTGCGGGCCTGATCGCGTCCCAATGCGGCCACATCCAGTAGCGCCGCACGCCGCAGCAGCCAGAGCGTCGCCAACAGGGTCACCCCCGCAGCGGCCAGCAGCGCGCCACGGTCGATACTACCGAACTGCGCAAACATCCGCGTCTGCACCACCGCAAAGGCCGAGGGATCCATCAGCCGTTGCAGAAACACCGCCAGAGTGCGCAGCAGGACCGCGATCACCACACCCACGAGGATCATCAGCTGGATGTCACCACGGGTGCGCCGCAACAGGCCGGTGAACAGCACCAGCGCCACCACCATCATCACGCCGGCATTCAGCAGAAACCCGGCAAACCCAGAGAGCTGCGCCATCGACGCCAGCCCGAACATCGTCACCAGGACCGACTGCATCAGCAGAAACAGCGCATCAAATCCCATGATTGACGGCGTCAGAATTCGGTTGTTGCTCAGCGTTTGAAACAGCACCGTCGCAAGGCCAATGGCCGTACCAACGCAGATCAGCCCCGCCAGCTTTGTTGCGCGCAGCTGCAGGATATAGGCTGACGGCGCCCCGTCGGACCACGGCAACCCCCAGCTGATGAAACTGGCAGCCGCCCCAATCAGCAGCCCCGCCAGCACCAGCAACCGGCGGTCCAGCGGCGCCCGCCGCCGCCCTCTCATGCGCCACAGAGCTGCCTCAGCCATGGGCGGGCCGTCGCAGCAACATCACCAGAAACAGCGCCGCCCCAAACAGTCCGAAAACCGTGCCAGCCGGGATCTCGTAAGGGGCGCGCAGCAGTCGGCCCAGCATGTCGCAGATCAGCAGCAGCCCGGCCCCCGTCGCCGCCACCACCGGCAGGCTGTCACGCAGATTGTCCCCCATGATCCGTGACACCAGATTGGGCACCACCAGCCCGACAAAGGGCAGCACCCCAACGGTCACGATCACCAATGCCGACACCAGCGACACCACCACCACGCCAAAGCCAAGCACCTGCCCGTAACGCAGGCCAAGCCCCCGGCTGGCCATCTCGCCCAGCCCGGCAATGGTAAATTGATCCGCCACCAGATAGGCCAGCCCCGCCAGCAGCCCGGCCAGCCACAACAACTCATACCGCCCAGACAGCACGCCGGAGAATTCGCCGCTCATCCAGATCGCAAGATATTGCAGCAGGTCGGCCTGAAACGCGATGAACCCGGCAGCGGCGGCCAGAATGCCGCCATAGACCAGCCCCACCAGTGGCACCAGCAGCGGTTGCTGCGGAGGAATGCGCCGGGCCAGGGCCAGAAACACCAGCGTGCCCAGCAAAGCCGCCACCGCCGCACATAACATCTTGGCAAAGATCGGCAGCGCCGGCGCCAGCAGGGTTGCCACCAGCAGCCCCAGCATGGCCGCCTCATTAGTGCCGGTGGTGCCCGGTTCGACAAAGCGGTTACGCACCAACAGCTGCATGATCACCCCGGCAACCGCCATCGTGGCGCCGGTCAGGATCACCGCCAGCGTGCGCGGGATGCGGCTGATCAGCAGCAGCTGCGCCGCCTCTGGGTCCTGCAACAGCGCCAGCGGTGAGGTCTGATTGACCCCGATCACGCAGCTTAGCCCTGCCAGCAGCATCAGAACAAACAGGCACAGGCAGATCGCACCGCGTGCGGATCTGCCCGGCCTGCCTAGCCCGCTTATTGATCCCGTGGCCTCAGCCACCGGCCGCAAAGCCTGCACGGATCTGCTCTAGCGTGGCGGTCATCGACTGAATGCCACCGCCCGCAATGTAGATCGCAGCGGAGTCGAGATAGATGACCTGCCCTTTTTTCCAGGCCTCGGTTCCGGTCACCAGCGCATTGTCCAACGTGGCCGCGGCGGCCTGATTGTCCTGACCGATGGCGCTGGCCCGGTCGATGACAATCAGCCAGTCGGGGTTGGCCTGCGCGATATATTCAAAGGAAATCGCCTCACCATGGGTTGCGGCTTCGGCTGCGTCACCAGAGGTTGCCTCCGGCTGCTCGATCACCGCCTCCGGCAGGTTGAGCGCGCCATGCAGCCAGCCAAAGCGGGACTGCGCGCCATAGGTGGTCACCTTCGGCCCGTTGGTCATCACGATCAGCGCCCGTCCGCGCCCGTCTACGGCAGCCCGCGTCGCCTCCAGCTTGGCCAGAAACGCGGTCTCAAGGGCTGTCGCTGCCTCCCCGCGCCCCATCAACGCGCCATAGCTGCGCAACCGCGACAACGCCAGATCGACGTGGCTGGCGCCCCAGATGGTCATATCAATAGTGGGCGCGATCTCCGACAGCGCCTCAACCTGACGGGAGGAGCGCCCACCCGCCACGATCAGATCCGG
>NZ_JSWJ01000028.1:0-174035 GCF_000826845.1 Phaeobacter sp. S60
CGCCAAACGCCCCCAGCCCCATTCCAGGGTTGGGGGTCGTACATCTGAAACACTTCGGCCTTTGTCCGAACGCAACAAGCGGAATGAGCATTGTCACAGAGCCTATTGATCATCACCACGGACCGGCGTTTTGCGCAGAACCTACAACAACATATGGAGGCCACTTACCCGGGCCTTCAAGTGCTTTTGGCCAACAATCTGATGATGGCCTACAATCAGGCGGAGGCGGGTCAGCCCACTTTTGCTTTCGTCGAGGATGGGTTTACCAAACTGCCCGAATTCGAAATGATGCTGGCTCTTTTCTCAGCGCTCGATATCCGCTGGGTGTCTGTGATGGACAACCATAGTTCAACACCGGCACGGAGCTCCTCGCCCTTGCTGGATGTTGGTGCCGGCATCTTCGAGCTGACGAAATCCGATAACCCTCGTGATTTTGCAAGCTACTTCGACATGATGGTCAAGGCACCACGCAGAGATCAGCGCTCCCCCTTGCAAAAGCAAACCGCAGGCGCCGCCTCAGGTCCCGGCAGCGACAAAATCATCCTAATCGGTTCCTCCACCGGCGGCGTCGAAGCTCTGAGAAATGTACTGGTTGGATTTCCGCTGAACTGTCCGCCAACCCTGATCGTTCAGCACACCGGCAAGAACTTTGGTCGCGGACTGGTCTCTCTTCTGGACCGCATCTGCCCGGCCAAGGTGCTAACTGCGGATGACAACATGACGCTGTCTCCAGGCCATGTATATGTTGCGGCCGGTCAGCCACGCCACATGGGCATGACGCCCCGAAAGCCCTATCGCACACGGTTCAAGGAAGGCCCGCCAATTTCGGGGCACATGCCATCCGTCGATGCACTGTTTATGTCCGCCGTGCCCATTGCGAAAAGCGTTGTTGCCACAATTTTAACAGGTATGGGACAAGATGGGGCGCAAGGGCTGCTGGAACTGCGCAAGGCCGGGGCAAAAACCTTTGCGCAGGACGAGAAAAGCAGCGTCGTCTACGGGATGCCACGGGTTGCCTGGGAAATGGGCGCCGCGCAGCAACAGGTCTCGCTTGCGCGAATGGCCGGAACATTGATTCAGGCTTGCAAGACCTGACAGATAACTGGGAAGGAAATCACCTTGAGCGTATTTGCTAACTCCACCACGGTGACCGTTCTACAGGGCGAGTATCGCGTATCGACATCCCCGACAGTGGTCTTCTCCACCGTCCTTGGATCCTGTATTGCCGCATGCATCTACGATGACAAAGTAGGTGTCGGCGGCATGAACCACTTTCTGCTGGCGTCCTCAACCGCCAGCGACAGTGTGAATGCACGCTACGGCATCCATGCCATGGAACTGCTGATCAACGGGATCATGAAAAAAGGGGCGCAGCGCGAAAACCTGAAAGCCAAGGTTTTCGGTGGGGCCAAAATGTCGGCTAACCTCTCAGATATCGGCGCTTCGAACGCCGATTTTGTCCAGCGCTTCCTGCGGGACGAGGGAATCTCGGTGGTATCATCCAGCGTTGGTGGCACCTCTGCGCGGCGTGTCCGTTTTCACGCAGCTTCAGGGGCTGCGCAGCAAACGCAGGTCAAAGATGACCGACGTTTGGGTGAGCAGGAGCGTGTTGCTGCGCGGCCGGCACCCGCGGCCAAACCAGCAGCAGATGTTGGCGCGGTTACTCTGTTCTAAGCACGCTGTCACCAGAATCTCTGCCTGAAACATAGGTACAGATACGAAATCAGGTTTTTTTGAGAAGGGTCCGGCGCAGTCGGACCCTTCTTACGATACAGACGTCTCGGCATAGCCGCCGAGTTGCACCTTGCCGCCTCTTCACTTGACCCGTTATCATCCTGATTTCATGTGACGACAGGACGTAGCGTGCAGAGCCAACACCAAACGGATTGCCCCATAGGACCGGGACCGCGGATAAGCCGGCATCTCGCATGCCTCGCTGTGGTTCTGGCCCTGTTCCTGCCGGGATCCGCACTCGCCGACCGCCTCACCGTTTTTGCAGCAGCAAGTCTCAAAAACTCGCTTGAGGAGATCGCCGACGTCTATAAAGCCGAAACCGATACCACCATTGACTTGTCTCTTGCCGGGTCTTCCCTATTGGCGCGGCAGTTGCAGTACGGCGCGCCAGCGGATGTTTTCATCTCTGCCAACGCCGACTGGATGGATTGGGCCCAGTCGCGAAACCTGATTGCAGCCGAGACACGCATTGATCTCCTCGGCAATTCCCTCGTCCTGATCGCGCCAACCGTAGCCCCAGCAACCGTGCCCTCCCTCTCCTTGCAAAATGCCTCCGCACTGCATGCTCAGGTACAGAATCGCCCACTGGCGATGGCCCTGGTGGAGGCGGTTCCCGCTGGGATTTATGGCAAGTCTGCGCTGCAAGATATCGGCCTTTGGGATCAACTGCAGCCATATGTTGCGCAGACCGACAATGTGCGCGCTGCTCTTGCACTGGTTGCCCGCGGGGCCGCTGGTCTGGGTGTGGTCTACGGATCCGATGTGATCGGCAACCCCACTGTCACCGTTGTGGACCGGTTCCCGCCGGACAGCCACGCACCAATCATCTACCCCGCCGCCGCAACCCATGACGGGCAGGAGGCCATTGATTTCCTGAACTTCCTCAGCAGTCCGATTGCGAAAGAGATCTTTGTCGGGCAAGGTTTCACCGTGCTAGTGGAGTGACCCAACAGAATGCAGTGGCTTGGCCCCGAAGAATGGCAGGCGGTGGCCTTGTCCCTGAAGGTATCGTTCTGGGCAACCCTTCTGTCGCTGCCGCTGGCGCTGTTGGTGGCGCTGGCGCTGGCGCGCGGGCGGTTTCGGGGCAAGGCGTTGCTGAACGGGGTGGTTCATCTGCCATTGATCCTTCCGCCGGTGGTTACTGGCTACATCCTGCTCATCGTCTTCAGCGGTCCCAGCCCGGTTGGGACTGCACTGAACGCGGTCGGTATCGTCTTTGCCTTTCGCTGGACCGGCGCGGCCCTCGCTGCTGCAATCATGGGGTTTCCCTTGATGGTCCGGGCCATACGTCTATCGCTGGAGGCGGTAGACCCCAGGCTGGAACAGGCCGCCGCAACGCTGGGTGCCTCGGGGATCTGGGTGTTCGTGACCATCACCCTGCCCCTGATCCTGCCCGGCGTTCTGGCTGGAGCCGTCCTTGGCTTCGCCAAGGCAATGGGTGAGTTTGGCGCAACCATCACCTTTGTTTCCAATATTCCGGGCCAGACGCGGACGCTCCCCTCAGCAATCTATGCTTTTCTTCAGGTGCCCGGTGGTGAAACCGCGGCGTTTCGGTTGGTGATCATCTCCGTTGCCCTCGCCATGGCGGCGCTGCTGGCGTCAGAATGGCTGGCACGCCGGGTCGCAGACCGGGTTCGGGGCGCCAGATGTTAGACGTCAGGCTAACGCATCAGCTGGGGCAGTTGGCCTTGGATGTGGATTTTTCGGCCCCTGCCGGAGTGACCGTTTTGTTCGGCCGTTCCGGTGCCGGCAAAACCACTGTCGTCAATGCTGTGGCAGGTCTGCTGAAACCCGGAACCGGCAAAATCAGCCTCAGAAACCGCGTTGTTCTGGACACAGAAGCCGGGGTAGATACCCCCCCGCACCGTCGTCGCATTGGCTACATCTTTCAAGATGCCCGGCTTTTTCCCCATATGAGCGTTTCTAAAAATCTTATGTATGGCCAAAGGTTTATGCACAGAAACCGAGAAGCAGCGACATTTGACACCGTGGTCGAGATGCTCGGATTGGGCACCTTGCTGAACCGCCACCCTGCCAATCTTTCGGGTGGTGAAAAACAGCGTGTCGCAATTGGCCGCGCCTTGCTGTCGGCACCGGATATGATCCTGGCGGACGAACCACTGGCCGCCCTGGACGAGGCACGGAAGACCGAAATTCTGCCCTATCTGGAACGGCTGCGCGACGAAATCACGCTTCCTATTCTCTATGTCACCCATTCAGTTGCTGAGGTCGCCCGGCTGGCAACCACCGTGGTTGTTCTGCAAGACGGGCGCTGTATCCGCAGCGGCCCTGCTGATCTGGTGCTGGCCGATCCGACCGTCATGCCAACTGGCGTGCGTGGTGCCGGTGCTATTTTGCAGGCAACAGTACAGCAGCATCACGCAGATGGGCTGAGTGAATTGAACGCCGGTGGCCTCGCCCTGTTCCTTCCCCGGGTGCCCCATCCGCCGGGCCATGCCGTGCGTGTCCGCATCTCCGCCCATGAGGTGATCCTGTCACGCCAGCGCCCCGTTGGCCTCTCTGCATTGAACATTCTGCCGGGTCGCGTCACCGCACTGCGCAGCGGCGAGGGGCCGGGCATTATGATCTCTTTGCAGACCCCTGCAGGAGCTTTGCTGGCGCGTGTCACCCGGCGATCTGCCGCCGCGTTGGATCTGGCCATTGGCACGGACTGCCATGCGATTGTGAAATCCGTATCGATCGCGCCAGAAGATGTGGGCGGAACCCGCACAGGCTGAGCCGCTGCACCCCGTATCGTACTAGAAACCACCATCAAACCGCTGATTTTTCTCGGCAACTGCGGCCCTCTGCGGTATGCCAAAATCAATCATCAGGCGGATCACAGCACCACAGGTCCGGATGAGAACCAGCGAACTGCGGAGGGGCATATGCGGCAACACCAGATTTTGAGGCGATGTGCTCCCTTCACAGAGGACACTGGGATATGACGCCTGACCGGAACCGCAGCCTCTGGCAGGCGACCTGC
Organism: Phaeobacter sp. S60; assembly: GCF_000826845.1. Classification (NCBI taxonomy): domain Bacteria; kingdom Pseudomonadati; phylum Pseudomonadota; class Alphaproteobacteria; order Rhodobacterales; family Roseobacteraceae; genus Phaeobacter; species Phaeobacter sp. S60. The sequence continues at coordinate 4,721 of NZ_JSWJ01000028.1, forward strand.
CGTGAGGGCCTCTCCGCTACGGCCCAGCAAGATGATGTTTCAGCAGATTTGGTTGTTGTCGGCGGCGGGTATACCGGTTGTTCGGCGGCTTTGCGCGCGGCGGAGCTTGGGGCTGATGTGCGCTTGCTGGAGGCGGAGACCTTTGGCGCGGGCGGATCCGGCCGGAATGTCGGATTGGTCAATGCAGGGCTGTGGTTGCCGCCTGAGGAGATCAACGCCACCCTCGGAGAGGTCAACGGCGCCCGGCTGTCCACTCTCCTTGCAGCCGCGCCCGCAGCGGTCTTTGAAGTGATCAAGACCCATCAGATCGATTGCGAACCGGTGCAGACCGGAACCCTGCATTGCGCCCATGCGCGTTCGGGACTGAAAGATCTGCAAAAGCGGTACCGCCAGCTGACGGCGATAGGTGCCCCGGTCGCGCTCCTGTCTCGTGGCGATGCCATCGCGCGTGTTGGCAGCGATGCCGTTCATGGCGCCCTGTTCGACCCCCGCGCCGGAACCATCCAGCCGCTGGCCTATGCCATCGGACTGGCGCGCGCCGCAGCTGCGCAAGGCGCCAAACTGCATGCAAACTCACCCGTTGTCGGGATCACACGCGAAACAGATGGCTGGCGGGTCAGCACACCCGGTGGCACAGTCCGCGCCCGTCATTTGATCATGGCCACAAACGCCTACACGCTGCCCATCACGGGATATGCCACCCCCGCCACCATCCCCGTCAGCTATTTTCAGGCTGCAACCGCGCCGCTTCCTGCCGATCTCGCGGGGCAGATCCTGCCTCAGGCAGAAGGCTGCTGGGATACAGGCCTGATCATGTCGTCCTGGCGACGCGACCGCGCCGGACGGTTGATCATCGGCGGTATGGGCGCCCTGTCCCACCCGGCACGCAGCATTCATAGAAACTGGCTGCGGCGGAAGCTGGCAGTCATGTTCCCTGCCCTCGCAGATCATCCGTTTGAAGCCGAGTGGGCCGGTAAGATCGCGATGACAACCCAACACATCCCAAAAATTATTGATTTGGGTCAGGGATTTGCCTGTTTTGGATACTCAGGGCGCGGTATCGGCCCCGGCACGGTTTTCGGCCGACGCATGGCCGAGGCCCTGATCCATGGAGACAGATCGCTCCTTCCCATTCCGGTGAGCGACGACCACAGGTTGCCCTTTGCCGGGGTGCGCGGCGCCTATTATGAGACCGGCGCCACACTGGTTCATCTCCTGTCGGAACGGGTCGGCAAGACGCCGACCACCACCGATCAGTAACAGCCCGCGATCGCCTCACCGACTGAGGTCAGAAGCTGCGGATAGAACTGTGGTCCCGGCTCCAGCTTGACGCCAAGCGGATCAACAACCGCCGTGCCTGCATCGGTTCCATCCAGTACCGTTGCAACCAGACCGGAGTTGAACTGTGGCTCGGACAGAACACAACGCACCTTCATCTCCTGAACGATTGCGCGGACCTCAGCGATGCGGGCCGGGCTGGGATCCGATGCATCACTCAGCGAAATTGCCGCTGCAGCCTCAATCCCGAACCCGGTTTCAAAATACTGATACGCATCGTGAAAAACGACAAAGGGCTTGCCTGCTACAACATCCAGTTTGGTTGCAATCTCGGCAGCGGCTGTCGCAATCTCGGCCTGCCCCTCTGCGGCGTTGCGCATGTAGAGCGCGGCATTCTCCGGATCAGCAGCCGCCAGGGCCTCGGCTATGACCTGCAGCCAGGCGCTGCCGTTTTTCGCCATCAACCACGCGTGGGGATCAAGACTACCGACCTCGTGGCTGTGCCCATGCTCATCTGCATGCGCTGTTTCGGCGTCGTGATCCTTATCATGTTCGCCTGCGTGATCTCCGTCGTGATCATCATCGTGATGCTCCTCATCATGACCGTCATGATGGTCATCGCTGTGATCGTCATCATGCCCCAGCCCGAACTGAACGCTCTCCCGCACCATCAGCTGCTGTGTCGCCTCGGCGTCGAGCAGAGCAATCACCGTGGCATCAGACGCAAGCGTCGCAATAGGCCCCTCCAGCCACGGTGTCAGCATCGGCCCAACCCAGAAGACAAAATCCGCCTGATCCAGCGCCCGCGCTTCCGAAGGGCGCATCGAATGGCTGTGCGGCGACGCGCCGGGCGGAACCACAAGGTCGGGCGTGCCAACACCCTGCATCACACGCGATACGAGGCCGTGGACCGGGGTGATGTCAGCAGCGACGGCAGGCACCTCGGCAAAGGCAGCCGTCGCTGCGGTCCAAACTGTTGCGGCAGTTGCTAAAAAGCGGATTTGTCCCATGACGGCCCCATGTAATTGTATAACATTGCAGCGGTTGATAAACGTCATAACATAACATATCAACCCCGAAAGAGATCGCCCAACGGAGCCACAGATGGACCCCATCGGATTTCACGCACACGACCACAGCCACTGTATCAGCGATGGGATCGCCGTCGCAGATGCACATTGTCGTGCGAATGGCCTGCAATTTACGCCAGTGCGGCGCCGTGTGCTGGAAATCTTGCTGCAGGCCCATCGCGCTATGGGCGCTTATGATCTGCTGGACATTCTGCGCAGCGAAGGTTTGGGATCGCAGCCTCCGATTGCCTATCGGGCGCTGGATTTTCTGGTGAAAAACGGCTTCGCGCACAAGATTGAACGGCTGAATGCCTTTGTGGCCTGCAGCCACCCCGGTGACGATCACGCCCCGGTCTTTATGATCTGCCGCACCTGCAATGCGGTTGCAGAGGCACCGTCCCAAACCTCAAACGGCCGCCTTGGGGCCGCCGCCCGTGAAGCGGGGTTTCTGATTGAACGCACGGTCATGGAGGCGGAGGGTCTTTGTCCCAAATGTCAGGCGGACGACGCGTCATGAGCTTGGTCAAACTTACCGGTGTCAGCGTAAGGCACAACGCCAACCCCGTGCTGCACAATGTTAATTTTGCGATTGATCGCGGAGAAATCGTGACCATCGTCGGCCCCAATGGCTCGGGGAAATCCACCTTTCTGCGGACGATCATCGGCGCGTTGCGGCCAACGCTTGGCGCTGTGTCCCGGGCGCAGGGGCTGCGCATCGGCTATGTTCCGCAGAAGCTGCATATCGATCCAACCTTGCCTCTCAATGTGCGCCGGTTCCTGAGCCTGCCGCATTCCGTGTCGGATGCCGCTGCGCAGAAGGCGCTGGAGCAAGCTGGCGCCGGACAGTTGATGAAACGCCAGATGACCAAATTGTCAGGGGGCCAGTTCCAGCGTGTTCTGCTGGCGCGCGCGCTGCTTTGTAATCCGCAGCTGCTGATTTTGGATGAGGCCACGCAGGGGCTGGACCAGCCCGGGTCCGCCGCTTTCTATCAGCAGATCGAACAGCTGCGCCGCGATTTGGGCTGTGCCATTTTGATGGTCAGCCATGAATTGCACGTGGTTATGGCCGCCTCCGACCGTGTGATTTGCCTCAATGGTCACATCTGTTGCGAAGGCGCCCCTGAACATGTGGCCTCCGCCCCGGAGTATCGCGCCCTTTTCGGAACCGGGACGCAGGGCGCTCTGGCTCTCTATCGGCACGAACACAACCATTCGCACGATCATCGCTGCGGTCACGACCACGCGCATGATCCGCAGACCGCCAATGCCGATATGACCGGACCCCACTGATGATGATTTTGGACAGCTTTCTGATCCGCGCCGCGCTTGCCGGCGTCGGCGTCGCAATTGCCGCGGCCCCCCTTGGGTGTTTTGTGGTCTGGCGCCGGATGGCCTATTTCGGCGATGCAACCGCACATGCGTCGATCCTGGGGATCGCGCTCGCGCTTAGTTTCGATACCTCGATTTTCGTCGGTGTGCTGGCGATGGCCCTGATCATGGCCACGGTTGTCTCAACACTCAGCGGCAGAGGCTACGCGGTCGACACGCTTCTGGGCGTACTGGCCCATTCGTCTCTGGCGTTCGGCCTCGTGGCGGTGTCCTTTCTGCAAGGCGTGCGGCTTGACCTGATGGCCTATCTGTTTGGTGATATCCTCGCGGTAAATGCCAACGATCTTATGGTGATCTGGGGCGGCGCCGTCTTGGTTGTGGGGCTGCTGTGGTGGCGATGGTCAGCACTTTTGACCGCGACGCTGAACCCTGACCTTGCGCATGCCGCGGGGATCGATCCCCGACGTGAACAGCTGGTCCTGACCCTGGCGCTGGCGGTTGTGGTGGCCGTTGCGATCAAGGTTGTCGGCGTGTTGCTGATCGCGGCCCTGCTGATCATACCGGCGGCAACCGCTCGGCCCTTTGCTGCAACGCCCGAACGCATGACCATCATCGCAGCCGTCACCGGTGCAGCCTCTGCGCTGGGAGGTTTGCATCTGGCCTTCATGTTCGACACACCAACCGGACCAACGATTGTCTGTCTGGCGGCCGGTCTCTTCGCCCTGTCGAGCCTCAAGCAGCTGCTGAGCAAGACATGAGCCAAGGCTGACGCATCACGAAATCACATCCCTATGGCTGGCAGGATACTATAGCCACCAGAGGGACCTTAGATCGCGCGCAGAAGATTGAGAATGGCGAGCTGCCTGATCTCTCCGCCAGCCTGGGGGTGTCAGGTTCCGGTTTTCAGCAAAGGTCCGCAATCAACCCATTTGCCGACCGCCCCAAGCAGCGCCTTCTTGTTAATCGGCTTGCTCAGAAAATCATCCATGCCCGCCGCAAGACATTCCTCACGATGCGATTGCAGCGCGTTTGCCGTCAACGCAACCACGGGGCAGCGACCTAGACCGTTGTCCTTCTCCAGCTGACGTATCTCAGCTGTGGCGTCGAGCCCGTCCTTCACCGGCATCATCATATCCATCAGCACGATATCCGGATGGTGTTCCTGAAACATCGTCACCGCCTCTTCCCCGTTGGCTGCGATCAAAACTTCGATCGGAGCGGCCTTCAACATGCGCGAGACAACCAGCTGATTGGTTCTGTTGTCCTCTGCGAGCAGCAATTTCACCTCTGGAGCTGCGGGGGAGTCGACGCTCCGCGTCGGCATGGTTTGGACAGGACTTTCAGAGGACGTCTCCAGCACGCGGGCCATAACCGATCGCAGCTGCGCAGCCCGCAATGGTTTCAGGGCGACCTCACAGCGCCCCAGATGTTCGCGGGCCTCCCGGTCAATGGTATTTTCAACGGAGGATAGGATCACGATTGGCAAATCGCAGTATTCCGGGATCTCCCGTATGCGTTCCGCCAGCTCCTTGCCGTCCATATCCGGCATCTGGAAGTCTTGCAAAATAACGTCGTAGTGAGTGCCATCGTGACGTGAATCCAGCAGCAACTCCAGCGCCTGATGGGCTGAGCCGGCGGTGACGCTTTGCACGCCCCATGTTGCCAGCCGTTCAGTCAGAATAATTCGGTTGAGCTCAAGATCATCAACCACCAAGGCTCTGAGACCGTTGAAATCGCGGACATCCTGCGCCCGTTTCGGCTGGCTCGGCCGAATCCGAAGCGGCAGTTCAATGGTGAACACAGACCCCTTTCCAAGAACCGACTGAACAGAGATCCGCCCTCCCATCAACTCCAACAACCGGGTCGAGATCGCCAGGCCCAAACCGGTGCCTTCGTAGTTACGCGTGGCGGCGCCATCAGCTTGCTCAAACGCGTTGAAAATTCGATCCAGACGGTCACCCGGTATGCCAGCGCCGGTATCGGTCACCGAGATGCGCAGAGCTGTCCGATCATCGTCAGTCTCTCCGGAAACCTCGATATAAACATACCCCTTGCCGGTAAATTTGACCGCATTGCCTGCAACATTGGTCAAAATCTGGCGAATACGCCCAACATCGCCTTCGTAGCACTCTGGCAAACTGGGATCATAGCGAAGAGTCACCTCGACGTTTTTCTCGGCTGCTTTCGGTGAAAGCAGCGTCACCACATCCTCAATCGCGGTCTGCAAATTGAAGGGCGCGCGCTCCAACTCCATCTTTCCAGCTTCGATTTTGGAGAAGTTCAGGATATCGTTGATAATGGTCAGCAGCGCCGATCCCGATTTTGAGATCGTCTCGGCATACATTGTCTGATCTTCATCCAGATCGGTTTCAAGGATCAGCTCAGCCATGCCGATAACCCCGTTCATCGGCGTCCGGATCTCATGAGACATATTTGCTAGGAATTCAGACTTCGCCCGGTTCGCGATATCGGCGGCCTTGCGGGCCTCATCCAATGCGTATTCGCGTTCATCCCGCTCGAAGAATGTGTCTTCGAGCACGCCAACGGAGAAATTCAGCGCCCGAAACTCGCGCGAACCAAACCACGGCAGGCGGGTCGGCTGTCTCGAAACGCCGGAAATTGCATCCGACATCCGCTGATGGATGATATGCAAAGGGCGCAATGCCAGGACGCTTACCAGAAGCAACACCAGCAGCGACAGCACCGCCACCGCAACCACTGTCCACATGATGGTCTGACTGACCTTGTGCTGAACCATCGCCTGGCCTTCACGTGTAGACCAATGGACAACCATGCGGCCGAAGTCGAATCCATCCAAGGTAATGGGGCGGTCATACATAACAAAGTCCCCCACCCCGACCTGATCAACCTGGCCCGCCTCGGCAATCGGAGTACCCGCACTATTCTGAATCTGGATCTTCAAGAGTTTGGGGTTACGAGCAATCGCCTCGAACAATCCGGTTTCAAGAACCGGCACATCTTCAACGATGATCGACTCTAGCATCAGCCCGCTCAGCAGCGAAATCGTCAGTTCAGCCTGTTCTTTTAATTGTGCCTGGAGATTTCCGGTCTCGTAGCGGCGCGCGACATCACCGATTGCAGCCGCGACCAGCAACGCCGCCAGCGACAAAGACAACACGATCTGAAAGAGTATGCCCGTGCGTTTCATAAGGATCCCCGGTGAAGGCACTAAAATGCCTGGCTCTGCTCCATCGCATCGCGGATCAGGTCGTAATCGGAATCAGAACCCTGAAGAAAGCCGTTTTTGGACACCCGTCGAACGATCTCCTCGTTTTCCGAGGATAACATGACCTCACGCATGGCCAGCAGCACATCCTCCGGCAGATCCGATGCGGCAAGCCAGGGTTTGGTCACGTTGTCAAAACTGGTCAGCACCCGAATCGGCACACCTTTAGCGATTAGCTTTTTATAAGTACTCTCTTTCAATGCACCTGCAGTAAACTTGCCAGCTCCGACCGCTTCCCCCACCAAATCGTGACGACCAAGGTAATCGTAGGTATGCAGATCACCGCTGTCGATGCCGGCCTCCAGAAGATGGCTTTGCGCCAAGTAGCGGCCAATCGTCGACAGCTCATCACCAAAGGCAAAGCTCAGGCCCGCCAGATCCGACAATTCGTTGATAGCGCTGTCACGGTGGACAACAATCACGCCTTTGAAACGCTTACGTCCTTTTTTCGATTCCATGGCCACAATCTGAATGTCGGGGTTCTGCTTCATGACATGGACATAGGAGGCTGGGCCAAAGCGCGCGAAATCAACCTCCCCGCTGGCAAGTTGATCGATACCCTCTTGATATTCCTTGGCAACCGTCATCCGAATGATAACTTTTTCGCCTAAAGCCTCCCCCAAACGATTGGACAGAAACGTCAAAAACGGGCGGTATTTCTTCACCGTCACCGTGGGTTTATCTGCAGCATAGGTGCCAAATGTCAGCGTGATATCGGCGCGCGCCGGCATTGACGTCATCAACATCAACAGACAGACGCAAAAAATCGTATACAGGCGCAGGACGCCCCCGGTCTCACTATGATTTTTAGAAGCGGTTCGCATCATCGTCTCCAGACTGAACCCGGGTTTCGCCGGATCGGTGAATTCGCACATCTGTTTACCCTGAATAGTGAGAAAATTTGGTTAAGTGACCCTGAAATTGTATAAATAATTTTCCGGCTCACTCCGACGTGTGTCATAGATATTAACGTTTCAGTAACGATTTCAGCGCTCTTGTATAAAATTCGTCACAAATTTGAAGATCGGGCACAAGCTCGGCAGGACCTCCCGTGATACCACAATGCATTCACACCCGCTCACCCGTTTCTCGCCTGTTACTGGCGGTGCTTTTCTCGTCGGCGCTGGCGCCCGCAGCGGCTTGGGCCATTCCCTCACCGGAGCTGGTGATTGGCTCGGTCTCTTCTCTGTCGCAGGTGTTGGCGGTGGGGGTCGCAATGGTGTCCGGTCTTGGTGCGGTGGTCGCAGCCAAACTCGGCCTGCAACCAAAGGGCAAGACCGAATCGAAGCAATACCCGGTCAAACTGATCACCGGCTTGGTGCTGGCAGCGCTGGCCCTGGCGATGCTGAACTACTGGCAGTTCACGACCCAACGCGCCGTTGAACAGGCCCGTTTGCAGGCCACCCTGGTGCGACCTGCGCAATTCGACGGCACCAAGATCAAGGATGCGACACTCAAGGAAACCAGTTTCTCGCGCCAATCAGATCACCGGTTGGCTATGTCCACCGCTGATGCCGCTACCGCGCTCGACGATGGTCAAACACTGTTCTACGACATCCGTGAAACCGGTGAGAACGCCATGGGCACCCTGCCTGGCGCAACCCATATCCGCTTCCCCGACTTCCTGCAGTCGCGCCCGGTGCAGCCAGGTCAGAAGGTCGTGTTGTTTTGTCACAATGGCAACCGCAGTTCCGAAACCTGCGCCAAACTGGCGGCGATGGGCATTGATTGCAGCTTTATCGCGGGTGGTATCGAAAAATGGATCGTCGAAGGGCGGGATTTCTCCGACAAGGATGTGAAAACCCTTTCCGATCTGCGTGCGATCCCGGACTATCCCGGCCGCGATGTGCTCCTCAGCACAGCCGATTTCACCACCTTGATGACCACCGAAGATCTGCAAATCGTCGATACCCGCTATCCCGGAGATTTTGACGCGGGCCATCTGCCAGGAGCGGTCAACATTCCGATCCGCAAGATGACCACCGCCGATCTGATGCAACGGATCAGTGAGCTGGATCCCAGCAAACCAACGCTGGCCGCCTGCTATGATCGACGCAGTTGTTTCATGAGCCAGGTTCTGGGTCTGGAATTGGCGCAAAAGGGCTTTGATTTCCGGGGACGGTACACGTTGCCATGGGAGTATTTTATCGCACCGGCGCCCAAACCGCATGTTCAGGCCTGGCTTGCCGACCAGCAGAGCGGCCTATGGGACAAGGCGATCTCCGGCCTCGTGACCGCCCTCCTCTGGGTGCATGAACGCAGTCACATTCTGCTGGGCCTTCTGGCGTTGTCGCTGATCACCCGGATCATGATCCTGCCGGTCGCGCTGAAATCCGAGCGTGACCAGATCACCACTGCCGAAACCGCGGATGAGATGAAGGCGCTGAAAGAACGACTGGCCGATGATCCCGTACGCAAGGCCCGTGCAGTGCAGGCGTTTTATGCCGACAAAGGCCTGACACCGATGAAAAACCTCAGCGCGTTGTTGTTCCTGCCGGTGATGATGCTGGGCGTCTCCGCCGCACAAGAGGCCAGCGCCAGCCTGCAGACGCCATTCCTTTGGATGGCAGACCTCGGCCTGCCCGATCCGCTGTTCATCTTGCCGGTGCTGTTCTGCGCGCTTGCTGCGGTTTACCTGTTGTGGGCCGTCGCCAAAACCAAGCGCCAGAAACTGCTGTGGATGGTGCTGGGCATGCCTGCGCTCTTTGCCATGGTGTTCAGCCTGTCGGGTGCGGCCAATACCTATCTCTGCTTCAGTCTGACGCTGTTGCTGGTGCAGCGCGCCTATGTGACAGGCATGCACCGCCAGCTTGGCGACGCCATCGCCTTGCGCGCCCACAAACGCCGCCTCGCCAAACTGCCGCGCGGCGTGATCCCGATGGGTTGCACAGAGGAGCTGGAACACGCCGGCAACAAGGCCCTGCGCCTGTCGATTCTGCGCAACGCAGGCCTGCCGGTGCCCGGCGGCGTGATCGTGCGCTCTGATGCGATCCACGACTACCGCGACATGTCCGACGCCCAGAAAGACGCCTTTGCGGCCAAGGTCTTCGGCCTAGCTGGCGGCAAACCGGTCGCTGTGCGCTCCTCTGCCAGCAATGAGGACGGCGCCGATCAGAGTTTTGCCGGGGTTTTCGAATCCGTCCTCGATGTGACCGCAGAGACCATGCGCGCAGCCCTTGATGAGGTGGTGACCAGCTTCTCCTCAGACCGCGCCGCCAGCTACGCAGGAGATGGCGACAGCACCGATCAGGGTAATATCGTGGTTCAGGAAATGGTGCAGGCTGAATATGCCGGTGTCCTGTTCACACAGGATCCCATGGCGCCGGGCATGTGCATGATCGAATGGGTCGAAGGCTGCGGAGAGGATCTGGTCTCCGGCCGCGTCACCCCCACCAGCCTGCGGTTTGGCCGCTACACAGGATTGCCTGCATCCGAGGATCAGGACCAGACGCTAAACATGGCACCGCTTCTGGCGCTTGGGCAACACATCGAAGAGACCTTCGGCGCCCCGCAGGATGTCGAATGGGCCTATGCCAACGGTCAGTTTCAGATTGTGCAAAGCCGCGACATCACCACGCTATCGCTCGGCACCGAACAGGAGCAAACCCGTCTGGCCGAATGGCGTGATCTGCTGGACCACTACGCGGACGCTGATCCGGACCAAACCATTCTGGAACAGGACGAAATGTCGGAGGTTCTGCCGCGCCCGACACCCTTGTCATTCTCGCTGATGGGCAGTCTCTGGTCACCGGGGGGCAGTGTTGATCTGGCTTGCCGCGCCCTGTCGGTGCCCTACAACCTGCCCGAAGGCCGCGCCGGTCATCTGGTGAACCTCTTTGGGAAGACTTACGTCGATGTCGACCTGAAGGAGCAAATGACGCTGAAGTTGACCGCAACCAAGGCCAAGCAGCTGCGCAAACAGGCCCGTCCGATGATCGACCGCTTCCACGCGGAGGTTCTGCCCCGGCTCAGCGATCAGCTGGCGTTCTGGCAGGCCGTGGACTACGCCGCCCTGCCGCTGCCCAAGCAACTGGAGGCGATTACGACTCTGCGCGACCTCTTTGTCACGGACATCTATGTCGAAGCTGAGAAGGTGAATATTCTTGCAGGCTTCACCATGGGCGAGGCCAGCGCCGCCGCATCAGGTGACTCTGCGCTGCGTGCCCATCTGATGCATGCCGAACTGCCCAATGCACCGTCCAGCCTGCTGGCATCCTGCACCGGGCCGATGGCCGAAAGCCGCGCACAGGTTCTGATGGGGCATCGGTCAATCTTTGACTATGAGCTGTCGGCACCACGCTACAAGGAAGCCCCCAGCCTGCTCGCGTCGCTGCTCGACAGTTCGGTAGAGCCAATCAGTGGCACCGTCACTCCCCCGGCAAACCTGCCCGAGGATCTGCGTGACACGCTGGATCTGGCGATTGCCTATCAGGATCTGAAGGAGCAGGCCAAGCACGAGGCCCTGCGGGTTCTGGCAGAGTTGCGCCGGGCGTTGCTGGCACTTGGTAGCCGCTCCGGTCTGGGTGACTTGGTATTTTATCTGGACATGGACGAGATCATGACCGGCAACTGGGACCAGCCCACAGCGCTGAAAGATCAGGCCACAGCCCGCAAGCACCGTGAGGAGCTGCGCAAGCCATCCGCGCCGACCGCAGTCAGTCTCACGCTGCGCGACTGTGAACTGCTGTCACTTGGGGCGCAGGCGGGATCCGGTGATGGCAGCCTCGGAGGCACCTGTGTCGCGGGCAGCGGCAGTGTTGAGGCCCGCGTGTTCTGGATCGAGGATGAAACCGCCATTGGCCCTGATGTCTTTGACGGTTTTCAGGATGGCGATATCCTCGCCTGCCGCATGATCAACCCCGCTTGGCTGCCCTATGTGCAGCGGTCGGGAGCCGTCCTCAGCGAGGTTGGCGGCTGGCTGAGCCATATGGCGATTGTCGCGCGTGAGAAGGACATTCTGATGTTGGTGGCCTGCAAGGGGCTCGACCAGCTGGCCCATGGTGAACGGATCACCGTGGCAGACGATGGATCAATCACGCAAAGCAACGCATCAGACCTGCAGGCGGCATCCGCCTGACAGATCAACGCATCTGCCCCCGCCGGACCGACCAACGATCCCCCGGCGGGGGCAAAACATATGTTCCGCCTTGCACTCTATCACACAAATGGTCTGAACTGCCGGTATGGACCCGCACCTTGATCCCCGACAGACCCATCGCCTGCTCGATCAGCTAAAAACCCAGATCGACAGCCTGCCCCCGGCCCTCTCGGCGGCGGCGAAATATATCATCGACACGCCCGGAGACTTCGGGCTTGATCCGATCCGTGTCTCCGCGACCAAGGCCGGCGTCAGTGCCAATTCACTGGTCCGGCTGGCCGCACATCTTGGGTTTGACAGTTTCGAAGCCCTGCGCGCGCCCTTTCGTGCCGCACTGACCACCGTACGCGAGGGCGGTCTGGGTCTTGGTTGGCTGGATCGGTTGGAACAGGCCGCCGACACCGCCCGTCACGGTCGCATTACCCGCAATGAGGTGAACATCGTGGCCAGGTCCCTGCGGCTGATGACCCCGGACCGGACCGCCGCCATTGTCACCGCACTCAGTTCCACGCGGCGCTGCTATGTGACCGCAACCCGCGCCAGCTACGCCCTGGCCTATTATTTTCACTACGTCGGGCGCATGGCCTTGCCCAGTCTGGATCTGGTGCCCCGTCACATGGGTGCTACGGTTGACGAACTGATGGAGATCGACGCAGAGGATTGCCTGATCGCCATGACCTTCGCCCCCTATTCCTCTGAAACGTTGCAAGCCCTGCGGCTGGCCCGCAGCAAGGGGGCGACGCTGATCCTGATCTCCGACAGCGAAGTTATCGCGCCGGGACTACAGCCGGACCACCTGTTACTGGTCGCGGATAACGCGTTGCACCCCTTTGGCGGCTACGCCGGCGCGATGGCTGTTCTGGATTGTCTGCTGACCCATCTCGTCGACGCCGGAGGCCAGGATGCACAGGACAGAATCCGCACCTATGAGGCCTTGCGCGAAGACACCGGCGCCTATTGGCGCGGGGGCAAGCTGCCGAAGGTTCCAAAATAACTTGTACTAGAGACTATGCCGCCGCTCAGAGCCGCAGGTCTGACTGATCCGGCCTCAGCACATACTTCAGATCATAGAGCAGCGCATCAGCCCGGCCCAAGGCCCGGATCTGCGCAGCGCCCATGTCGCGAAACTCCTGATGGGCCACCGCCAGGACCATGCCATCATAACCGCCCGCCTGCGGCTCCGCGACAAGATCCACACCGTATTCAGCCCGTGCTTCATCAGGGTCCGCGTGGGGATCATGGACATCCACTGTCAGGCCAAACTCCTCAAGGCAACGCACGACGTCGATCACCCGTGTATTGCGCAAATCAGGGCAGTTCTCCTTGAAGGTCAGCCCCATCACCAACACCCGTGCATCGGCAACCGCCATCTTGCGTTTCAGCATGGACTTGACCATCTGGCTGGCAACATAGGACCCCATTCCGTCATTCAGACGCCGCCCTGCCAACAGGATTTCGGGGTGATAGCCCAGCTGTTCTGCCTTGTGGGTCAGGTAATAGGGGTCAACGCCGATGCAATGTCCGCCCACCAGACCCGGGCGAAAATTAAGAAAATTCCACTTCGTCCCCGCCGCGCGCAGAACCGCTTCGGTATCGATATCCATGCGATTGAAGATCTTGGCCAGCTCATTGATCAGCGCGATGTTGATATCACGTTGGCTGTTCTCGATCACTTTGGCGGCCTCGGCCACGCGAATGCTCTCAGCCTTGTGGGTGCCCGCCGTCACAATCTCACGGTATAGCGCGTCCACCCGATCCGCTGTCTCCGGGGTCGAACCGGAGGTGACTTTGACGATATCCGGCAGGCGGCGCGTCTTGTCACCGGGATTGATCCGTTCCGGGCTATAGCCCGCATAGAAATCGCGGTTGAATGTCAGTCCGGACAAGTGTTCCAAAACGGGCACGCAGTCCTCTTCGGTGGCGCCGGGGTAGACCGTCGATTCATAGATCACCAGATCGCCGGGTTTCAGAACCTGCCCAACCGTTTCAGACGCGCGCAGCAGCGGCGTCAGATCCGGTCGGCGGCTGTCGTCGATTGGGGTCGGGACGGTCACAATGAAGATCGTACAGTCGGCGATCTCCGCCGGGTCAGCGGTCAGTGTCAGATGCTCAGCGCTGGACAAGGCCTCGGCACTGATCTCGCGGGTGCTGTCCTGACCGGCCCGCAACGCGTCAATACGCTCGGCGCTGATATCAAACCCGACCACCGGACGGGATTTGCCAAACTCAACCGCCAGCGGCAGCCCGACATAGCCAAGCCCGATCACGCAAATCCGTTCTGTCCCGCTCATGCCGCTGCCTCAATGGTCTTTGTCCGCCCGATTGCCTTTCATAAGGGGCCTCAGCGCCAAGTTTCAACCATATGCGGGCAGATCCCTCCCGAAACCGGGAGAGATCCACGTTTGGGCTGCTTCAGAAGCGCAGCGACAGGCAGGACATGCCGCCGTCAAGCTTGGCACATTCCGTGTTGCTGATCTGAACGACCTCAAACCCCTCCCGGTCCAGCATCTCTGCCGTGCGTGGGAAATCCGCCGCCATCAGCACCAGATTGTTGTAGCGGATGGCGTTGGCAGCTGCTTCTTCACCCTCAGCCACATGCAGCACCCGGTAGCCCTCAAAACAACCGGACGCATCCAGCCGTTTGGTGGACAAAATGGTCTCACCGTCCATCAACGAACAATCTGTCTTGAAGTGCAGCACCCCCTCTGGTGTGAAAACTTCGCGCAGGCTGTGGCCCCAGTCGGCGACAATCTCCGCCAGCTCCGCAACGCCCGCCGCATCAGTCCTAGCCGAGCGACCGACAAGGATTTCGCGCTCCGTGACCAGAATATCGCCGCCTTCGATAAATCCAGGGCCTTTGATCTCGCGCACCTCATCATAGCACTGGCGCAGGGTTGGCGCCATTTCGGCCACCTCTCCCAGTCGCGACGGCGCGCCGGGACGCATCAGCACCGCGCCTTTCGGCAGGCAAAGCGCTGTGTCCTCCACAAAAACCGCATCCGGGAAGGCTTCCAGCGGCGGCAGTTCGATCACCTCGGCACCCGTGCTTTTCAGGGCGGCGACATAATCGGCATGGGCGGCCAGCATCTTGTCCAGATCGGGGGTGCCGATGTCCTCCGCGCGCAGCCCATCCGTGATGCTGGAGGCCGGGCGGCGGGTGATGGCGCGGGTGAATTCATAGGTAGGGTTGGTCATATCTCAGTCCTTTGTCGCCAGTGTTGGCAGGAATTTGGGGGTGGTGATTTCGATCATGCGGGGGCCGGTTTCCGTCGCCGCGCTCTTCACTGCGGCGGCAACCTCCTGCGGATCCGCCGAAACCGCACGATGCGAGATCCCGAAGGAGCGTGCCGTTGCTGCAAAATCCGGTGGTGTCGGATCGCAGCCGACCACCGGCACGCCGACATCCTGCATCGACCGGGCAATTTCCTGATAACCGTGGTTGTTCCAGACGATGAACGTGATCGGCAAAGCCTCATCAACGGCCGTCATAATCTCGGGCAGCGAAAACTGCGCGCCACCATCGCCGGTGATACAGATAACCGGCGCCTCAGGCGCGGCAACGGCCGCACCAATGGCAGCGGGGATTCCATAGCCAAGCGCGCCATAGCCGGTCGCCGCATTGAACCAGCCGCCGGGGCGGTCGTGGTCATAGTAAAGGTTTCCCGCATAGATCGGCTGGGCGGAATCTCCGACGACAATTGCCCCCGGCACCGCCGCGCGCAGCGCTTTCAGCACCGTAACCTGAGCGCGATAGCTCTCGCCGATTTCGTCCCAGGCAGCCGTCCGGGTCTGTTCAGCCAATCCGATGCCCCAATCGGTTGGGCTATGCACATCCGGTTTCCATTCAGCCAGCACCGCCGACAAAACAGCCGCAACATCATCCTGGATCGCTAGCTCCGCCCTGTGGCGCGCCAGCTGATCCGAACAAAGGTCGACCCGGATCAACCCTGGCATCTGCGGCATGGTTCCGGTGGCATACATATCGTAATCTGTCGGTCCCAGCTCAGTGCCAAGTGCCAACACCAGATCCGCCGCCTCGATCAATTTGCGTACCGAGCCGAGGCTGGGGCTGGCAGGCACCGACAACGGGTGGTCAAACATCACGCCGCGCGCGTTAACGGTCTGGACCACGGGCGCGCCCAGATATTCTGCCAGCTGACGCACTTGATCCGCACAGAACCGCGCGCCGCCCCCGGCCAGGATCACGGGACGTTCCGCTGCGGTTAGGCGCTGCATCAGCGCCGCCAGATCTGCCGGGGATACACGCCCCCTGCCCTGCTCATCAGTTGGGATAGTTTCTTGCCCAGTGTCCTCCTCGGCGGCAACCCCTGCGATATCCAGCGGGATCTGCACATGGGTGGGACCGGGCCGAGACAGCGCAGCGCCCGCAATTGGTGCAAATGCCTGATCCAAAGCGGGCGTCAGCTGCTGCGGTGCCGCAACATGCTCTGACCTCAGCGCAACCATCTTCGCAAGGGCATGCTGATCCGGCAACTCATGCAGATGGCCCATTCCTTGCCCCAGAGAGCCGCTCTCGTTCACACCCGACACCACCAGCATCGGCACCGAATCCGCCCGCGCCTGCGCCATTGGGGTCAGCGTGTTGGTCAGCCCCGGCCCCGTGATGACAAAGGCAACGCCAGGCCGACCGGACACCCGTGCATATCCATCCGCCATAAACCCGGCGCCCTGTTCATGGCGCGGCGTGATATGGCGAAGATCAGATTTCCCGAGCCCACGGTAAAGCTCGACCGTATGCACCCCCGGTATGCCAAAGACATGTTGCACACCGCGTGCGGCCAGTTCCTCAACCAGCGCCTCACCAACTGTGGGTGTTGCGGTTTTGTGATCCCCCATGGTCATGCGACCTCCGCTGATGTGCGGCTGGCATGATCCACGATACGCGTCAGCGCGCGATCAAATGCGTCATCCTCAATCGTGAGTGCCACCCGCACCCAGCCCCGCAAGCTCTCACCGAAGGATGATCCCGGCATCACGGCAACCCCGGCGCTGTGCAACAGGTCCTGCGCATAGGCGTCACCGTCCAGACCGGTTGCTGCCACATCAATCATGGCAAACATGCCAGCCTTCGCGCGGTGCACCCGCAAAGCCGTGTCGCGGTGCAACCGCTCTGCCAGCTTTGCCGCACGCGCTGCAAATCGTCTGCGCATCCCCTCCGCCACGGGCGAACCTTCGCGCACCGCCTGCTCCGTCATATCCGCGATGAAAGGCTGATTGCCGAACAGCATCGTCTCCGACAGCGGCAGCAACCCGTCACAGAAGGCCGTGCTGGCAATACACCAGCCACTGCGGAACCCCGGCGCCGCATGTGATTTGGAGATCGACGACACCACAATCACCCGCTCGGCAAAGGCCGCGCGCGCCAGCGGCGACACAAATTCCGCCGCGTCAAACACCAGCTGCTCGTAAACCTCATCCGAGATGATCCACAGGTCGTGCACCTCCGCCAGCCGTCCAATGGCGTCGAGATCCTCAACCGTCAGAATGGACCCCGTAGGATTGTGCGGTGTGGTCAGCAGAATGGCGCGGCTGCGGGGGGTGATTTTTTCTGCGATATCATCGGCCTGCATCCGAAACCCATGCTCGGGCCGCAACGGCACCGGCACCATGTTGGCGCCACTTGCCCGGATCACGCCTTCATAGGTGGCGTACATGGGATCGCCCACCAGAACCTCGTCCCCGTGCTCGGCGACCCCCATCAGGACCGCATAAAGCGCGGTCTGTGTGCCCGGAAAGCACAGCACGTTGTTCGGCCCCAAAGCCCGCCCGGTGCTGGCGCTGTAGCGTGTTGCAAGGGCCTGGCGCAGGTTGGCCTCGCCGCGCCCGTCCGAATAGCCGGTGCGCCCGGCCATCATCGCGGCACCGGCAGTCTGCATCAGCGCCTCAGGTGTGGGCACATCCGGTTCACCAATGGTCATCTCGATGATATCCGCGCCGGCGGCGATCATCTCGCGCGCGGTCAGATGCACCTCCCACTTGGCCCCGCCAAGCCCCGCCAGCCGCCTGGTCACATCGGTCATTCTCATGGCTGTTCTGCCTTATGCTGCAAGTTCAATCCCAGAATTGCGCCCACGGATTCCAATCCGATCATCGGCAATTCGCCCTCTTCAAACGCCTCCGGCAAGGCACCGCCTTCCATCCAGAGCCCGTCGATCACCGCGTTACAGGCCACCGCCAAATGATGCAGCCGCGCCGCGTCGACGGGGGTCCCCGCCTCGTCCAGCGCGGCAGCGATCAACTCGCCCAGCTTGTCGCGAAAATAGTCATAGGTGCGTTGGTGGATCTGCCGCATCTGCGGATCCTGCTGCACTTTGTTCAAAAACCCGGCCCAAAGCGCCACCGCCGTCGGCTCCACCACCGGTGGCAGCAAAGACGCCTCGACAAACCCCGCCAGACGGGCGCGGGCGGTTCCTTCCATCCCGGCAACCGGGGCAAAGGTCAGATCACTGATAAAGACCATGTGATGCTCATAGGCGGCGGTCATCAGGTCTTCCTTGGAGGAAAAATAATGCCGGATCAGCCCCTGAGTCACATCCGCCCGCTCAGCAATATCGCGCACGGTTGCGCCGCGCACACCTTTCTCGGCCACCAACTCCAAAGTTGCGAGGATCAGCGCCTCTTTCCGCTCCTGTGCGGTCGCGCGCTTAAATTTCCGGCGTTCACCTGACACGGGGCTCTCCAATGTGCTGCGCAGTCACGCTGTCAGTAATTATACACTTGCATAATTACTCCAAGTCAGCCTTACTACAAGCCGAAATATGAGGACATCAGAAAATGCCCGATCCGGCTGCCGCAGACCCTGCTCCGCTTTCGACAGCATCTGCCCCTGCACAGGCGCGTGCTGAGACGCCGGTGGAACCCCACACGCAGACCGAGGCGATCCGTGTTAGCGATCTGCACAAATCCTTCGGGTCGCTGGAGGTGTTGAAGGGCGTATCCCTCACCGCGAAACAGGGCGATGTGGTGGCAATCATCGGCGGCAGCGGCTCCGGCAAATCGACCATGTTGCGCTGCATCAATTTTCTGGAGACACCCAACTCAGGCGAAATCGTCATCGCAGGTGAAACCGTGGCGATGCGCCCGGATGGCAGCCCCGCCGACCGCCGCCAGATCGAACGCATTCGCACCCGTCTCGCGATGGTGTTTCAACAGTTCAACCTCTGGACCCACCGTACCCTGTTGGAAAATGTGATCGAAGTGCCGGTTCATGTGCTGAAGATGCCCCGTTCCGAGGCGATCCACCGTGCGCATGAACTCCTGGCCCGCGTGGGCCTCGGCGACAAGGCCGATGCCTTTCCGGCCTTCCTCTCTGGCGGTCAGCAACAGAGGGCCGCAATTGCCCGGGCGCTGGCTGTGGATCCCAATGTCATGCTGTTTGACGAACCGACATCGGCGCTTGATCCTGAACTTGTAGGGGAGGTCCTGACGGTGATCCGCGATCTGGCGGCGGAAGGGCGCACCATGCTGCTGGTCACCCATGAGATGAAATTCGCGCGCGAGGTCGCAAACCATGTCGTCTATCTCTTCGAAGGTCGGATCGAAGAGCAAGGCCCCCCGTCTGAGGTCTTTGGCAATCCGAAATCAGAGCGTCTGAAACAGTTCCTCAGTTCGGTCGCCTAACGCATAACAACACGTACAAATAACAAAACAGGGAGACAGTTATGTCCATGATATCAAATCTCAAATCCACAGTCCTCGCTGCTGCGACCGTGGCTGCAACCTGTGCCGTTGCGCAGGCAGAGCCGGTCAAGATCGGTGTGGCCGCAGAACCCTATCCGCCCTTTGCCTCACTGGATTCCTCCGGTCAGTGGGTGGGCTGGGAGATCGACGTGATCAATGCAGTCTGCGCCGCGGCTGAGATGGAGTGTGTCATTACTCCTGTGGCCTGGGACGGCATCATTCCCTCCCTCACCGGCCAGCAGATCGACGCCATCATGGCCTCCATGTCGATCACCGAAGAACGGCTGAAAACCATCGACTTCTCGGATCCCTACTACAACACCCCGGCGGTGATCGTGGCGGATAAGTCGATGGACATCGAACCGACACCGGAATCACTGGCGGGCAAAGTTGTTGGCATTCAGGCCTCCACCATTCACCAGACCTATGCACAGGAATACTTCAAAGATTCCGAGCTGCGCGTCTATCAGACCCAGGATGAGGCCAATCAGGATCTCTTTGCCGGTCGCATCGACGCCACCCAGGCCGACAGTATCGCCATGGCGGACTTTGTCGGCTCCGATGCCGGTGGCTGCTGCGAGATCAAGGGCCCCGTCGCCAATGATGAAGCGATCCTCGGCAAAGGTGTCGGCGCCGGCGTGCGCAAGGGCGACAGCGATGTTCTGGCAGCCCTCAACAAGGGGATCGCGGCAATCCTGGCCGACGGCACCCATGCCGAGATCACCTCGAAGTATTTCACGACCAGCATCTACTCCGAGTAAGGACATAACGTGACCGGACTCCTCGACCTGTTTGGTCTGGCCGAGAGCGCGCAGCTGTTGTCGCTCTCGCCGCCGGGATGGGGGGGCAACCTGTTGCGGGGCCTCGCCAATTCGCTCCAGATCGCCCTTGGGGCTTTTGGTATGGGGCTGATCATCGGGCTTTTCGGGGCCTACGGAAAACTTTATGGCGGGCCGATCCTTCGCGATCTGCTCGCCATTTACACCACTGTGATCCGCGCCGTGCCTGAACTGGTGCTGATCCTGATCCTCTATTACGTCGGCACCGATCTGATCAACAAAATCGCCGGCAGTTTCGGCTACGGTCGGGTGGAAATCAGCGGGATTGTGGCGGGCATCTGGGTGCTTGGCATTGTGCAGGGCGCCTATGCCACTGAGGTGCTGCGCGGCGCCATCAAGGCGGTGCCTCCTGGTCAAATTGAGGCGGCACGGTCTTACGGGATGCCACCGTTCATGACCATGCGCCGGGTGACCATCCCTGCAATGATGAGCTTTGCGACGCCGGGATTGGCCAATCTTTGGCTAATCGCCACCAAGGATACCGCCCTGCTGGCCATCGTCGGCTTTGCCGAGCTGACCCTGGAAACCCGACAGGCCGCCAGCAGTACGCGCGCTTATTTCACGTTCTTCCTCGCGGCCGGAGCGCTCTACCTGATGGTAACGCTCTGTTCGGGCGTGATTTTCGGCTGGATCGAACGCTGGGCAAGGCGCGGCCAGCCCTCGCTCCGGGAGGGTCGCCAATGACCGCCTTGAAATCTCTGATGAAGCCTCATCGGCTGGTTCTGATGGCCCTGATCGCTGCCTTGGTGGTCTGGTGTGCGATGTCGTTGCGCTGGGATTGGATTCCGGCCTATGCGCCGCTGGCACTGGAAGGGTTGTGGACCACTATCTGGATCCTTGTGGTCACCAGCATTCTTGGCTTTGCACTGGCGGTGCCTCTTGGCCTCGCCCAGGCCGTTGGACCGTGGTATCTCTCAACGCCCGCGCGCATTTTCTGCACGGTCATCCGCGGCACGCCGTTGTTGTTGCAGATCTGGCTGCTTTACTACGGGCTAGGCTCGCTGTTTCCACAATTCCCCTGGATCCGCTCCAGCGAGCTGTGGCCTTACCTGCGACAGGCCTGGCCTTATGCCGTTCTGGCGCTCACACTCTCCTACGCCGGTTACGAGGGCGAAGTAATGCGTGGCGCCTTCTCTGGTGTGGCCAAGGGGCAGCTGGAGGCAGCCAAGGCTTACGGGATGCCTCGTCTGACCATGTTCCGCCGGATCTGGCTGCCGCAGGCTGTCCGCAACGTTCTGCCTACGCTTGGCGGTGAAACCATCCTGCAGCTGAAGGCAACGCCGCTGGTGGCAACCATCACCGTTCTGGACATTTACGCGGTCTCCTCTCGGGTGCGGTCGGATACATTCATCGTCTATGAGCCGCTGTTGCTGCTGGCGTTGGTCTATATGGCCATCGCAGGGGTGATCACACTGGCCTTCAAACGATTTGAGGATCGGGTGCCACAGCGCCGCTGAGAACCCCCACGCCGTTAATCTCACAGCCTCCGAGCCGCCGCTTGGGGGCTGTTTTTCGTCGCGGAGCCTCGTGCCCACATTACTAGGATAGGATCGTCAGCTGATCCACATCCGCATCGATATCATGACAGGCGGCCAGCAGCCGCTCTTGCAGATGTGCGGTGACATAGTTGCCGTGAAACCGGCTTGGTGCGCGCAGGATCAGCCGACCCCCTGCCCTGCTCTCCCTGCTGAGTGCTTGTATCCATGCCGAATAGGTGGCCGGGTCTTCCTGATGCAAAACCGCCTTCGCCAGGCTCCACTCACTGCCATCGCTGATATCTGGCGCGGGTGCCGCTGTTCCTGTCATCAAAGGAACCACGTTTTTCTCGGGCGCGTCGCTGCCACGCATCCGGTGATCAAAATCAGGGCCAACTGCCGCCCAGCATCCGCGGGTGTCCGTCAGGATACACTCTAGATCAAACCCATATTCGGTGACCCGCCCGCGCGCGCCCTGCCGTTTGACCACCAGCCAGCCAAGGGCGCGTAACTTGGCCATCTCCCGCTTCACTGTGCGTTCATCGACGGACCACATCCGGGCAATCTCGCGTTGCCCGACCGCCAGTTCATTGCGTTGCCAATTATAGCGTGCAGTCATCAGGGTCATGAAACGCAGAACCAGACGCTGGGGCCCCTTCTCCAGCGAGAGAGCATAGGTCCCCAACGCAGTGAGGATATCATATTTTAACGCCGCGGCCTGTCGCCCGACGGGTTTACTGGCAAGCATGGCTGCCCTCTTGTCTCCATCCGTTCTTGGATGGCTGCCTCTGTCGTCTCATGTTTGCCATGAGATCCTGTTGATCTTGGTCGGGGTCATGTGGTGCAGCTAGCAGCGATTATCGATGAAGCCTGACCCGAACTCAACGTTTTTAAGTTGGTGTACCTGATTTGCGTCCAGAGATGCGATTCTGTCAAGAGCGCTGTTGTTTGCCTCTCGATCCCAATCCCATTTTTGAGTCAAAAATTGGTATTCATGGTATTGGGTGACAACTTGGACGTCCCCTATTAGGGCGAAAATGTCCCCCTATATGCAGCGGTGCTCAATATCACGTCCCCCTATATCGGCGAAGGAAACGCCAATTATCGTCCATGCGCGGCACCCACCACCGAATCGCATGCGCCCTGAAAAACAAGGGGTTTGCCTATCTTTCATCGCAGGCGGTCCCCGCGGGGACAGGACGCTCATTCGGACAATAATAGCTTTTGCGTTTTTTGCAAATTCGGCGTAAACCGATTTTCAGGTAGGAAAAGCGTCCGCTAGATCAAAAAGGGCGCACTACAAAGATCGAGGAGCAGAGATGTTTACCCATCAAGACCTGGCAGACATGCAGGCACAATCGCTGAAAATGCAGAGTTGGATCCGACAGCAGACCTTCTCTCCCAAGATGGAAAAGACGCTGCGGCGGTTCTCCAGCTGGGAGGTGGCCGAGCTGATCTTTAAGGTGAACCAGTCCACCTTGCGCGGCCGTCTAGCAGCAGACCCCAGTCTGCCGCAGGGCCATGTCGAGGAAGACGGCCGCCAGCGCTGGTATT
Organism: Phaeobacter sp. S60; assembly: GCF_000826845.1. NCBI lineage: Bacteria > Pseudomonadati > Pseudomonadota > Alphaproteobacteria > Rhodobacterales > Roseobacteraceae > Phaeobacter > Phaeobacter sp. S60. Next base: position 28,312 of record NZ_JSWJ01000028.1, read on the forward strand.
CGCTGGAGGAGATCAATGAGCTGCGCCGCCGCTTGAAGGTGAACCGCAAGTCGTTGATGCCCGAACGTCCCGCCGGAAAGCGGGCGCTGCGGGTGGCGATCTCCAACTTCAAAGGGGGCGCCGGCAAATCCACCGTAGCGCTGCATTTCGCCCATGCCGCCGCCTTGGACGGGTACCGTGTGCTCTGTGTTGATTTCGATCCGCAGGCCACGCTCTCCCATTCCATGGGGCTGAGTGATGTGACGGAGGATTATACAGTCTGGGGCATCATGGCGCGCGATCTGGTGCGCGAGACTGAGCGTATGAACGCCAGCACCCGTGGCGCGGAGTCCGGGGCTGCCCTGCCCGAACGCCGACTGCCGGAGGCCATCACCGGCATGGGGCTTCAGGATCTGCGGATCAGCGACTTTGTTAAACCCACCAGCTGGCCCACGATTGATGTGATCCCCAGCTGCGCCAATGCCGCCTTTGTGGAATTTGCCTCTGCCCAGTACCGACACCTCAATCCTGAGTGGTCTTTTTTTGCGGCGGTGTCGCGCTATCTCGATCAGCTGCCGTCAGAAGATTATGACATGATGATCTTCGATTGCCCGCCCGCGATTGGCTACCAGTCAATGAATGCGGTTTTTGCAGCAGACATGCTCTATATCCCGTCGGGTCCTGGTTACTGGGAATATGACTCCACGACCTCCTTCATCGGTCAGCTCTCCGAGGCGCTGGAGGATCTCTCTGCCTTCAATGGCGTTGTCCCCGCGGGGACGTTCAGCCTGCCGAAGGTGTTTCAGGAGGTGCGCTTTCTGCTCACCCGCTATGAATCCGGCAATGATCTGCACCGGGCAATGCGCGACGCATTTGTGAAGGTGTTTGGCGACAGGATGACGGAGCACCCGATCGAGATGACCCGCGCGGTGGAGCAATCGGGACGCTTCCTGAGCTCAATCTATGAGATCGACTATCGGGATATGACGCGGGAAACCTGGCGGCGCGCGCGCGCCTCGTTTGATCAGGCTTACATGGAATTCAAGGATAACGCCCTGACCGCATGGGCCCAGTTGGAGGATGAGGCATGAGCAAACGCAGAATGTTCGACATCGATTTTCCGTCGGAGCCCCCAGTCGCAAAACCAGAGGCCCCCTCCCCTGCCGCATCGGCCCCACTACCCGCAACCGGTGCGCCGGAGACGAAATCCGCCTTCCGCTCAGGCGAGGCCCGGCGCGGGCCGATGGCTACAGCGATCAGCGAAAACGCCGATGCGTTGCGGACGCGGGCTGAGGTGGAGCAGAATATCCGCGCCGAGAATGACCGGCTGGCGCATGAGTTTGTGCGGCTCAAGACGCTTGGCCTTGTGGTCGACCGGATCCCGCTGGATCAGATTTCCACCAGCAAGCTAATCCGCGACCGGGCCGTCAACCGGGATCCTGATCTGCAAGAGTTGAAAGAGTCTATTCGCGATCTCGGCCTTTCCAATCCGATCCGGGTTGAGGAAGACGGCGATGGGTATCAGCTGGTTCAGGGGTTTCGCCGCCTGTCAGCCTATCGCGCGCTCTATGAGGAAACCGGGGATGAGCAGTTCAGGTTGATCCCGGCAGGCCTAGTTGCACGGGGAGAGACACTGCAAGGTCTCTACCGCCGGATGGTGGATGAAAACCTCGTGCGGCGGGATATCTCTTTTGCCGAGATGGCACAGTTGGCGCTGTCTTATGCGCAGGATCCTGAGACCGGTTCAGACTCTGTAGAAGAGTCTGTTGCGCTGCTTTATGCCTCGGCAGGGAGACAGAAGCGGAGCTATATTCGTCACTTCGCGGAGCTGCTGGAGCTGATTGGAGCAGAGCTGTCTTTTGCCGAAGCCATCCCGCGGGCGCTGGGGCTGGATCTGAAAAAACACCTCGTGGAAACCCCATCCGCCTTGCCTGCGCTCAAACAGCGCCTGCGCGAGCGGAGCTTCTCAAGTGCCGAGGAAGAACTGTCGCTGCTCCGCCAAGCGTTGAAGACACCGGCCTCCGACGTAACGGAAGCCACCACCAGCCAGCGGGCTGGCATGGCCAAAACGACGCTGCGCTGCACTGTCCCTGCGGGGACAGTGCGCTGCCTTGCGCGGGATGGCCGTATAGAAATGGCGATGGAGCGTGATTTCTCAGCGGTTGACCAGCGCCGCTTAGAGACTGCGATCAGCGCGTTTTTTGACGCTTTGGATGGTGAGAATAGTTAGGCCCACTTATTGGTAGAAGCTGCGCCCAGATAAGCGCGGAACAGAGGCTGTCCCAGTGGGGCAGCCTTTTTTCTTTTCAAGCCGTTAAGATATGAATACACATTAACCTTACCCGTTTCGCTGCCGATACGGGTCAATCATGTTGAGTGTCCCCACGGGGACAGAGAGGTCGCGATACGGGTGCCGCCGGACTATCACCGGTGGTGCATCGGGGGATGCGCTGTGTCGGGACTACCGGGCTGTCTATTGGGCGGTCCCGCTGCGCTGTGCAATTCGACTAAAAAGCAACCCTCTAAAACTGTTCTTGAGTTTGCGTTAAACTGTATGAATGGGGCCTTAATGCGCGATAATTAAGGCACAATCCTGCCATCGTTCGCCCCGAGAACCAAACCCAAGGCAACGCCGCCACACGCGGCACGAAGGTTTGGAGTGATCGATATGGCATCAACCGATAGCGCGCAGGCAGACGTGACCCCAACGGTGGATCTGCGGGTTCCGGGTCAGGTCCGCGATGACGACGACTGGCTGGTGTCGACCTGGAACGCAGGACAATCACGGGACACCAAGTGGTCGCAGGACAATGTGCAGATCAATGCTGAGGGCGCGGTTGAGCTGCATCTGACATCTGAGAATGGCGCGGATGAGCGGACCTTCACCGGTGGGGAGATGCAATCCGAGGCCGCCCATGAGACCGGCACCTGGAGCTGGACAGCGCAGGCGCCGCAGATGCAGGACGGTACGGTTTTTGGCATGTTTCTCTATCAGGAGGACTATCGCAATGACCGTTGGCTGGAGTTCGATTTCGAATTTGTCGGCGCTAACACCCGTCAGGCGCAACTGAGCATTCATATGGAAGCAGAGGATGGCAGCCGCGTGCGTCTCGCGGACGCCCCTGCGGGGCCACTGGTTGTCGACCTTGGGTTTGACGCGGCGGCGGGGCTGCACACCTACGAGATTGAGCTGACAGGTACAGGCGCGATTTTCCGGGTGGATGGCAAGGTTCTTGCCGATCTGAGCGGTGCCGATATGCCGGGGGGGCTGTGGTATTCCGGCGCGGTCAAGAGCTTTGCGGACCTCTGGGCTGTGTCGGAAAATCAGGCGGCATGGGCTGGGACTCCAGACCCGGACGCGCCGCCCTTGGTTGCCGTGATTACCGATGTGTCCCTGCCGGGACAGGAACGGGACGGTTCGCCCAACTTCGCAACCGAGCAGGAGGGGACCGATCAGGCAGAGGATCTGTTTGGCGGCGATGGCGCCGACCTGATCCACGGCGGCGCCGGAGCGGATCAACTGGTCGGCAACAGTGGCGCAGATCATCTCTACGGGGATAAAGGCCGTGATATTCTACGCGGCAAAGGGGGCGATGATTTCCTATTTGGGGGGCGCGGCAAGGATCGTCTGGCCGGTGGCGGTGGAGAGGATGTTCTGGATGGCGGTATCGGTCGCGATCAGCTGCGGGGCGGGGGTGGTGCTGATACTTTTATCTTCAGCCAGGGCGGCCCTGCCGACCGGGTCAATGATTTCACCCTGTCCCACGGGGACACTTTGGATCTGACCCGGTTCGACCTTGATGGCGCAGAACAGCTGCGCTGGCTGGATGGGGAACGCGGCCGTGGGACACGCGACCTTTTGCAAGTCGAGGGAGAAGATGGCTGGATTAATGTTGCGGTGATTGATGACAGGGGAGAGGCGCTGACGCTGGATCTGCTTATTGCGCAGGACGCTATCCTGTTCTGATCAAGACGCAATGTACAGGTGTGTACATTGCTGTTTAGCGTTGCAAGGCATGCCAGCTTTCCCAGGGCAGGCTGTCACGTTCCAACAGCGCTGGGAGCTGACGCAGGTCATCTGCGAAATAGGTCCGCAGCGTGGCGATGTCGCTGTCCCGGAGGGGCGGCACCACTTCGCGCATATTCTGGCTGTTGGCGCGCAGCAGAGCCGACACCGGGCCGGTGGATTTCAGCCGTGCCAGACCATCCTCAAGCCCCGCCTTGCGCAGTTGATCCCCCCCCGCACGAAGCGCGCGGCGCAGGGTCGGCAGGCGGGGGCGGTCACTCTCGTTCCGGCGTTCGTGCAACACCGGTGAGACATGGCTGTCGTCCAGCCCGGCAAAGCGATAGACCTTCTGCGCGGCGGCAACCGGGTCCGCGCTGATCTCCTCTGCCAGCATCACCAAGACACGGTCGCGGCCAAGGGCGGCTAGCCAGCGGCCCAGATGACGGCTGTAGAGACCCTGTTCCAGATAGGCCGGATTGTTGGCCAGCCCCTCATGAAAGGGGAGGGGAGGGATGTGGCCATTGATCACCTCATGCAGGTGATTGGAATAGGCACGGGCCACCGGGTCACGCAGCAGGCAGACAATCTTGATCTCGGGATCGAAAGCGTTCAGCCGGCCGGGGCAGCGTGGGTCGTAGAAATAGGAGGGAGAGGCCTCGAACCTGACGGGCTTGTCGGCGCCATGGGCGAAATGGCTGCGATACCATTGATAGCCGCGATCGAAATAGGCGCTGAAGAAATCCAGTTCCTTCGGGTCAGACACGGCGGCGTCCGGATGGGCGCCAAGGGCGGCATGGATGAAGGTGGAGGCACATTTTTGTGCGCCGATCCCCACCAAGGTTGGACCGATCCGCGAATCTCCCGCACTTGTCTGGTGGTCGCCCTGTGGCGCTGCGGGTGTGGCGGTCATGGCGGGTCTTTCCGAAGGGGCGGCAGTTGCGCTTTGGCGTCTCTTGGCCGTCAGTCTTAGCAGTTTGAGGACACCGTGCCACGGGAAATGCCCGCCGAACCATGATCCGGGCAGGTCTGCCTTCGGATCTGGTCTCGTTGCGGCTCGGCGTGTTAGACATGTTCGGGGCAGAATGGGCAGGCTAATGCAGGAACCGGCGGGGCAGGGGCGGTTGATTTCGATCATCATGGCCAATCATCAGGGCGCGCGCTACCTGCGTCCTGCGCTGGCGTCTGTGCTGGCGCAAACGCACGATGACTGGGAGTTGATCGTGGCGGACGACGGCTCCAGCGATGGATCGGTTGAGATCCTGCAAGACGCGGCTGCGCAGGACGACCGCGTGCGGGTGCTGTTGTGGGAGACCTCAAGCGGACCTGCCGCTGCGCGTAATCGGGCACTGGCTGCTGCGCGCGGGGCATGGGTGGCCATCTGCGATTCCGACGACATCATGCACCCGGACCGGCTGCGGCGCCTTCTGTTGGCGGCTAAGAGGCTGGGCGCCGATGCGGTGGCCGATGATATGATCCATTTTGCAACCGAGCCGATGGATGCGCCGCGCAGCGTTTTCGGACCGGAGCCGCAGGACCTGCCGCGCCAGATCGGCCCGGCGGATATGCTGCGGGTGCCTGAGCCGGGAGAGGCTGGCGCGCAGCTGGGCTATATCAAGCCGTTGATCCGACGCGAGACGCTGGGGACGCTGCGCTATGATGAAACGCTGACGATTGGTGAGGATCAGGATCTCTATCTGCGGCTGTTGCTGCAGGGGCGACGTCTGTGGTTGCTGCCAGAGGCGCTATATCTCTATCGGCGGCATCCGCAGTCCTTGTCTCATCGCTCCAGTCGGGCCCATGTCGAGGCGTCGCTTGCGGCGTTGGAGGGTTTGAGTGATCGATTGCAGTTCGATCAACACACTGAAATAACAAGTATTTTAAACCACCGGCGGCGGGCTTTACAGCGGCGGTTGTCCTTTGAAACGCTGGCAGAGGACCTGAGGGAACGTCGATTGGCATCTGCTGCGGCACAGTTGTTGCGGGATCCGTCTCTGGTCTCGCAATTGGCGCGGGTGGCCTTGGCCAAGGCCCGCGGTTTCAAGCCCGGTCAAGAGGCTGAGCGGGCATCTGACGCATCGGCGGAGGTGGTGCATCTGATCGGACCTGATGGGGCTGACACTGCGCTGATGGGGGAGGGTGCGGGCACGCGGATCGCGGTCCCGATGCCGGAGGAAGATGGCAGCCACAGCGCGTTTTGGGCTGATCTGTGCCATCGCGCATCACGGGGCGCGCTGACACTGACCTATGGCGACGCTGCGGGAGTGTCGGCGGCCTGGCGGGTTCCCGCGGCGGTGCATATCCGGGCGCGCTGTCCTGTGGTGTCTGATCTCCCGCCACCCAAGGGTCAGTGTGATGGCTGACCGGCGGCCGCAGGTTTCGGTGATCATGGCCAGCCGCAATGCTGTGGGGCATCTGCCCTTGGCCATTGGGGCGGTGTTGGCGCAGACGCTGACAGATCTGGAGCTGATTATTGTCGATGACGCCTCGGAGGATGACAGCTGGGCGCTGATCTGCGCGGCAGCGGCCACCGATCCGCGGATCCGGGCGCAGCGGCGGTCACATAGTGGCGGCCCGGCCATCGCCCGCAATGATGCGCTGGCGCTGGCGCGCGGGGAATGGGTTGCTGTTTGCGACAGCGACGACAGCCAGCACCCGCGACGGCTGGAAATGATGCTAAACGCGGCGCAGGATCTGGCGGCGGATGTGGTCGCTGACGATATGATCCTGTTTTCTGAGCAGCCTATGGCGCGGGGCGCGACGATATTGGGTCAGCACGCCCCGAAAGTGGCCCGGATGCTCAATCTGAAAGATCTGGTGCTGAGTGGTGTAGATCCTGAAGGTATCAGCCATATCGGATATCTCAAGCCCCTGATTAAAAAACGTTTTCTGAGCGAGTTGCGCTACGATCCACGGCTACGGATTGGAGAGGATCACGACCTCTATCTGCGGCTGGTGCTGGCTGGCGCGAAGATGTGGGTGCTGCCAATGGCGGCCTATCTCTATCGTCGCCATGCGGCCTCAACCTCCTATCGCAATGTGCCGGGGGATCTGGCGGCGCAGATTGATGTGCTGGACGATCTGGCGGCGCAGGCGGGCAACGAGGATCTGGCGACATTGGCGGATATCCGTCGGCGCGCCCTGTTGCGGCGCCATGCGCAGTTGGAGCTGGCATGGGATGTGCGGGCCGGTCACCTGATGCGGGCCCTGAGGCGCGTTGTGATGCGCCCTGATCACCTGCCTTGGCTGGCATCGGTAGTGCGCAATCGGGTGGAGCTGAAAATGCAGGCTGCTGCCTCGCGCCTGTGGCGACGCCCACAGAACTGGCGTTTTGGGCGCAGCAGCAATGGAGCAGGGGATCTGACATTGCCCATTGATGCGGACGGCGCACTGGACCTCAGCACTGCTGCGGCACCGGTCTGGGCGCGGATGTGTTGTGAGGCCTCCCGCAGGCCGGTGGAGGCCGAGGCGACGGATGCGCTGAGACAATCGGCGCTCTGGATGGTGCCAACTGTCCGGGCACTGGCAGCAGAGGCATCCGATGTTGCCAATGGGACGCGGGCGCAGAGCTCGGCATGTGCTATGGCTGGATTGGCAGACCCGGAGCGGGTAGCGGTGGAAAGCAGCGGACATCAACAGCACAGCGCAGGACCAGATGACACTGACGGTTGAGCCTCATCAGGACCCCCAGCGGCAGTCCGGGCCGGTGTCGGCGTCTGTGCTGCGGCGCGGGGCAGGGCGTTGGTGGCTGACGCGGGGCCATCTGCATATGGCCTATCTGATCCTTGCGGCCATGTCTGGCACCGGGGTGGTCTATCGGCTGGGGTTTCAATCGCCGGGCTGGATGGCGCTCTATGCGCTGACGATCCTGTGGTACCTGCGCGACTGGCGGCAGAGTGCTGCCATCCTGTGGCAGGCCTGGCCGGTGCTGATGCCCTGTGTCATCGCCATGGCTTCCACCCTGTGGAGCGTCAACCCGCCGGTTACCGCCTATCGCAGCTTTCAGCTGACGATGACGACGCTGATCGCGGTGCGCATTGCCTCCGCCATCCCAGCCCATCATACCATGATTGTGGTCAGCCTGACCTCGGCCGTCGGGGTGGCATTGTCCTATCTGAATTCCATCGTGACGTTTCTGTCGCCAGCGTTTCATCCCAATGGGGCGTTGAAGGGCATTTATATGCACAAAAATTCCCTCGCCAAGGCGACGGTGAATGCGGCGCATGGGCTGGTGACGCTGGGGTTCTATTGGCGGCTGTCTATATTGGGCATGCTGGCGGCGGCCCTGATGATCCCGGTGCTGGGCATGGCACAATCGGCTGGCGCTTATGTGACCTTTGCCATCTTGGCGATCTATGTGCCGGTGTTGTGGATCCGCCGCTGGGGCGGGACTGCGCGGCGGGTTGCGCTGCTGTTTTCGCTGATGGTGCTGTTTCTCGTGCCGCTCGCGATCTATATCTCAGGCATTGATGCGCTGGGGCTGCTGCTGGAGCGTTTGGGCAAGGACAGCACCCTGACCGGGCGCACGGTGATCTGGGCCTTTGGGCTGGAGGAAATCGCCAAAGCGCCGATTGGAGGCGTTGGGTTTGGGGCTTTCTGGTCGGTGCCGTCTTACGCGCGGCTTTATATTGAGGCCTATGTCGACGAGGGGCTTTACTGGTTCCACAACAGTTATATTGAGCTGATGGTCGGCAATGGCCTGTTGGGGGCGGTGACCTTCTTCGGTTTGTTGATCGCGGTCGTGATCCGCTGTTTCCGCTGGTATCTGCAGGACGGTAGCGTGACCTCCGGGTACTACCTGTTTTACGTGCTGATCAATCTGGTCGCGGCGCTGTCGGACAATGTGATTTATAACGAACATTCGATCCGGCATATGCTGATCGCCATGGCTTGGATCTATGCCGGGCGGGCGCTGGGGCGCTGGCGGGATGTACCGCCACGGATCTGATCAGGGGCGGGTGGCGTTGCCATTTGGGGCGGTGGTAGGTGCCTCATCAAGCGGCAGGCGCATCGCCGCCTCAAGTGCCGGATCAAGCTGAGCCCTGATCCAGGCGCGGTCATCCGGTGTGATCAGGTGGCCCGGTGTTTTTGGTTTTACATCGCGATTGGACCACGACCAGCCATAATGCCCCTGCGGGACCTCCAGCCGCGTGTTACGGGGCACCGGGCTTTCAGTAGCGATACGGGAAATGATCTCGTCTGGGTTTTGGCTGATGGCCGCATGGGTGGTGTAGAGCACGCGCGCGCCGCGCTGTGGCAGGGACAGGAGTGCCTCGGCCTTGGCCCGCCGCAAGGCCAGCAGATTGGGAAAAGGCGCGCCGGTGATCGGATGCAGATCCTGATTGAGTGGCTGGCCCTTGCAGGGGCTGGTCTTTGGTAGATCGAACCATGCAGGCACGTCGACTTCGCTGCGCCATTCGGTGCGGATGAATTCGGAGAAGGAGAGATCGCGCAGCTCAGGCACGCTGTGCCAGGGCTTGCCATACATGCTTTCGAGCCATTGGAACGGATCACGGAAGATCACCACATAGAGCACATCGGCAGGCAGTGCGATGAGGTTGGGGAACGCGTGTTTCCACATGTCATAGCGTGGGCGGGCTGCTGCGAAATTCTGCTGGATCAGTTGGTCAAGGAAATTGGTGCCGGAACAGCGTTCGCCCAGAACCTGATAGTTCAGGACCGGTTGGCCAAGGCCGCGGCGACTGGCGATGCGGGCCTTGCGCAGGAGGGAGGTGAGCTGCATCCAGTCCTTACCCGTGATAATAGCGGTCGCGGGACCGTTTGGTCGCCCCGTAGAGCGGTTTTGCGGCGGCTTTCACCTTGGTCAGTACAATGCCGTCGGGGCTACGTCCGCCCTGTTCCAGCGCGCGCAGCGCATCGATAAAGACTGCCTGCCGGGTGGTGTTCCACTGCGCCAGAAGGATCAACAGATCCGCGTGCTGGCCGATGATCCGCGCATCCGGCACCACAGAAATCGGCGGGGTGTCGAAGATGATGATATCCCAGTGGCTGCGGGCGACTGACAGCAGCTCGGTCAGGCCGCCTTGGCTGAGCAGATCTGCCGCACTGCCGGAGACGCTGCCGGCAGGCAGGATATCAGCCTGTCCCAGCACACCCGGTAACACGGCTTCTGCCAAGTCACAGCGCCCGGACAGCACGTCAAACAACCCCGGTTTGCTGTTGCCATCCGCCAATGGGTCCGAGAGATAATGTCGGCGCAGGTCGCCGTCGACCAGCAGCACGGATTTGCCGATCTGCGCCATATTATGCGCCATCGCAGCGGACAGCGTGGATTTGCCGTCGCCGCTCTCGGCAGAGGTGAAGACAACCACTTGCGGTGGGACATCGCCCCGCGCCATCAGCAGTGTGGTGCGCAGATTGCGGATGGCCTCGCCATCGCGGGTCTGAGGGCCAAGGGCGCTGGCCTGTTCAGGGCGGATTTTCTGTGAAAACTGATCCAGCACGGCGATCACCGGCACCGATGTAAGCCCTGCGATCTGCGCTGCGGAATGCAGACGCGCGCGGGAGAGTTGCAGGACTACCACCAGCACAGTGCCGAGAAACCCGCCAAGAAAGACTGACAAAATCAGGATCTGGCCCTTGTTCGGCAGGGCAGGGCGGTCAGGGGGAAACGCGCGGGAGATCACCCTGCTGTCAGCCCGCTGCAGGCCGATTTGCATCGAGGTTTCGCGCAGCCGGTTCTGAAAATTCTCAAACAACAGGCGGCTTGCTTCGGCGTCGCGTTCGGCCTGCACCACCTCGGTCAGCGCATCACTCTGGGTGGCGATTGTGATCTCCAGATCGGCCATGGACCGGCGGATCGCCTGCTCCTTGGCTTCGGCCTCTCGCAGGTCACGGGTGAGTTGTGCCAGAACGCTCCGCCAGCCGTCCTGCGGATTATCCGCCCGCGCCAGAATGGCACCATAGCCATTGCGCCGGGCCGCCAAACGCTGGTCCTCCACTGTCTGCAAAGTGGTGAATTCGGCCTGTCGGGCCTGTTGCTCTGCTACCTCTGCGGCCCGTTCAGCGAGGGCGCTGCGGAGCGATATCAGGCGGTTTTCCAGACCGATCAACTGCGCCGGGCTGGTGACGTCAGCCTGCGCACGAATATCGGCGACCCGGCGCTCGTTCGCCTCCAGCTGGCTGCGCAGTTCCGTCACCCGCTCCGCCAGCCAACCTGTGGCCTGTTCGGTGACATTCAGTTTCACCGCCACCTGATTTTCGACATAGGTATCGGCAAAGGCATTGGCGATATCCGCCGCCTTGAAGGGGTTCTCGCTCAGCACCCAGATTGAAAAGATATAGGTGTCCGGGATGTTGACGACCCGCGTATTGGCCAGAAGTGTCTGGATGACTTTCTCACGGACGAAGGCAGGATCGGGGGTAAGCGTGGTATCATAGACCTGCATCCCGAGGATGCGTTTGATCATGTCCTTGAGCGCTTGCACCGGATTGAAGCCGGGATCGCGCAGCATCATGTTGAATTCCGGGTCAGAGATCAGATTGAGCCGATCAACAACCTGTCCGGCCAGCTCACGCCCGCCAAGGATATGGACTTCGGTACGGATCACCTCATCCGTGGCGGAGAGGCTGCTCACCACGCTTTCGATATCCACCACTTTCTCATCGCGGGTGTCGAGCACCAGCTGCACCTCAGCCCCATACAGAGGTGTGGCGGCGATATAGGCGCGCCAGACGCCAATGATCAGACCGATCAGCACACAGGCTGCGATTACCCAGCGTCCGCGCCAGATGATTGCAAAAATGGCACCGAGATCGAGCACCTCCTGACCGTCATCAGCGGCAAAGGACGTCTTAGGCGTGGACACGTTGGTTGACCCCATCGTTATTGGTTTGCCCACGGCCGTCCCTGCGCTGCGCGACGCCGCAGAGGTGGCAAGTAGGTGGCAGGTCCAAGTTCATTAGACTGCGCGCAAAAATCAATCTGTCGCAGCATAATCAGATCCGCTAGACAGGTCCATAACACGGAATGGAACAAACACCATGGGCAGCAGCGGGCAGAACGGCAAAGAGGGCGCCATGAGCGCCAGCACTGTGTCTGCGCCGAAGGATGCGCGTATTCTGGTTGTGGTCCCAACCCTGAACGAAGCGAAGGCCATTCTGCCCTGTTTTGAAAGCCTGCTGCGTGACCCACTGCTGCGCGATCCTGCACGCGCCACTTTGGTGGTGGCCGATGGCGGCAGTACCGATGGGACACAGGACATCGTTCGGGGCTACGCTGAGACCAGCCCGATCAGGTTACATCTTCTCCATAATCCCGACCGGATCCAATCGACGGGGATCAATCGCGCGGTGGCAGAGCATGGCGATGGCTTTGACCTGCTGCTGCGGTGTGATGCCCATGCGATCTACCCGGCGGACTACGCGACCGCTTTGCTTGCGGCATTTCGGTCTGCGGAGGATGCGGTGTCGGTTGTGGTCGCAATGGATTCCCAAGGGATCAGCAGCTTTGGCAGGGCGGCGGCCTGGGTGGTGGATACGCCGCTCGGGTCCGGCGGGGCAGCCCATCGTGGTGGGCGGGCCTCAGCCTATGTTGACCATGGTCATCACGCGCTGATGGATCTGACCTGGTTTCGCAAGGTGGGCGGGTATGATGCCGCCTTCAGCCACAATGAGGATGCGGAGCTGGACTGGCGATTGCGCGCTGCAGGCGGTCGGATCTGGCTGGCGGGCGATGTGCGGCTTGGCTATGTGATGCGCAGCACGCCCGCAGCCCTGTGGCGTCAATATCAGAATTACGGTGCCGGCCGCGCGGCGACGCTGATCAAGCATGGGATGCGACCACGGTTGCGGCAGATGGTGCCGGTGCTGAACCTCATTCTTTGCGCCATGGCGTTGGCGATCGCCCCTGTCTGGCCAGTCGCGCTGCTATGGCCGTTGGTCTATTTGGCAGCGGTTCTGGCGGTGACTGCGGTGGCCTGTCTTCGACTGGGGGCCATCGGGGTTTGGTCCGGGGTGGCCCTCGTGGTGATGCATATGGCCTGGGCGCTTGGGCTGTTGCGGAGGATGATTGGGTTTGGCCTTCGATCTGCCTTTAGTCGGATGCGCCGGATGCAGCGGGATGGAGGATGAGCGAATGACCAAGCGGATCTCAGTCCTGCTGTGTACATATCGGCGCCGCAGCGTTGTGGCGACGCTGGAGAGCCTGGCCGCGCTGCGCGCTCCGACGGGATACATGATTGATATTATCGTTGCCGATAATGACGAGGCCCCCTCCTCGGAACATTGGGTGCGGGGGACGACTTCCTCCTGGCCGGTCAGTTATCTCCACGCGCCTGCGCGCAATATCTCGGTTGCGCGCAACGCATGTCTGGCGGCGGCGCGCAAACGGCAATCTGAGTGGATTGCCTTTGTCGATGACGATGAGGTGGTACCTGCCGATTGGATCGAACAGCTGATGCGCCGGGCGGCGGACACCGGTGCAGATGTGATCTCAGGCCCGGCAATCGCGCGCTACCCTGCGGATGCGCCGGATTGGATGGTGGATCAGGACTGGCACAGCAATTGGCCAGAGCTGCGCAGCCCCAAGCAGACCGGAGCAGAGCAACCGCAGACCGCCCATAGCTGCAATGCGCTGATGCGATTTGCAGGTCAGCCCTGGGAGGGGCAGGTGTTCGATCTGGATCGCGGGACAAGCGGCGGCGAAGATACAGCCTATTTCTTTGCGTTGTCGCATATGGGCGCCCGGTTTGCGGTCTGCGCTGAGGCCCCGGTTTTTGAAGAGGTGGCACCAGAGCGGTTGCGTCTGGGGTGGCTGACCAAACGGCGGTTTCGCATGGGGCAGAGCTATGCGAGCGTCGCGCCCGGATCACTGGCGCGGATACGGCTGGCAGGTGTTGCGCTGGCGAAGGTGGTCTATTGCACCGGTGCCGCGTTGCCAGCCTTGCCATCTGAAGCACGCCGCAATTTCTGGCTGTTGCGCGGATTGCTGCATCTGGGGGTGCTTGCGGGATGCCTGGCCCTGCCACAACCCAAGATCTACGGCGCCCGCGCGGATCATGATGCTGCGTCCGAGCGGGTGCAGGGCTGAGCCATGGCACGACTGGTCTGCTTTGCCTCTGATTTGACCGATGTGGCCCAGCTGCGGCGGCTGGCGTCATTTCAGGCGCTGGGGCATGAGGTGATCTCGGTCGCGTCGCGCAAGGGACCCTTGCCGGAGGTGAATTGGCAAAATATTGATCTGGGCGAAATTGGCCAGCATGGGCTGTTGCGACGCGGACGGCTGGCGCTGTCCACGGCACTGCGCGATCCACGGCTGTCACCACTGGTGCGGCAGGCCGATCTGCTGGTGGCGCGCAATGTCGATATGCTGGCGCTGGCCGCCGCCCTGCGGCTGCGCAGCGGCGCTACCGCACCCATCGCCTATGAGGTGCTGGATATCCATTCGCTGTTTGAGGGCGCGCGCCTCAAATCCCGAGTAGCCCGCTGGGGCGAGCGGCGCCTGTTGGCAGGGGCGGAGGTTCTGTGGCTGTCATCGCCCGGATTTCACACCGGGTATTTTGCGCCTGTTCAGGGCTATGCGGGCCCCTGGCATCTGGTCGAAAACAAAGTGGTTGTGCCCGACGACATGCCGCGCCCTGTGCCAACCAACCGGGTGCGCAGCGGTGAGGCGCTGCGGTTGGGCTGGATCGGTGCCATCCGCTGTCGCCCGAGTTTTGAGCTGCTGCTGCGCGTGGCAAAACAGATGGGTCCTGCAATTGAGGTGCATATTCACGGCAAGATCCACGACCATGTGCTTCCGGATTTTCACGCCCGGATCGCTGGCCTTGGCAATGTGATGTTCCACGGGGCCTATGCCTACCCCCATGGTCTCGCCGCCTGTTATGACACTTGTGATGTCGTCTGGGCGCAAGATCTCTGGCAGATGGGCGACCCCTCGCGGAGCGGCAATTCCGATTTGCTGCTGCCCAACCGGATCTATGAGGCGGGCTGGCATGGTTGCCCGGTCATCGCGGTTTCGGGGACAGAAACTGGCCGCAAGATTGAGGAGAGTGGGCAGGGCTGGACTCTGCGGACCGCGAATGCACAGGCGCTGATCGGGCTGTTACAGGATCTGACCCCGCCGAAGATTGCCGCCGTTCGCCAACGGATTGGGGAGCTGCCGGAGAAAGTGTTCCGTCAAACCCCGGCAGATGTGGTGGCGCTTTTGGCCTCGGCGGGGGTAGAGCCATGCAGCGCCGGTGCGCCGCCGTCGAAAAGCGGCGCATAAAGCGACATGAACCGCTCGCCGCCGCAGCGCAGGGACAGGGTGTCGAGCACATAGTCGCGGGGCCGGTAGTCTGGCAGAGCGGTCCAGAAACGGTCGAATTGTTCTTCGATATTGTTGATCTGAAACCGCCGCCCGCAGCGGTCGTCGAAATAGGGCACCGAACTTGGGGTCACATCACCCTGTACGAGCGCGCGCTGAGAGGGATCGACCAGCTCTCCCTGATCCCAGGCAAAAACCGGCAGATTGGCCGACATAGCCTCCTGATAGGCCAACCCCTGCGTCTCATGTTCGGTGCAAAACAACAGCGCACGGCTGCGACCGACCAGGTCGCGGTATTGCGCGGGGGTGTGGTTTCCGTAGTCCAGCTCCCGCCAGCTGAGGCCGCGGGCGCTTAGAATATCGCGCAATGGCTGGATCAGATCGGTTTCACGCGCCGTTTTCCGGTGCCAGCGCACCTTGTTGTAAAACAGCACATCAATGGATTTGGTCGCGCCGGACATATCGGGCCAGGCATCTGTATCGATCCCGACGAACATCGGCGCAAACTGGGCGCGGGTCTCAATCGGATTGAGCTGGATGGGCCAGCTTGATGGATAGGTCACCACCTTCAAGTTCAGCTGGCTGCGAATCGCGGCAAGCTCCTTTGGGTCGGGAACACGCCCGGGGCCGTAAATAGCGGGGTTTTGTAGTCCAAATCGAGCCAGTGGCGGCAGGTAGCCGCTCAACCCTATGGGGTGATCCGGGTGCCTGCGCGCAAAGCCAAAGTCATTTATGACCACGTCGTGGCCCAGCATTTGCAAGCTTTTGACGAGGTTCGTGAAGGCAACATAAAACCCTGTGCGGGGCTGCGCGCCCTTCATCAGGCGATAACCATAGCGCAGACGTTCGCGCAGCTGCGACAGGTTCTGCCCGCCCGGAAAATCATAGGCCTTAAGGTCGTAGCCATCAAAAAACAAAGGAATTTTCACGATGGCGGGTCCTGCGTTCTAACCGAGAGTAAAGCGCAATCAAACTAGCAGCGGTCTCAGGCGACGTCGACGGTTTATGCGCGCGGCGAGGGGGCCGCTGCTTCTGAGAGATTGTTAAAATGCGCGGCGTATTGTCTTGGGCTTTCTTCTGGCGGCGGGACGCTTTGTTAACGGCTTGGCGACAGGCTGCTGCGATGTATTGGAAGGTGGAGTAAACGATGTTGCTAAGAAAACTAACAACCGCGGCTGTTCTGGCTCTGGCGGTCCCGACGCTTGGACTGGCTGAGCAGGGTGTCTCTTCGACCGAGGTGCGCTTTGCGCAGGTTGCCGCGCTTGATGGGCCGGCTGCAGCACTGGGCCAGGGAATGCAGCTGGGGCTGAAGGCGGCTTTTGCCGAAGCAAATGCCGCAGGCGGTATCCACGGGCGCAGCATCGTTTTGGAGAGCATGGACGACAGCTACGAACCGGACAAATCTGTGGCGCTGGTCAAACAGGTGATTGAGGGTGATCAGCATATCGGCCTGATTGGCGCTGTCGGCACGCCGACCGCTTCGGCGACACAGCCGATTGCGACCGAGGCGGGACTACCCTTCATCGGACCCTTCACCGGCGCCGGTTTCCTGCGCGATGCCAGCCATGGGAATATCCTCAATGTGCGGGCCACATATGCGGCGGAAACCGAGGCTTGGATTGCCCATCTTGTTGATGAGCGGAACATGAAATCAATCGCGCTCCTTTATCAGGATGATGGGTTTGGCCGTGTTGGTCTGGCCGGCGTGACCGCCGCCCTGGAAAAGCGCGGCATGGCGCTGGTGGCCGAGGGGACCTATACGCGCAACACCACCGCCGTGAAAAAGGCGCTGCTGACCATTCGTAAGGCGAAACCCGACGCGGTTGTGATGGTCGGGGCCTACAAACCGGTTGCGGAGTTCATCAAGTTATCGCGCAAGCTGAAGTTCAACCCGACCTTTGTGAACATTTCTTTCGTCGGCTCCGATGCCTTAGCCAGAGAATTGGGGGATGCGGGCGAGGGTGTCATCATCAGCCAGGTTGTGCCGTTCCCATGGGATCATTCGTTGCCTGTAGTGGCGCAATACCAGGCAGCGCTGAATGCGGTCGATTCTGACGCTGAGCCGGGGTTTGTGACGCTGGAGGGATATCTGACCGGCCGTCTGGCGATCCGTGCTTTGGAAGACGCTGGCGTGGATCTGACCCGTGGCAGCTATCTCTCAGCCATGGCGGGACTGCGCGATGTGGATTTTGGCGGTGTTACCATGCGCTTTGGCCCGGATGACAATCAGGGCATGGACGATGTGTTCCTGACCCATATCACCAAAGAGGGTGGGTTTCAGCCCGTCGTCGCGGGTGGTGAATCCTAACGCAGCAATTGGTCGAGGCACACTTGGTGTCTCGACTACCCGGCACCTGTCCGATTTCTCGGACAGAGCCTAGTAGTTTTAATGACTTACGGAATTAACCATGACAACGCAGACACGTAAACGCGCGACACGGCGGTGGAACCCGTTGTCTAGTATTCGCGCCAAGATGTTTCTTATCCTGCTGGCTATGGCAGGCACTTCGGCAGCGATTGGATATGCCGTGACACAGGCGTTTGAGCACGTGTCTGCGGATGTTCATGTCCTGACCGAGGACAAGCTTCCGGAACTGGAACTTAGCGGTCAGATGACCGCAGCTGCTGCCCGGACAAAAGACGCAATGGTCGCGGTTATGCTGGCGGACACGCCGGGCGCGCTTGACTTCGCAAAAAGCGATGTTACCGCAGCGGTTCGCGCGCTGGATGGCGTGGTGGAGCAGCTGCCGCAGGTGCTGCGCGATGAATTCAAACCCGATGTGGTCATGGTTGAAGAGGCGCTGGAAGCCTCGATTACGGCGCGCACCGTCGCGTTCAAGAATGCCGCAGCGGTGATCGCTATGATGGAACAGCTTCAGGGCCTAAGCAGCGCAATGCAGGTCACGCTCGCTGAGATGGCGGATGACGCCTATTCGAACCTCTCAAAAGGCGGCGAACAGACGATGTCAGCGGTGGACGCAACATTGGTTGATCTGGTCGAAGTCAAATTCGCCACTCTGCAATCCCTGTTGCAGGCACGGGCAGAGATCAACCTGATCTCCGGGATTGCGCTGGCGATTGGCGAAACCGAGGATCGCGCGATGCAGTCGATCCTGACGGATTTGGCGAAGGCATCGGATGGGCGCCTGAACGATGTCATCGATACGCTGGAGGTAGAAGCGCCCGGTGTGGTGCCGATCTTTGCCATTCGGGATGCCGCCGCTGTATTGCAGAAGGCGGTGTCGCGTGGGCGCCTTCAGTCCAATGCCCTCCGCCAGGAGGTGCTGAGCGCGCGCCTGTCCAGTGATACGGAATTGTCGACGGCGGTCGATGATATGGTGTTTGAGGTGACATTGGCAGCTGAAGATGCCAGCGACGACAGCAAGAAGGCTATTCAGGGGTTGCTGACCAATGAAGTTGGCTTCCTCAATACTCTGCTGGAGATCAACACTTGGATCAGTAATTTTCAGGTCGCCGCACTGGATGTGGTGACTGCGCGGAGCATCGCGCAGACCCGGGCGGCAGCGGAACCCATGGAACAAGCGGCGGCGGCTCTGGCCGAGTATAGAACGTTTGACAATGGGCGGCTTGCAACCCAGCTCGACGAGATCATCACGATGGCGGAGCCGGATCAGGGGTTGGCGATTTTCCGTATTGCGTCGCTCACGGCGGATGCGGATGCCACCAAGGAGGCCAATGCAACCGCGAATGCAGTCTTGCAAATTGCGAGCCGTGCGTCCCTTTTGGGGTCAGGCAGCCGGGGCGAGATTGCTTATATGGCGGCGGATATTGCGACCACGGTCGATGAGGCCCACGCCAATATCGAACGTTTGCTGATAATGGTCGCAGGTTTGTTGGTGATGGCATTGCTGCTGACCCATTGGCTGGTTCAACGCCCCCTGAATGCGATCAGCCGAACCACTGAACGGCTCGCCGATGGTGATCTGAGCCCGATCAATGGATTTGATCGTACCAGTGATGAAATCTTCCGGATTGCACAGGCTCTCACGGTGTTTCGCGATGGTCTGGTTGAAAAAGAGGCGCTGTCCAAAGCCACAGAAGAGGAGCGGGCCGCTCACCAGGCCCAGCAGACCGCTGCCGTCACGGCTATCGGCAACGGTCTGGCGCGGCTGGCGCAGGGCGATCTCTCTGCCCGGATCACCGAAGAGCTGACAGAAGGCTATGCGCAGCTGCAGACGGATTTCAACCTGACGGTCGAAACACTGAGCAGCACCGTGGTGGATATGGTGGATGTGGCTTCGTCCATACGTAATGGTGCGGATGAGATCAGTCAGGCTTCTGATGACCTGTCGCGGCGCACGGAAAGCCAGGCTGCAACGTTGGAAGAAACCGCCGCCGCCTTGGATGAGTTGACCGCCAGCGTGAAATCTGCGGCCGATGGTGCGCGGTCTGTTGAGGCCACAACCCAAGATGCAAAGAGCGAAGCCGTAAAGAACGGCAGCGTCGTCAACAGCGCGGTTTCTGCCATGACAGATATCGAGGAGAGCTCCAAACATATCGCGCAGATCATCGGCGTGATTGACGATATCGCGTTCCAGACCAATCTTCTGGCGCTGAACGCGGGGGTTGAGGCGGCACGTGCCGGCGATGCCGGCCGCGGCTTTGCGGTTGTGGCCTCCGAAGTGCGGGGGCTGTCGCAACGCACCTCCGAGGCTGCGATGGAGATCAAGACGCTGATCAGCGAAAGCTCGAAAAAGGTCGATTACGGTGTCGAACTGGTGGGCAAGGCCGGCACTGCGCTGAGTGATATCGTGGCCCAGGTCGGGCAAATTTCGCAGCAGGTCTCGGAGATTGCCGATGGTGCTGCCTCTCAGTCCACCGGTCTGCATGAGATCAATATCGGTATGTCGCAGCTGGATCAGGTGACCCAGCAGAACGCGGCGATGGTTGAGGAGTCGACAGCGGCCAGCCATATGCTGCGCGGTGATGCGACCAAGCTGGCGGAGCTGGTGTCAAACTTCACCGTGGCAGATGGCAATGCTTCGGCTGCTGCTGTGGAGACTCAGCAGGATGGATGGGATGAGGATCCCGACGCCTGGCAGATGACCGGGTGACGATCTTGATCGTCAGCCTGTTCGGTCTTTTGACACCCGCAGCGGCTGATATCGCTGCGGGTGTTTGCTGTTGAACGGAGGCGGTCCACATCATAACAGCGCAGCGTGGGAGAGGGCCGCATAGGCTGTGACGCCTACTATCATGGTCCAGATGACGTTGTTTGTTAGTGCGGCAGTTCCCAGAGCAACGGCCGCCGCGATCCAAGTCTGGGGCGGTTGGTTTGCCAAGGACGTCGCAACCAGCGAGATCACGATCAGACCCGGCAGGCGGCCCAGCAAGGGGGCAAAGCGGGATTGCTGCACCCGATTGCCTGCGACCAGCCCAAGAACCCGGATCCCGAACGCCATCGCTGCGAGGCTCAGGATCAATCCCCATTCATTCAATGTCATTGCGCCGGTACCTTTCTGCGTGGATTAAGGACAAGGACTGCAACGCCGGTCAGCGTACCGAGTAAAATGGCGTAGGCCGTCGGCATCTGTGCGGTGACCAAGGCGAAACTTGCAACGAAGCTTGCCGTCCAAGGCGCGAGATCGCCGGTGCCATTCCACAGACCTCGGGCCATCGCGATGAAGGCAGCCGTAAAGGCAAAGCCGAGACCAAAGCGCTCCAAATCGCCGAAACTTGACCCGACCAGCGCGCCGAGGGCCGTTGATAGGGTCCAGACCGAAATCATCACGCAGCCGGATCCGATCAGGAAACCGGCGCCGATCTGGGGATCTTTGGCCCTTTCCGTCATTGTAAGCGCCCAGTTTTCATCACCAGTCATGTGGATCGTCAGCAGCTTTGTCCAGAGTGGCAGCCCGTGCAAAAGCGGTATCAGCGAGGCCACGATCCCGATGTAGCGCAGGTTCAGTGCGGCACCGGCCAGCACCGCGCCGAGAAGAGCCGAGCCGCTGGAGAATTGTTCAACCGCAACAATCTGCGAGGAGCCGGCATGCACCAGACCGCTCATCGTGGCGATCCCCCACCACGGGAAACCGATCTGGGCTGCTAAAACGCCAAAGGCAAAGCCATAAAGCGATGCGCCCAGTGCCAAGGGCAGAATTGCCAGCGCGCCTTGGGCCAGTGCTGCGGTCGGTATGTGTGGTGTGTTATGTGTCATCACATTGTTCTATCAGCGGTGCGTGATGTTCCCTATCGCCCATTTTTGTGAATAGTGATCGTGTTTGATCACATTGGTGGGAAATATGACGCAGGAAAGTCAGGTAGATGCCGCGGACCGTATGCTGTTGACGCAGCTGCAGCGGGACGCGCGCACGACGGTGCAGCAGATGGCGGAGAAAGGCGGTCTGTCCACCGCCTCAGTGCAGCGCCGCCTGCGGCGGTTGCGCGAAGCGGGTGTTCTGCAAAAGGAAGTTGCGCTGGTTGATCAGAAAAAGGTGGGGTTAGGCGTTACCGCGATTGTTTCGGTGGAGCTGGAACGGGACCGGCTTGAGCAGATTGACGCGTTCAAGCGAAAGGCACGGATTGATCCGCAGGTGCTGCATTTTTACTGCATCGCGGGTGACGCCGATTTTGTGATGGTTGTGGTGGCCCCGGACATTGCGGGCTACGAATCTTTTACCCACCGGTTTTTCTTTGCCGACAGCAATGTGCGCAAATTCCGCACCTCAATTGTGGTGTCGACTGAGAAAAGCACACAGGAGCTGCCGTTGGATATCTAGGGTCCAGACCCCAGCGCCTGCGCGGCGGGGTGACGGGCCAGCACCGTCACGTGCGAGGGTGCAGATCGTCAACTACGACTGGGTGCCGGTGGTGCGGCCCATGGCCATAGGCCGCCAGATGTGGGTGGTCGGCGGGCAGGTCGGGGTGATCATGCGTCGCCGCCTCAGTCTGATGGGCGAGACCGGCATCGCCGCGCCAGAGCCGTGCGGCCAGCAGCAACCCGCCGCCAGCAAGGGTTCCCAGCAGCAGAAACGTGGCATCGAACCCGGCGCGTGCGCCAATCTGTCCGGCGAGCGGGTAGGTCAGCAGCCAGCAAGCGTGGCTAAGCGCAAATTGGGCCGCGAACAGGGCGGGGCGATCTTCGGGCAGGGCGGACCGGCGCAGCAATCGGCCGGTTGGGGTCTGGGCCAGGCTGAATCCAAAGCCGAGCAGGGCCCAAAGCGCCACCAGAAGGCTGAAGCTGTCGGCCCATGGGCCGATCCACAGACCAATGGTCAACAGTGCGCCACCTGCCAGCATCGGCGGGCGATCCGGCATATGGTCCAGCATCCGCGGCAGCAGCAGCGCGGCCACCATCGAGCCGCCGCCAAAGGCCGCCAGCGCGATGGCAACTTGGGGTTCATTGAGAGCAAAGCGACCTTTCACCAGCACGACGGTGTTGACGATGACCATCGCCGAGGCCGCTGCGACCACCAGGTTCAATGCCAAGAGACCGCGCAGTCTTGGGGTGGCGAAATAGAGCTGGATACCGCGTGTTGTCCGGGTCCAGATGCTGCGTGGTGCGCTGGGTTGCGGCGACGGGATCGGCACGGAAACCACCAGAAGCGCGGAGGCAAGAAACCCGATCACGGTCCCGGCAAACAGCACCTGGAAACTGACGATGGTGAGAAGCGCTGCTGCGAGCATCGGCGACAGCAGGCTTTCCAGATCATAGGCCAGCCGCGACAGCGAGAGCGCCCTGGTATATTCGGCTTCGTCAGGCAGCACATCTGGAATGGTGGCTTGAAAGGTCGGCGTGAACCCGGCCGAGGCCGCCTGCATGAGAAAGATCAGGCTATAAATTTGCCAAATCTCGGTGACGAAGGGCAGGGCAAGCGCAACAGCCGCGCGGATGAGATCAAGCATGACCAACATGACGCGCCGCGGCAGCTGATCTGCGAGGGCGGAGGCGATAGGCGCCAACCCGACATAGGCCAGCATCTTGATCGCAAGGGCTGTGCCAAGGACGACGCCTGCCTGCTCTCCCGCAATCTGCCAGGCCAGCAGGCCAAGCGCGACTGTTGCCAGCCCGGTTCCCAGCAGCGCGATGATCTGGGCCGCGAGAAGATGGCGGTAGGTTCGATTTGCGAGAACAGAGAGCATGCCGACCCAAGGTGCGTTATTGTCAGGATATGAGTCGGTTTGCCTATCTGGCCCGCTCGTCGCTGACCCTAGCTGCCCGCCGGGGCAGAGGCAATCGCGGCGCGGACCAGCTCGGCACTGATGCGGGCCTGAGATTGCAGCCAGCCAACAAGTGTTCGGACCTCCGGGCGGTGGCTGTTGCGATCAGATGGCAGGATCAGATGGTGGCCATGTTGGGTCGAAAGTTCCGTTAGGCTGGCGCGCAGCAGCGTGCCACGCTCCAGATAGGGGCGGGCAAACACATCAGCGACCAGCGCAACCCCCAGACCCCGATCGGCAAGTTCAAGGGCGATCAGCGACTGATCGACCTTGTAGGCGGGTTCGGGAATTGCGGCCTCCGGGGTGTGGCGCGCAAAGAAATGACGCCAAGTGTCGACGACACCGGTCATTTCGATCAGCGGCAGCTTGTGCAGATCGGGATAGGGTGCGCTGCCAAGCAGGCTGGGTGCGGCAACTGCGATCACCTTGTTCTGCATCAAGGGTAGGACGGCTCCATCGCGCCAGCTGCCATCGCCATAACGAATGTCGATATCGATGGCTTCCCCTTGGGACAATTCGCTCCACGAGGAGGACAGCACCCGCAGCCGACTATCGGGATAACGTGTTTTGTAATCCTCAAGCAGTGGCATCAGCCACAAAAGGTTCAGCGAGGTCAAACAGCGGAGCGTCACCTCCTGCTGGACCCCATTGCCAAAGAGATTCCAGGTGGTGGCGTCGATATCCGCAAATGCCTTGGCCACGATTGGCAGATAGGCATGTCCCAGACGGGTGAGGTTGAGCAGTTTATGGTCGCGGTGAAACAGCTTGTGTCCCAACTGCGCCTCCAGCCCGCGCACCTGATAGCTGACCGCAGAGGGGGTGAGGCCCAGCTCCTCCGCAGCCTGTGTGAAACTGCTGTGGCGGGCGCTGGCATCAAAGGCGCGAAGCCAGGTCATCGGGGGGAGATCGCGATACATGCGGCCAGAATACCTTTGCTGCGAATTTTTTTAAGGTGCTGACGAATTATTTTTCGTTTCTGAATTTGTCACGTGCTTTGTAACGATCTGACGGCAGGAGATATGCGGGCGATCAGACAAGTGACGGGATTTGATTACATTATTGTTGGTGCGGGATCTGCGGGGTGTGTGCTGGCGGATCGGCTGAGCCGATCCGGGCGGCATAAGGTGCTGATCCTGGAGGCCGGTGGGCGCGGACGTTCCCCCTGGATCGCCCTGCCGCTGGGGTATGGCAAGACGTTCTTCGATCCGGCGGTGAACTGGAAATATGAGAGCGAGCGCGAGGAAGCGCTGGCCGGGCGCGCGGGGTATTGGCCGCGTGGCAAGGGTGTTGGCGGCTCCGGTGCGATCAATGCGCTGGTCTATGCGCGGGGAGTGCCCCAGGATTTTGACGATTGGGAGGCCGCTGGCGCCACAGGCTGGGGCTGGACGTCCGTCCAGCAGAGCTATGAGGCGATGGAAACCCAAGTGGCGCCGGATGGGCAACGTCACGGAACCGGCCCGCTGCATGTGCAGGATGTGTCTGATCAGATCCACCCGGCGAACCGGCATTTCTTTGCGGCGGCGGCTGAACTGGGCCTGCCCAGCACCGATAATATCAATGATGCAAGCGGTGAAGGCGCGACGACCTATCGGATCAATACCAGTGGTGGACGGCGCATGCATTCCGCGCGGGCGTTTCTGACCCCCGCGTTGAAGCGCAAAAACGTCACCTTGATGACTGACGCACTGGTCGAACGGATCACCTTTGACGGGCGCCGCGCTGTTTCGGTTCAGCTGCGCCGGCGGGGGAGGTCCATGTCGATAACGGCGGGGCGGGAGATTATTCTCTCTGCCGGGGCGGTTGCCTCGCCCGGGCTGTTGCAGAGATCCGGCATTGGCCCTGCAGAGTTGTTGCGTCGGCATGGAATTGAGATCGTTGATGACCAGCCGCAGGTCGGTGGCAATCTGCAGGACCATCTGGGGATCAACTACTATTTCCGCGCCACTGAGCCAACATTGAACAATGTTCTGTCACCGCTGACGGGCAAGATCCGCGCGGCGTTGCACTATGCCATGTGGCGACGCGGGCCGCTGTCACTGTCGGTAAACCAATGTGGCGGCTATTTCCGCAGTGGGCAATCGCTGACGCGGCCTGATCAGCAACTCTACTTCAACCCGGTGACCTATACGACGACACCGGAGGGCAAGCGCGAAGTGATCCGTCCCGATCCCTTTGCCGGGTTTATTCTCGGCTTCCAGCCAAGCCGTCCCACAAGCCGGGGGCGGATCGATATTTGTAGCGCTGATATTTCCGCAGCACCGCTGATCCGGCCCAATTCGCTCGCAACCGAGGAAGATCGCGCGCAGGTCATTGCCGGTGGGCGGCTCTGTCAACGGCTGGCCACGACCGCGGCGCTGGACGGGCTGATCGAGGCGGCGATGGGGGCGGATCTGCGACAGATGAAGGATGCGGATATCCTGGCTGATTTCCGCGAACGCTGTGGCACGGTGTTTCATCCCATCGGCACCTGCCGCATGGGCACAGATGCCGGCACAAGCGTTGTCTGTCCGAAGTTGAAACTACATGGGTTTGATGGTGTTCGGGTGGTGGACGCCTCAGTCTTTCCCAATATCACATCGGGCAATACCAATGCCCCAACCATGATGCTGGCCCATCGGGCCGCTGATCTTATTCTGGAGGCCGCATGAGCACGCCCTATTCAGCATCTGGCGCCGTCCCCGTTGGGGCCGGTCGTGGCAAAGACGACAGCGGCCCCCGGATACGTCGTATTGAAACCTTCTGCAGCCCGCTTGTCGGCTTTGTCCGAGTGACATCTGAGAACGGGCAGCAGGGCTGGGGGCAGGTTTCGACCTACAACAGCGATCTGACCTGTGAGATCCTCCATCGGCAAGTGGCGCCCTGGGCGTTGGGCCGGGGCATGGATGCGATGGAAGCGGTGATCGCGGAGATCCCGCTGCGAGAGCACAAATATCCCGGCACCTATTTGCGGCGCGCAATGGCGGGGCTTGATACCGCGGTCTGGGATTGGCGGGGCCGGGTGGCGCAGAAGCCTGTTGCGGAATTGCTGGGTGGATCAGCTGGTCCAATCCGTGCCTATGCGTCGTCGATGCGTCGCGACATCACGCCTGAAGATGAGGCGGAGCGGCTGAAAGCGCTACGCGATGATCTCGGGCTTGATGCCTTCAAGGTGCGGGTTGGCGCCGAATGCGGCGAAGACCGCGACGAATGGCCGGGGCGGACAGAGGCAATTATTCCCCAGATCCGCGCCGCACTGGGGGACGGGGTGGCGCTCTTGGTTGATGGCAACTCCGGGTTCTCGCCCAACCGCGCGATTGAGGTGGGGCAGCTGCTGCAGGATCACGGATATGAGCATTTTGAGGAACCCTGCCCCTATTGGATGCTGGAGCAGACCGCAGAGGTGACCCGTGCGCTGGATTTAGATGTGGCAGGCGGTGAGCAGGATTGGGATTTGCAGACCTGGCACCGCATGATCGAGATGCGCGCGGTCGATATCATTCAGCCTGATATTCTCTATCTCGGGGGGATGACGCGGAGCATGGAGGTGGCCCGGCTTGGCGCTGCGGCCGGGCTTCCATGCACGCCCCATTGCGCAAACCTGTCGATGGTGACGCTGTTCACGATGCATATGCTGCGCGCCGTTGATCTGCCCGGGCGTTATCTGGAGTTTTCAATTGAGGGCGCGGATTACTACCCTTGGCAGCGCGATCTCTTTGTCACCGACCCGTTTGTGATCAGTGATGGGCAGGCCGTGGTCCGCGATGAGCCCGGATGGGGTGTCGAGATCAATCCTGAGTGGCTGGCCACGTCGACATACACCTGTAGTGAGGATACCCGATGAGCGCTGATCAGTTGAGTGCGGCCTATTTCGAGACCGGGACGCTGCCCGATCTGCCGCGTGATCATTTCATTGATGGGCGCGCTGTTGCATCTGAGGCTGGGGGGCGGATGGAGAGTTTTGACCCCGGGCGGGGCATGGCCTTTGCTGATTTTGCTGCGGGCGATGCGGCGGATGTTGATCATGCGGTCACCAGCGCCGTAGCCGGGTTTGAGGTCTGGAGTGCCACACCGCCTGCGCAGCGATGCGCCATCCTGAACGAAGCGGCCCGGCTGATGCGGCAGGAGGCGGAGCGTTTTGCCGTTGTTGAATGCGTCGATAGCGGCAAGACCCTAGCAGAGGCACGTGGTGATATCGCGGGGTCTGCCCGGCTGCTGGAGTATTACGCCGTCGCTGCGGACAAATTGGACGGGCGCAGCGTGAACCTTGGCAATGACAATGCTGCGTTCACCCTGCGCGAACCGGTGGGTGTGACCGCCCATATCGTGCCATGGAACTATCCGACCTCAACCTTGGTTCGTGGTATTGCGCCGGCGCTGGCGGCGGGGTGTTCCGCGGTTGTTAAACCGGCGGAGACAACGCCGTTCACGGCCCTGATGATTGCCGATCTGCTGATCCGCGCGGGGCTGCCTGCGGGCGTGGTCAATGTGGTGACGGGCACCGGAATTGCTGCAGGCGCGCCACTGGTTCGGGATCCGCGTGTGCGGCATGTTACCTTCACTGGATCGGTGGCCACCGGCGTTGGTGTGATGCAGAGCGTCGCCCCCAATGTGACCGGGCTGACATTGGAGCTGGGAGGTAAGTCCCCTCTTGTTGCCTTTGGTGACGCGGAGGTGGATGCCGTGGTTGAGGGCGCGCTCTGGGCAATTTTCTCAAACGCGGGGCAGATCTGTTCCGCTGGGTCGCGGTTGGTGATCCAGCGCAGTCTTCATGCCGAGGTGCGTGACAAACTGGTGGCGCGGGCGCAGATGTTGCGGATGGGCCATGGGTTGCGCGGGCCGGATATCGGTGCGGTAAATTCCGCCCGGCATTTGGCGCAGATAGCCGATCATGTCAGCCGCGCCCGGACTCGCGGCGTCGAGATTGTCACCGGTGGTGAGGTTCTCTCCGATGTTGAGAGTGGCGCGGGCTGGTTCTATGCGCCGACCATCCTGGATAACCTTGCGGCCACTGATGATGCCGTCCTGCAGGAGATTTTTGGCCCTGTATTGGCAATCCAGGTTTTTGACGACGAGGCTGAAGCGCTGGCATTGGCCAATGGCACCGAATTTGCGCTGGCGGCGGGTATCTATACCAAGGATATCGCAACCGCGCTGCGTATGGCGCGGCGGGTTGATGCCGGGCAGGTGACCGTCAATGACTATTGGGCAGGCGGGATTGAGCTGCCGTTTGGCGGCAACCGTAAATCGGGGTTCGGGCGAGAGAAGGGGCTGGAAGGTCTGGATGCCTATACCAGAAGCAAGGCGATTACGTTGGCCGTCTGACCAATTGCGCTACGGTTGGGAGCAGAATTTCTTAAAATCGACAAAAACACTCGTCTTTATGGTTGCAGCGGCATCGGAGTCATCCCATGTGTGGGCCGAGATGCCCGGTAACGCATAAGGTCTGATATGCCCAAGACGCCCAGCCCCTGTATTGATGTCTGCAAATTCAAACGTGAGGGTCACTGCATCGGCTGTTCGATGACCAAAGCGCAAAAGTCACTCTTCAAGGGCTTGAAGAAGGACAGCCATCGGCGGGCCTTTGTCACCATGCTGACCTCGCAGCAGGGGCAGTTGGGCAAATACACCCATTGGGATATCGCCTACCGCAAAAAGCTGGGGAAACGAAAAATCGCGGCCGAGGAAATCCTCTGACCGCGATCTATCCTGTGTCGCCACACCTGATCTGGTGAGGCTTCGTATTGCCAGGCTGGTAGCTTAGCCCGCAAGATGCGAGCGCAGAAACCAGGCGAATTTCTCATGTGTTTGACCGCGCGCGATGCAAAGATCCTCGGTCAGTGTGTCCCCATGATCAGCGGCCAAGGCTCCGCAGCCCGCGAGAGTTGAGGCCAACGTCTCCTGTGCTTCCATCATGATGCGGATCATTTCCTGATCTGTGGCATGGCCGTCATGCTCGGCCACTTTGGAGCGTTTCAGCATCCCGGCCAAGGTGCCTTCGGCGTGGACGTCCAGCGCGCGCACACGCTCCGCCAGATCATCTTGCCCGAGAAAGTGATCTTCGTAGATTTTCTGAAACAGATCATGCAGAGGGCCAAATGCCATGCCTTTAACGTTCCAGTGAAAATTCTGGGCCAGCATCGTGGTGACAGCGGTTTCTGCCACGGATTGGTTCAGCGCGTCGGCGATTGCGGTTTTTGCATCGGTCGAAAGTGCAGCAGCGGTCTGTGTCATCGTGTTCCCCATTATTCCGTAATAAAATAGCTGGCTGGCAGAAGCTGGCTTGCTGTAAGCCATATAATACCTGACACGGGGTATAGATCAAGAGTTTTTAGAATGATTCTAAGTCTTAGGGAATTGCTCGGAAATACGCCCCAGCAAAAACCCGATGTACCGGCGGCGGGCAGGGTCGATTTGCGACCTTAGCAAAAAGCAGAGGCTGTCGTAATCCTGCGCGGAAACACGCGACAGGCAGCGCAATACCCAAGCTTCGTCGAATGAGATCTCCGTGGTACCGGGGCGAAACCATTTGATTCGGCGCGGCAGCGCCTCGGGGAGGCATTTAACAAATGTGTCGATATACGTGCGTCTGGCGTCCTCTCCATCAACGCAGAGCAGGGCGCAGGCCTCGAACAGGTCAGTACGCGCGGCAGCTCGGCACCCCATCGCGGCAAGACGCAAAGTGTTGAGAATGCTATATTCATGTTCGTTGAACACGGGCGCTTGGCGCAAGTCATCAGGGGCCTGCGCTTGCGGCAGGGGCAACGTCTGCACTGACATCATCGGTGGTGGATCCGTCTGCTGTAACCCGCGTTTGGGCGCTCTGAATAATTCCTGACTAAATATATTGGTTTTAAGCGTACTCACAAGAGGGGAAGATCCGCTTCCTGCGGAATTCACGCAGTGCCCACTGTTCGGTGACGATGGCAGTGCCGGGGTTAGGCGCGGTTTTCGGCGACCAATGTCAGCAGCTCTTCTTTGGTGCGGGAAATATGCCGGGTCAGGGCGGCGCAGGCGGCATTGACATCGCGCGCCTCGGCCAGGGCCAGCAGCTCGCGATGCTCTGCCTTGGCGGGTTCGCGCTGTTTCATCACGCTTAGATGCATGCGGATGAACCGGTCGGAGTGGAGGCTGAGGCCCTGCAGAATCTCATTGGTCAATTTGCGTTCAGCCGCAGCATAAAGTGCGGAATGATAGCGGTGGTTCAACGCGCCCCATGTCGCGACATCGTCGGCGTCGTAGGAGGCGTCCATCTCGTCCAGGATCTGACTGCATCGGGCAAAATCCGTGGTCGTCATCGCCGGAATTGAGCGACGGAACAGATCGACCTCGACCAGAATGCGCAGATCAAAGATCTCAGCGATTTCGCGCAGCGAGTGTTTGGTTACCGTGGCCCCGCGATTGTTTGTGAACAGCACCAAACCTTCGGCGTCCAAGCGCTTCAGTGCCTCGCGCACCGGCATGCGCGACACGTCATATTCTTCGGCCAAAGCCTCCTGACGGATCGGTTCCCCCTCCGCCAGTTCGCCGCTCAGGATGCGTTCACGCAGATCAGCGGCGATAACGTCGGGGAGAGTGTTGCGGGAGATGGCACGCCTGGCTGCCATTGAGACCTCATCAGTGATGGTTGCGTCTGGTGCCTTTCGGCAGGGGTGGGCCGGGTGTGCCCTTTTGTGGTCGACCGATCAAGAGGATCCGCATCACGCCCCCCAGGTGTCACTCAGGCGATAGCCTGTTGGCCAAGGATCGTCAGGGTCGAGCATGTGTTGGTGGGTGCCGGTGATCCACCCCCGCCCACTGATTTCGGGTATGATTGCGGCGAGGTCACCCACGGTGGTTTGCGCCGCGATGCGGCCCTTAAAGCTTGAGCCGATGATTGAGATTGCCTCGAAGTCCTGTTCTGCGGTCATCTGCCCCTTGGCCAGCATAAGAGCCATCCGCGCTGATACAGCGGTACCGGTCGGAGAGCGATCAACCTTGCCGGGTTGGATCGTCACGGCGGAGCGACTGCGCAGGCCGGTTGCCGTCGGCGTGAGTGGTCCGCAGAATGCGCAGAAAGAAATATGCGCCCAGTCCGGGTTGGTGGGATGGGCAAACCCCAGCTGCTCATTGGCTGCCGCAAGGATGCGGCTGCCGGTCTGGGCCAGCGTTTTGGCGTTTGTCTCGCAGATCTCAAGCTCCAGATCCGCAGCCTGAACCACCACAAAGCTGTCGCCGCCATAGGCGGTATCTACATGCAGCGTTCCGATCCCGGGTACATTCAACAGAACGCCAATTTCGCCAGCAAAGCTGGGGACATTTTGAACATAGATACGCTGCGCCTTGCCGTCCCTGCATTCGGCGCGGACGCGGACCAACCCACCGGGCGCCTCCAGCGTCAGGTGGGTCTCCGGCTCCTGCATCGGCAGGATGCCACTGTCCAGCAGGACGGTGGCAACGCAGATCGAATTTGACCCCGACATGGGTGGCGTGAACTCGGGTTCCATGATGATGAAGCCCATATCGGCATCCGGATGTTTCGGTGGCACGAGAAGGTTCACATGCCGAAACACACCGCCGCGCGGTTCATTGAGCACGAAATTCCGCAAGGTCTGATCCTCTGCGATGAAAGAGCGCTGCTCCCAGAGGGTGGCGCCGGGCGGCGGGGCAACTCCGCCAACGATGACATCGCCCACTTCCCCCTCGGCATGAGCTGAAATTACATGTACGGTCTTGGTGCTGCGCATCGGGCCTCT
Source organism: Phaeobacter sp. S60 (assembly GCF_000826845.1). Classification (NCBI taxonomy): domain Bacteria; kingdom Pseudomonadati; phylum Pseudomonadota; class Alphaproteobacteria; order Rhodobacterales; family Roseobacteraceae; genus Phaeobacter; species Phaeobacter sp. S60. The sequence goes on from NZ_JSWJ01000028.1 coordinate 60,455, forward strand.
CTGAGGTTGGAAACAAGCGAAACGCCTCGCGAGGTCAATCGCAGGCTATTTCTAATGTAGCACTTCAACAAATTTTAGTATACGTTTTCCTAGCACTCGCGGCTCCACTATCCGCAGGCCACCCCGAATGACCGGTTTGATGTTTTTGGATGGTATGATGCGAGGCTCGCCGAAATTTTCAGGATATCGACATGGACGTCTCAGGCACGCGCAAAGCAGGCACCAACAAAAGAAGCCGGAAGAAAGACAACCCTGAACAGTTGGGCCATGCCATCCGCCGTCGTCGCAAGGCGATGGGAATGACAATGGTGCAGGTTGCCGAGGAAACCGAGCTGACGCCCGGCTTCATCTCACAGGTGGAACGTGGCATCAGCACGCCGTCGTTGTCGTCTCTGTTGTCGATTGCCGCCTCTCTGCAGACCACTGTGGAGCAACTGCTGAGTGTTGAGGAAGAATTCCGCGAATATATTCATAAGGATAATCGGCAAACCTACGCGTTGGGCGTGAACGGCAGGCTTTACGAGAAACTGGGGCCGGGGTTCTCAGGCGCGCTGTGCTATCCTTCAATCATTCATCGACCTCCCGGCCATGTGTCAGAAAAAATGTGCCATGAGGGGGAGGTGTTCTGCTATCTGATTTCGGGACAGCTCGAATATCATCTGGGCGATGCCGTGCATATCATGTCACCGGGGGATACTGTCCATCATGATTGCTCAAAACCACATTATTCGATTGTGTTGAGCGAGGAAGAGGCTGTCGAACTCTGGGTCAGCACCATGCCGATGAAAAGCGCGTCGCCCTGACGGATTGTTCGGATCTGGTTTCATCGGCGAAAGGAGCACCCTGATACCCTCATGACGCGTTTTGCTAAAAATAATTTTAGTAATTTTAAAACTCGCGCTATGCTCCTTCCCATGAGACGGAGAATCGATCTGGGAGGATCTCACAAATGACAAGAAAACTGGTGGCGGCTGCGGCCGCCCTAACCACAGCGTTAACCGCGCCGGCCCTCGCGCAGGATCGCGGCGGCGTGCTGAATTTCGCCCGCTATGATGGCTCCACGCTGATTGACCCGATCTATGCTGATCGGAACCCAGATATCTGGATGGTTGGCAGCCTGTTTGATACGTTGCTGCGCCCCAGTCAGGACGGGAACTCCGTCGTGCCTGGTCTCGCCGAGGCCTATGCTGTGTCAGAAGAAGGCACCACCGTGACGCTGACCCTGCGCGAGGGCATCAAATTTTCCGACGGAACACCGCTCACTGGAGAAGATGTGGTGTTTTCGCTGAATCGCGCGCGTGATGCTGATCTGAGCCCTTGGGCGGGTCTTCTCGGTACATTGGATACAGTTGCCAGTAATGGAAATGAGGTCATGCTGACGCTTTCGGCGCCCGACCCCACGATCCTGTCGATGCTCGCCACCTTCACGACCGGCATTGTGTCCAAGGCGAGGTTCGAGGCCGCCGATGGCGCGACCGATCAGGAGAAATCCGCTGCTATATTTGCCGCGAAAAATGCTGGCGTCGGTACTGGGCCCTTTTACCTCTGCGGGTTTGAACAAGGGACCTCGATGGATTTCTGCGCCAATGAACACTACTGGCGCGCAGGTGCGGATGGCAAACCGCTGCCCTATCTGGAGGGTGTGCATTTTGAAATCATTCCGGATGATGCCACCCGCATCCTGAAGCTGCAGGCGGGCGAGATGGACGCGGCAGAGTTTATCCCGTTTTCACGCGTGGCTGAGCTGGAAGCAGATCAGAAGATTGATATGAATCTGTTCCCGTCAACCCGGATCATTTATTCGCCGATCAACACGCGTCCGACGCGGGCGGATGGGTCGCCCAACCCACTGGCCGATGCGCGCGTGCGCCAGGCGCTGAACTATGCCACCAACAAGAAGGCGCTGATTGGCCTGGTGCTGCAGGGGGCTGGCAAGCCGATGACCTCGCCGTTGATGGCGGCTGCGACGCAGCTGGCCACTGAAACCGATCCGCTCTACGGCTATGACATGGACAAGGCCAAGGCGTTGATTGCCGAGGCCGGTCTGGCACCGGGCACTGAGATCACCTTTACCACTCTGGCCGGTTCCGCTGATGACAGCACCATCTTTGCAGCGCTGCAGCAGATGTGGGCGCCGTTAGGCATCCAGCTAAAGGTGGAGCAGGTGGACAATGCCACCCGTGGTGCCAAAAACCGGTCGGGTGAGTTCGACATCCACACCTATGGCTGGGTCAATGACGTGAATGATCCAAGTCAGGTCACCGGTTGGCTGGGCTATTTCCCGACGGCGAAGGCGGTTGGTACTGGTTGGGAGAACGAGAAGTTCAACAGCCTGTTCGAAGCCTCGGCGACGGAAATGGATGCAGAGTCCCGCGCTGGCCAATACGCCGAGATGCAATCGATCTATGCAGAGGCGGCGCCATTGCTGTTCATGTATGAGACGCCGTTTGCCGTGGCCGTGGCCAAGAGTGTCAGCGGATATGTGCAGACGCCGTTGGGCAACAACCTGTTCGAGGAGGCGTCGATCAACCGTTGAGCGATTGCTTTGGACAACCAAGCGCCGTCAGCCCAGCTGGTTGACGGCGCCTACGAACGGATGCCGAAATGGCCACTATTCAGTATATTCTCAAGCGCCTGGCGCTGATGGCGGTGACCTTTTTTTTGGTCATGATCATCATCTTTTCGCTGGTGCGCCTGTTGCCGGGGGATCCGGCTATCGCCATTGCAGGGGATCGTGCGTCCGACGCTGATCTGGCTGCCATTCGCGAACGATTGGGGCTGAACCAACCCTTGGTGGTCCAGTTTTGGCAGTTCCTGTCCAACACCGTTCAGGGGGATCTGGGACGGTCGATCCTGATGCGCGCACCGGTGATGGATGTGATTGCCAGTCGCCTGCCAACGACGCTGTTTCTGACCACCTATGCGGTGGCCTTGTCCGTGCTGATCGCGGGGCCGCTTGCTTTTGTTGCGGCACTCAACCGGGGGCGCTGGCCAGATGCGGTGATCCGAACCGTCTTTCAGGTCGGTCTGTCGATGCCGGTGTTTTATATTGGACTGATATTGCTCACCTTTCTGGCGGCACAGCTGCGCTGGTTCCCGGTGGGCGGATATGGCGACAGTTTTGCGGAACGGCTCTACCACCTGTTTCTGCCGTCGGTGGCGGTGGCGCTTTATACCTCTGCGATCATCATGCGGAACCTGCGGTCGGCCATCGTTGAGGTGGTGGATGCGGAATATGTTGAATTTGCCCGAGCCAAAGGGCTGTCGGCCTGGCAGATCCTTGGACGGCACGTGCTGCGAAATGCGCTGATTTCCACAGTCACGCTGCTGGGTTTGTCCATTGGCAACCTGATGAGCGGCACCCTAGTTACCGAGACGGTATTTGCCGTTCCGGGGGTGGGCCGGTTGATGTTGGAGGCGATTTTTGCCCGTGACTATCCGCTGATCCAGGGGCTGACCCTGACCTTTGCCGTGCTGGTGTCGATCGTGTTCCTGCTGACCGATCTGATCCAAAGCGCCCTAGACCCGAGGATGCGTCTGACATGACTGATGCCACACTCCAGTCGCCCGAGGCGACGCGCCCGCCGCAGAGCCGGTGGCAGATTGCCCTTCGCAAACCCGGCTTCATGATTGGTGTCGCGATTATCGCAGTCTCGACGCTGCTGGCCATCGCGCCGGGGCTGTTCGCCCCATATGACCCCAACTTCATTGACTATAATGCGGTGCGCCAGCCGCCGAGCTGGGCGCATCCCTTTGGCACCGACATGTTGGGCCGGGACAGTTTAAGCCGGGTGATCTCGGCCTATTCGGTGAATATGCAGATGGCAGTTCTGGCCACGGTCTTTGCGATGCTGATTGGCGTCACCATTGGCGCATTGGTCGGATATTATCGTGGTATTGCGGACATGATCTTTGGCCGGGTGGTGGACGCGGTCATCACCTTTCCGTTTCTGGTTCTGGTGATTGCGGTTGTTGCCTTACTGGGGCCGGGACTGGCCAATATGTATATCGCCATCACAGTGGTCGGCTGGGTGTATTATGCGCGCTTGATGCGCGCCGAGGTGATCACCCAGATGGGCAATGATTATGCCTCAGCAGGGGTGGTGATGGGGTATTCCGACCGGCGGGTTATTTTTCGCCACCTTCTGCCAAATGCGATCACCCCGGTGATTGTCTACTGGATGACAGATATGTCGCTGGCAATCCTTCTGGGATCATCACTGGGATACCTCGGTCTGGGCGCGCAGCCACCGCAGGCAGAATGGGGTGTGCTGATCGCTGAGGGGCGCAATTTCATCACCACAGCCTGGTGGCTGAGCCTGATGCCGGGCATCGCCATCGTATTAACGGGTATCGGATTTTCACTGATCGGTGACGGGCTGGCTGATCTGCTCCGGCCCCGTGGTTGACCCGTGACAGAGGCGGGGGGAGGACCAATGACCATGCAAGAGACACATCCAGTTCTGGAGGTTCGCAACCTCTGTACCACCTTCCGGCGTGGTGGTGTGCTGCTGCCAGCGGTGCGTGATGTTAGTTTTGACCTGCGCCAGGGGGAGGTTCTTGGCCTGGTTGGGGAGAGCGGATCGGGCAAAAGCGTTACCCTGCGGTCGATCCTTGGGCTGACCCGGCGCCACGGCGAGGTCACGGGGGAGGTGCGCTGGAACGGGCGCGATATCTCCCGGCTGACGGATCGCCAGCTGCGCGGGGTACGCGGCGGTGAGATTGCGATGATTTTTCAGGAGCCGATGACCTCGCTTAACCCGCTGTTGACCGTGGGTTTGCAACTGACCGAAACGCTGAAGGCCCATACCGATCTGTCTCGCGCGGCGCGCCGGGACCGGGCCATTGAAATGCTGGATCACGTCGGGATCCCCGCTGCGGCCTCCCGGTTGCAGGACTATCCGCATCAGTTTTCCGGCGGCATGCGTCAGCGGGTGATGATCGCCATCGCGCTGGCGGCGGAACCGAAGCTTCTGCTGGCGGATGAGCCGACCACCGCGCTGGATGTCACCATTCAGGCGCAGATCCTCGACCTGATCCTGCGTCTGTCGCAGGAGATGAACATGGGGGTTATTCTGGTCACCCATGATCTGGGGGTGGTGGCGCAAACCTGTGAACACGTTGCGGTGATGTATGCCGGTCGCATCGTGGAACAGGGTGCGGTGCGACAGGTGTTGCGCGCGCCAAGGCATCCTTACACTGCCGGGCTGATGCGGTCGGTGCCGCAGGATATTGCGCCGCGCACGCCGCTCTATTCCGTGCCGGGCACACCGCCGAGCCTTGAGATGCTGCCGCGGGGCTGCGCCTATGCGCCGCGTTGTGAGGGGCGGACGGAAGCCTGCCTCCGCACGCGTCCACCGCTGGAAACCATCAGTGCCGGGCGGCGCGCGGCCTGTTTCCATCCGGTGCCTGCCATTCAGGGAGAAGTGGCATGACGCATCCGGTGATGGAGATTGATGATCTCAGCCTGACCTTTCAGCTGCCGCGCAGCCTGGTCGATGTGATACGCAAGAGGCCCGGGCGCGCTGTGCGGGCGCTGAATGGCGTCAGCCTGTCGCTGCAAAAGGGCGAAACCCTTGGCGTTGTTGGTGAATCCGGATGTGGAAAATCCACGTTGGCACGCTGTATCGTGCGTCTCTATCAGCCGCAGAATGGCAGTATTCGCCACCACGGACAGGATATTTTTGCTGAAGGGGCACGCAGCGATCGCAGCTATAACCGGCGCGTGCAGATGATGTTTCAGGACCCCTATTCCTCGCTCAATCCGCGTATGACCTGTGGTCAAATCCTGAGCGAAGCTTTGCACGTGCATAAGATGCGTCCGGCGGATGACATTCCGGCGCGGGTGGAGGAGCTGTTGGAGCTGGTCCGGCTGCCCGCTGATGCGGCTCAGAAACTGCCGCATGAATTTTCCGGTGGCCAACGCCAGAGAATTGCGATTGCGCGCGCGCTGGCGGTGGAGCCGGAGGTGCTGATTGCTGATGAATTGGTGTCGGCGCTGGATGTCTCAGTTCAGGCGCAGGTGGTGAACCTGCTCCTGGAATTGCAGGAGCAACTGGATCTGACCATCCTGTTTGTCGCCCATGACCTGCGGCTGGTGCGTCATGTCTCGCACCGGGTGGCGGTGATCTATCTGGGCCGCATCGTTGAAATCGGCGACAGTGAGACCCTGTTTGCCAACCCTGCTCATCCCTATTCACAAGCCTTGCTGAGTGCGGCGCCCTCGCTTGACCCGGATGATACGGGCGATGCGATCCGGCTGGAGGGCGAGTTGCCCTCGCCGTTGAATGTACCGCCGGGCTGCCCGTTTCATGTGCGCTGTGCTCATGCCGCCGATGTCTGCAGGCGGGATGTTCCGCGCCTGCGCCCCCTTGGCGACCGGGGTGAGGTCGCCTGCCATCTTGCTGAAGAGATCTCTCAAAATGCCTGACACACTGCGCACGCCGCCGACGGCGGCCCGTATCGCTGATCTGCGTTTGGAACTGACCGCCCGCAATCTTGATGCCTTCATCCTGCCCCGGTTTGATGCCCATCAGGGGGAGTATGTCGCCCCGCATGACGAACGTTTGGCCTATGTCACTGGGTTCACCGGTTCCGCCGGAATGGCGATCGTGACGGCAGAGACCGTCGCGGTGTTCGTCGATGGCCGCTACAGGGTGCAGGTTGCACATGAATGTGCAGGCCCCGTGTTTTCGCGGCTGCACATCTTTGATCAGCCGCCGGAACACTGGCTGGCCTCGGTCGCGCGGGACGGCTGGCAGATAGGGTTTGACCCGATGCACCTGCCGCCAGGCTGGTATGACCGGTTTGCTGCGGCTTGCGCGCAGGCAGGCGCCGCAATGCAGCCGCAGCAGGACAATCCGGTGGACGCCATTTGGCAGGATCAACCGCCCCCGCCATCGGGCAAAATTACGGTGTTCCCTGTGCAATTGTCAGGGCGCAGTTGTGCCGAGAAATGCTTGGATTTGGTTGCGCATCTAAACGAGAAAGGCGCGGAATGTCTGGTCGAGACCCAGCCAGACAATATCGCGTGGTTGCTGAACGTGCGCGGTGATGATGTCGCGTTTAATCCAATGCCACAGTCTTTTCTCATCGTCGACCGGAGTGGCGCGATTGCATGGTTTATAGATTCAGCCAAGCTGAATGACGAGGTGAAGGACCATCTTCCAGCCGCCGTGACGGCCTATCCAATGTCAGAATTTCTAAGCACTCTGCGCCGTCTATGTGTCGCGGGCGCGGGGGTGCTGTTCGACCCTGATTTCTCACCCGTTGCTGTCCGCGAGACGATTGCAGAAGCAGGGGCCACGCCGGTTGCGATGGCCAGCGCGTTGACCCGGGCGAAAGCGATCAAGAATCCGGTGGAACTGGCGGGGCTGCACACCTGTCATGTTCAGGATGGTGTCGCCTGGGCGGAGTTTTCATGCTGGCTCGCTGAAACCGTCCCGGCCCGTGCCGCCCTTGGCCATCCGGTGACCGAACGCGAAGCCGAAGCGAAAATCCTGTCCTTTCGACAAGACCGCCCGGGTTTCTTGACCGAGAGTTTCCAGACCATCTCCGCCGCTGGGGGAAATGCTGCCATGTGCCATTACGCAGCCACCAACGGTCGGAATGCGCCGATACTGCCAGAACACCCCTATCTGTTGGACAGCGGCGGCCAGTATGAGACAGGGACCACCGATGCCACCCGCAGCTATGCGTTTGACCTGCGCCCCGGAGGATACGACCGGGCCTATACGGCCGTGTTCAAAGCTTTCCATGCGCTTGCCACGCTGCGGTTTCCGCGCGGTACCCAAGGGCATCATATAGATGCGATCTGCCGACGCCCGCTCTGGGATCTGGGTCTTGATTACGATCATGGCACTGGTCATGGGATCGGGCACCGGCTGTCGGTTCACGAGCATCCCCAACGCATCGGTAAGCCCTTTAATCCGGTGGATCTGACTGCTGGCATGGTGGTGTCGATTGAGCCGGGCTACTATGAGGCTGACCGGTTTGGTATCCGCATCGAGAATATCTTTGAAATCATTGAGGAACAGAATGGTTTCTTGGCGTTCCGGAATATGACGTGGGCACCGATACAGACTGATATGCTGATCCCTGATGCATTGACTGCGGCTGAACGGTTGTGGCTGAACAGCTATCATCGACAGGTGTCACAACGGCTGGCTCCGTTGCTGAGTGAGGCTGCACAGGCTTGGCTGTCTGCGGTGACTGCGGAGATCTGATAGGGCCGCACTCACCTTGGAGCGATGAACACAGTGGCGTAAAAATTATCTCCAATCTGATTGAAATATGCTGGGTAAACCGGATTGGACCTACGCATTGAATACATGGGTCAACACTTTGTTCAGGCAAATGTGGGAGGGATCGTTAACGACGAGCCTTCCAAGTGGAGATTTCAATGCCAGCTCTGTTCAATACAATTTCAGGCAAGCTTCTTGCCGCGACCACGGTTGCCATCACCGGTTTGATGCTGTGCTTCAGCGTGTTCACGGCTCTCAATGAGTCCCAACAGGTTCGAGAGCGGGTCCTGGAAGGCGCATCCCAACGCGCTTCGGACATTGCCCAGAGCCTGTCTTCGCAGCTGGTTGAGGCGACCTCGGCCGCATCTGCTCTTGGTGGAGCCTTGTCCGGCTACATTGAGGATGGCGAAGCGACCACCGCCGATCTGATCAAAATCATGGAAGGTGTACCAGGCCGTTACGATCTTGTGTTTTCCTCCTGGATGTCCGCAATCCCTGATGGCGCCACCGAGGATTTCATTACTGGATCCGAAGGCCGCAATGCGGATGGTATCTTCGCCGCCTATTGGACCAAATCGGATGCGGGCGGGTTGAACTTCGAGACCTTCGAAGTTGATCCGAATGATACGTCCGAGTGGTATCGCCTGCCCATCGACAGCGGTGAGAGTGTGATCACTGAGCCATATCTTTCCAATGAGAACAGGCTGCTGACATCGGTGTCGGTCCCGGTCAACGCCAAAGGGCAGATCGTCGGTGTCGCGGGCGTAGATATCGTCCTCGACAATCTGGGCGACTTCGTTCGTGGGCTCTCCGTCTATGAGGGCGGCAGTGTGATGTTGTTAGGGCAGGGGGGCAAATGGCTCTCTCACCCGGACCCGGAGATGCTGGTCCAAGCCTTTGAAGGTGAGGAAGTCGCTGAATTTCAGGCTGCTGTTGAAACGGGTGAGGTGCAGATTGTCTCAGATCGAGCGGACGGATCTACACGTCTGTTCTACCCGTTTACCGCCTATGGCATGAACAAGACCTGGGTTGTGGTTCTGGATGTCCCACGCCACGTATTCGTTAACCCCGTCAAGGCCAGCATTTATGAGCAGCTGATTACAAACGTGCTGTTGTTGGGTCTGACTCTGGCCACTATCCTTTTCTCGGTTCGTTCGCTCGTGCGGCGTCCTCTGGGCAGGATGCTCCGGGTCATGAAGGACCTGACCGAGGGCAAAGTCCATGAACCTGTTGATATTCCGAAACGAAAAGACGAGATAGCGGCGATGGCTGTTTCCATCGAGACGCTGCGTCAGGGCCTAGCCTCCAAGGAAGAGCTGGAGGCAACTCAGTTGCGCGAGAAACAACAACAGGAAGAGGTTGTCAAAACGCTTGCACTACAACTCCAGCAATTGGCCGCTGGGCGGCTGGATGTCAAAATCCATGACGAGATGCCGCGCCAATATGAGGCGCTGCGCCAGGACTTCAACAACACGGTTGAACAACTGAGCAAGCTGATCACATCGGTCAATGACTCCGCTGACTCCATCGATACTGGGCTGACGGAAATTGCGTCCGCAACCAATGATCTGTCCCAGCGGACTGAGCAATCAGCGCTGCAGCTGGAAGAGACAGCCGCCTCCCTGAGCGAGCTTACACAGAATGTGCAACATGTCGCCGGCGGCGCGCGCGAAACCGAGGCTCTGGTCACCTCAGTGAGTCAGAATGCAACCAACAGCTCAGCGGTTGCGCGTGAGACAGTGGATGCAATGGACTCTATTGCCGCGACGTCCGAGCAGATCACGCGGATCACCGGCATGATTGATGACATCGCGTTCCAGACTAACCTTCTTGCTCTGAACGCCGGTGTAGAGGCCGCGCGCGCGGGTGAGGCAGGTCGCGGGTTTTCGGTTGTAGCAGCTGAAGTCCGCAGCCTCGCTCTGCGGTCATCGGAATCCGCCCTCGAAATCAAGAAGTTGATTGCTGCCTCTGAAGCGCAGGTGGCCCATGGTGTCGATCTTGTAGGCCGGACAAACGACTCACTCACCACGATCATGAATGCCATTGGCAGCATTTCTGAACATGTCGGCGATATTGCCAAGCAGGCGGACGAGCAATCTAGAGGGATTTCCGAGTTGAACGGGGCCATGAGCACGCTAGAGGCTGCGCAACAACAGAACGCTGCCATGTGCGAAGAAACCGCTGCAGCCTGTAGCTCTCTGGATCATGAGACGACGAACCTGTCTCGCCTGGTGACATCCTTTCAGACCGGTGATCGCATAGAGGGTGAACGGAATTCGCACCGCTATGTCGCAGCCGCCTAGATCAGGAATGGCTCTCAGATCAACAGTTATCACTGCATCAGCACTACACTCGGTAGCCAAGATCTGTCTGGCGAGATGTTCCGAACAACATGACACTCCTTCCTGAAGGGCTTACAGGCAGATCGTCTGGGGGCTTCAGGTTGAGGGCTACTTGGGCCACCGCAGCTTGCTAGAGGCGGTGGCCCCTTGTTGCAATATTGGCATCGGCGATGTGTATCGGCTCCGCTCAGCAACAGTTCGACGCATCGACTGGTGTTTCGGAAATGGATCGGCAACCAACTCTTGCAGACTCCTGCTATATGTCTGGCACAGTCCCCCGGTCGGGTGGCGTTGGCACCTATTTCCATAGGACGAGGTTCGCAGCGTTGAAAGAAGACGGGGGCTTGGTCTTTGATTTGCCCCGCTCTCCAGGCTGGCTTTTGAACTGCGCACTGTCATCTTGGCGCATGGTTGGGGCTCGTGATATCCAACGGCGAGATATTTCTTGGTGGCACTTGCCGTTCTCTAATTCCGCATCGCTGACAGCACAGATTAGGTCGATTAGCCGCAAAATGACACAAAGGGCTCGAAGTTGCGACGAGCTTCAGCTTTCTCTCCGGACGCCTACATGGGGTAGCCGCCGATGCGGTAAGGATCGGATGGAAAGCTCGTTGCGGGGTGCAGCTTGGTCAATACCGAGAGCCGCGCAGAGAGCGCTGAAACGGCTTCACCGTGTTCAGTGAATTTCTACGTCAGGAACATGCAGCCCAGCATACGGCGGTGTTGAAGCCAGGCGTAAGGCTTGCTTCTCCAGGCTGACCGGGGGTTGTCCGCGCTACTGCGAGCAATTGTTCCTGTTGCTTCGGATCTTGCTGACAATCTGATGGAGTCGGTCCCCCCCAACCAGAAGGATCATAGCAACATAGGTGGGGATAGCCACGGCAAACTGCGCCAACAGTTGCGAGGTCCCATACATCGGAGGTCCCAATTCGCGCAGCGTAAATAGGGCGATGGCCATCATGGATACAGATATCAGGGCCGGTCGCAGGGAATCGAATATATAGGTTGCCACCGACATATCGAGTATCCTCAGGGTTTTGCGTGTCGCAATTGGCCACAGCAGGAAGGAGATGCCCACGAGCGCGGACATGATCGGGTTCAGACCTCCAGGGGCCAGCAGTAGTATTGCCGCAAATCCTGTCAGGCTGACCACACATTCGAAGCCGAACCACCATCTGGCATGACCTGAGAACCGAACCAGAGAAGCCTGCATGACGCCGATGCTCATCATCAGGCTCAGCATGGCAAAGCATTGCAGCGGATAGATTGCCGCCAGCCATTTGCTGCCAAAGACAAAGGGGATGGCTGTTGGTGCCACGATGATAAAGCCGATGAACAACGGAAAGGCAGCTGTTGCTGCGGCAAAGCTGCTGAGGATAAACGCCTCGCGGCGCTGATCTTTTTCCGCTTGGAGGCTGGCGAACAGGACTCTGGTGACTGGCAGCAGGGTCCCGATGGTCAGCTCCTGCAGGATCTCGCAGATTCTACGGGCGAAGAAGAAAATGCCGAGCACAGCCGGCCCTGCAACAATCCCCAGAAGAATCTGGTTGATCTTGGTCGGTTCGATCATCCGCCCGCCCATGGTAAACAGGGTAAAACCGCGCAAATCTCTCAGCGCCGCACGGGAAAGCTGAGATCCAGGACGCCAATCTGCGGTCCAGTAGGAGACGACGCAGCCAACCACGGCGGTGATCACCTGTGCCATGATCAGAGCCCAGATGGCATAGCCCTGTAGGACAAGCAGCAGGCAACCCGCCGCACCCAACCCGTTGGCCAGCGTTGTGCGCAGGGCGATATGGCGAAACTCCATGCGCCGGTTCACCAGGGCGGCGGGGATATTTCCAAGCGATACGAAGAGGATGCGCAGGGACAAGACCGGCAGAATGACTGCCAGCACATCGAGACTGGTCCAGCTTGCGATCAGCGGGGCTGTGAAAACCAAGATCGCGATCGCGGCCAAGGCAATGGCCATGGTCAGCCAGAATGCGCTGTCCAGATGCGCCTGCCTCAGATCGCTGCGTTGAATAATGGCGTCGCCCAGGGGGAGGGGCACCAAGGTCATCACCCAGATCACAATTGATGTCGCAAGGGCCACCGCGCCAAAATCGGCAGGCTCCAGCAGCAGCGAGGTGACGAGGAAAACAACAACGGTGAGACCATTGCTGACCATGATGTTGACGAAAGACCAGAACACCCCGAGCAACGCGAGGCGGCCGCGGCCTCTTGATACATGGCTCAGTGTTGATGCGTCGGTATTGCTGTCGTGCATTCTGGTCGTCCCGCTATTGCAGTGAGGGAAGCTGATGCCGCGCGGCTCTCCGCCGCTGACACAGGCTGTGATCCCTTTTGCCTTCGTCCGGACAGTATCGCATAGGGCTTAATGGCGTCTTTACCGTCCGGTCCGGGCGATAACCGACAGGCCCGTCAACAGGATCAGTTTGATATCAAAGCTGAATGTCCGGCGTGCGAGGTAATCAATATCAAAAGAGACGCGATCCTCATAGCTGACATCATTGCGCCCGGATACCTGCCACAAGCCAGTGATTCCCGGTTTCTGACTGAGATAGATCGGCGCGGCGGATCCATATTTGCTCAACTCACACCGCACGATTGGCCGTGGCCCGACAAAGCTCATGTCGCCGCGCAGCACATTCCAGATCTGCGGCAGCTCGTCCAGGCTGCTGCGGCGCAGGAATAGCCCCAGGCCGGTGATCCGCGGGTCCCGGCTCAGCTTACGGTCGCGCGCCCATTCCTGAGCTGCCTTGGCGTCGGTTTTCAGATGTTCGGCCAATACGTCTTCGGCACCGTGGATCATGGTGCGGATTTTCCAGCAGGTGAAGGGGGTACCGTCTTTCCCGATGCGCGTGTGGCCGAAGAAGCCCGGCCCCCCGTCGCGTCGGCTGATCATCCACAGAAGGGCAATCACCGGCGAAAGTACCGGAAACAGTATCAGGGCCAAGAGGATATCGAGAAGGCGTTTCCCGATGATGGCGTAAAGGCCAATACGCCGTGGAGCGGCCTGCTCGCAGCCGACGGGTGAGCGCAGGTTGTCGAAATTTGTAATGTCGCTCATGTCTTACCCCGATCTTCAACCTCGCGGTGCCAACATGAATGTCGACAGGGTCGCTATTTGCTCTTGGTGGCTGCGACCTCATCCGCCTTTCCTAAGATTTGATTCAAATTCGTGGCAAGAATTTGTCTTAAACAGAGTATTGCTTGGGCGCTGTCTGATTGCCGGGGCTGCGTCGGTGTCTGGCGCGGCCGATGGAACGTGTGGCTGACACCGACGCCGACATCTCTGATGCCCGCTGCTCAGCCACCAGTGTCGGCTGAATTGACAGCTCTGATGCGGCGTATTAATTTGATATTCGAAATAAATAGCCATATCAGGACTAGTCGGGGTTCTGTAGCCAAGGACACCCATTTATGCCATCAGCCAGCCAGTCATCTATTGGAGCATCCTCTCCGCCGCACGCGCATTTGCCGGAGACTGCCGCTGATCAGCTGCGATGGCTGGATCTGGAGACTGATCTTCTGCGGCTTCGGGTCCTCAACTTCGGCGCGGTCACGGCACGGCTGGATCTGCGCGTCGGCGATGGATGGGTGCCGATGGTTCTGGGCTATCGTGATATCGTCTCCTATCTGGGGGACCCTTTCTATCTGGGCGCTATTGTTGGCCGGTTGGCCAATCGCGTTGGCGGCGCGGGTTTCGATCTGGCGGGGCGGCTGGTTGCACTGGATGCCAATGAGGGGGGCAATCAGCTGCATGGTGGGACGGCGGGTCTCGGGCGGGTGTTTTGGGAAATCCAGCAGGTGGCCGATGATGCGGCGGAGCTGAGATATACCTCAGCTGATGGTGAGAATGGCTATCCCGGGTGCGCTGAATTCCTGCTGCGGATCACAGTGTCCGGCGCCAGTGTCAGCTATGATATGAGTGCCAGCGTTGATCAGACGACACCAATCAATCTGGCGCAGCACAATTACTATACGCTGGGTGTCACCGGCGACATTTGGGGGCATCGCCTCCGCTGTCCTTCGAGCGCCTATCTTCTGCTTCGCCCGGACGGGGTGCCAACAGGCGCGATTGCGCCTGTCGCGGGGACCTCATTGGATTTTACCGTTGGGCAATCCTTTGCAACGCTGGATCCATTGCGGCTTGGGACCGACAATCATGTCATCTTTGCCAAGGGTGCCGATAGCCATATGCCGGAAATTGCAAGATTGACTGCTCCAAACGGGGTCGCCATGCGGGTTTTTTCGGATCAGCCGGGTGCGCAGATCTATACCGCAACACATCTGAACAGCGCGGTGGCGGCACAGGGCGGGCAGCAGCTTGCACCCTTTGTCGCTGTCTGTATTGAGCCGCAGGGGTTCCCGGATGCGGTCAATCAACCTGATTTTCCAAGTGTTTTGGTGCACCCAGGGCGGCCGTATCATCAGAGATTATCATTGAATTTCTCAACAAATGAGGCGGATCAGGATGACTGAGTATTGGCGTCGGAACGGTCTTCTGGGGTGTGTTATCGCTGGTCTGAGCCTTGTGGCCTATACCAACGCTGTCATCGCGGAGACCAAGCATCAGCCCTTGGATCTTGGACAACGTCCGAGTTTCGCGCTGATGGATCAGGCACAGGTCGAGTTGGGGCAGTTGTTGTTCTACGATCCGATCCTGTCAGGCAATCGCAACATCAGCTGCGCCAGCTGTCATCATCCGCGGTTTGGCACTGGTGATGGTGTGTCGCTGTCGCTGGGTGAAGGCGCCAACGGGCTGGGCCCCAAACGACAGGTGGATCCCGAAAACCTGCCGGAGCAACGCATCCCGCGCAATGCGCCCGCACTTTGGAACCTTGGCGCGCGCGGGATGGATGTGATGTTTCATGACGGTCGTCTGGAGGCAGATCCCGCCTACGGGTCAGGTATTCGGACGCCGTTGGAGGGCGATATGCTGTCTGGGTTTGACTCGGCGCTGTCTGCCCAGGCGATGTTTCCGGTGCTTTCAGCAGATGAGATGGCGGGCCACTACGGCGAAAACGAGGTGTCCCGCGCGGTGCGTCTGGGTCAGTTGAGCCACCCGGGGGGCGCCTGGGATCTGGTCGCAGGTCGGGTGGCGGATATTCCGGAATACAGGCAGCGGTTTGATCGCGTGCTAGGCGCTGGGGCTCCCATTCGGTTCACGGATATCGGCAATATGCTTGCCGCCTTTATCCGGTTTGAGTGGCGGGCCGATGACAGCCCGTTTGATCGTGCGCAGATGCAGGGAGAGCCGCTGCCACCCGTTGCGGCGCGGGGGCAGGGCTTGTTTTATGGCGCAGCAGGCTGCAGCCAATGCCATTCCGGCTGGTTGCAGACAGACAATGGGTTTCACGCAATCGCAATGCCACAACTCGGACCGGGAAAGGCGGCGCGGTTTGAAGCGCATGCCCGCGATGAAGGCAGGCTACGTGTCACCGGAACCCCTGATGATGCGTATAGATTTCGCACCCCCTCGTTGCGGAATGTGGCGCTGACGGCACCCTATGGGCATAGCGGCGCCTATGGCACTCTGGAGGCGGTTGTGCGTCATCATCTGGACCCGCTGGACGCGTTGATGGCATATGACCGCACTCAGGTGGTTCTGCCTGCACTTTCGGGCGCGGTAGATTGGGCCGCATTGGATGATCCTGCGGAGGTGCAGCGTATCGCATCCGCCAATGATCTGGCGCCTGTTGCGCTGAGTGACGGTGAGATCGCCGATCTTGTTGCCTTTCTTGAGGCTCTGACCGATAGCACTGCGGCGGCGGGGCGGCTTGGCGTACCTGATACCGTGCCCTCAGGCCTGCCTGTGGAGCAGTAGGCCCGGACGGGGCTACTGGATCACTGTAATATGCTGGTTGGGTGGCACCGCCTGCCACTCGGTTGTCTCTCCATCCGGCCAGATCACACGCAATCGCAGGCCCTGCGCCTCTCCCAGGCCAAAATGTAGATCGCCGACGGAACCGCCCGCGTGACCTCCACCAACCGTGATTTCGCGGGTATGGATCCGGGTTCCGGTGTCCAGCTCGACAAAGGCACCGATGGCTTGGGTGTTCGGCGCAATGCCCCGCAACGACAGGGAGAGCCAGTTACCTGTTGCTTGAGTGGCGTTCTGATAGAGCTCCATCGGCGCGCGACGGTTGACCACGGCGAGGTCAAGGCGACCATCCAGATTGAAGTCACGCAGTACGGCGCCACGAGACCGGGCCATGCTGGCGATTTGTGCCGCCGCGGCGGCATCCGTAAATCGCCCGTCAACACCTTGGATCAAAAGCGTATTTGGGTCACGCATGGCGGCGTCTGGCATTTGTTCCACATTGCCTTTGGTCACGAAGATATCGTCACGTCCGTCGTTGTTCACATCACCGAAATCCGCATGCCATCCGGTGGAGGGTCGCCCGTCGCCGCCGCTGGTTGGACGGTGGGCGGTTGTTCCGTAGTCGTAGGTCACATCGCGGTAGGACGGGCCGATACCGGCCGGATCAAACAGCTGAAGCTTCTGATCCCCCATTGAGGTGAGATAGACATCAGAGAACCCATCGCCATTGAGATCGCGCGACGCGATTCCCATACCCCAGAGGTGATAGGGGGCCCAGCCGTCATCCTGCTGGTATAGCACGGGCGGCGTGGTCATCTTCCACATTTGTTCCTGCCCGTCGCGGACGTAATAGTGCCGATCATTGCTGATGCGCAGGTCGGCGCGCCCCTGCACAGGCCCGTCCTTGCGCCGGTGCCAGTTGGTGAACAGCATGGATAGGGCACAATAGCCGGGTTTGAGCCTGTTTGGCGGGCCATATCTGCTCCCCTCGGGGCGATAAAGCAGCGTGTCATCGCAGGCCTCAAAAGGACCATCCGGGTTGCTCCGGTCTACGTAGGTGCCGAAGGCCAGAGTGGGGAGTTGCGCCCCATTTTCCCATGTCGCGGAGAAGGCAGTGGTCCAGTGATCACCACTGGAAAATCCAAGATCATCAAATGGTTCGAACTGGCAGTCTCCGGTGCCACGCAGCAATTGGTCGGCGCCGACACGCAACAGGGCGAGATCCAGAATCCCGTCACCGTCAATATCCAGCGGATAGATGCCGGTGACCCCCGTTTGCGCCAAGGCTTCTGGCGTATCGGCGGTAAACTGCACATTTGCACCGGGGGTCTTTGTTCGATTGATCATCAACTGAACCGGGTTGCTGCCACCTGCGGCCACCAGATCGGGAAATCTGTCGCCGTTGCAATCCAGCGAAGCCAGCCCGCCGCCCACGAAATGCTCCCAGCCGCCATCATAGATATGCGCGGCGATCGGGCGTGGGGTGAAAACGGGCGGCTCAGAACCGTTGGCGAGCGCAATCTGCGGCAGAAGGCACAGTGGCGCCAGAAGTAGACGGACCCTAACTGGCATGGCTTGCAACCTCGCGAATGGTGAGGGCCGAGACTTCTTCAATCGCATAGGCTGCGGCGCCTTTCGCCCACATCTGATTGCCCCAGCCATGCACGCGCACCTCTGGTAGGGGGCCATCCACCTGCACCACCCAGCGGCGCATTTCTTCGACCACTTTGTCAGAAGACAGGTATCCAAAGGCCAACTGCGCGCCGGCCAGGACGATCATCTGAGGGTCGAAGATATTGACAATGTTCGCCAGACCCATGGCAAACATCCGTCCGGCGCGGTCGAGGATGGATTGTGCCATCATGTCGCCATCAGCCACCGCTGCATAAAGCGAAGCAAGATCTTTGTGCCGCTCGACTCCACTGGTGATATTTGCCTCACGCAGCAGGGCATAGTCGCCAACATAGGCTTCCAGACAGCCACGTTGCCCGCATTGGCAGAGCGCGCCTTCCAACTGCACCTTGATATGGCCGAACTCCGCACCGCAGCCACGCGCGCCACGATAGATCTGGTTGTCAATAACGATGCCCATGCCGACGCCGTGCTCGACGGTGACAACGACAAAGTTGCTGCGGGTGTCGCCTTCGCCGAACAGATGCTCTGCTTTGGCGACCAAGTTGGCGTCATTGTCGATGAACACCGGCATGCTGAGGTGCGACTTTAGCGCACTTCCGAGGTCAATGTTGCGCACATTGAGCGATGAGGACCAATAGATGAAGTTTCGGTCCGCATCCATGACACCTGCCATGCCGATGCCGACGCCGGAGATCTGCGCGCGGGTCAGCCCACCTTTGGCGCAGCTTTGATCCAGCGCCTCGACAATTTTCTCGCACAGGGCATCCGGGGACATCTGACCGCCACGCAGGGGCATTTCGTGGCTGATCAATTCGGTGCCTTCGAAATCGGTGATCAGCGTGGTGATGGCGTGATGGGACAGTTTCAACCCTGCGATATGATGGGCGCTGCCCCGAATTTTGAGGGCAACCCGTGGGCGGCCCCGTTTGGCACCGCGCGCGGTGTCGGGGCTGACCTCCTCGATCAATCCGGCAGCCAGCAGCTCAGCAGTGATTGCGGTGACAGTGGCCGGGCTGATCCGGGTGATCTGGGCAATATCGATTCGGGCGATCTGCCCGGCGGCGCGTATGGTATCAAATACCTGTAGGCGGCTGCTTTCGCGCAACTCGCCGGAATGTGAAAGCCTGTCCGATTTGACCACCGTATTTCCCCCTTATTGTCGGGCGGGTTATCGCAGGAAACGACCGACCGACAAGATATCCGGCCTCATGATACATTATTTAATTTGAGTTTCAAAAAAAATAATGTTAGGGATATCAGGACGGGCATGCAGCGAGGGGGGACCTGACTGCTGCACGGGCCCGCAACGACCCGAGGGAGGAAAACAATGAAATTCTTGAGTGGCGTATCCGCACTAGCTTTTGCCGCAACCGCGAGCATGGCCCTTGCCGAAGATGTGACCGTTGGCGTCAGCTGGTCGAACTTTCAGGAAGAACGCTGGAAAACCGACGAAGCCGCGATCAAGGCCGCACTGGAAGCAAAAGGTGCAACCTATGTGTCTGCAGATGCGCAGTCATCTTCGGCAAAGCAGCTTTCTGACATCGAAAGCCTGATCGCACAGGGCGTTGATGCGCTGATCGTACTGGCCCAGGATGCCCAGGCCATCGGCCCGGCCGTGCAGGCTGCCGCAGACGAGGGCATCCCTGTTGTTGCCTATGACCGCCTGATCGAAGACGGCCGTGCGTTCTACCTGACCTTTGACAACGTCGAAGTGGGTCGGATGCAGGCGCGCGCCGTGCTCGACGCCCAACCCAGCGGCAACTATGTGATGATCAAGGGCTCGCCCACCGATCCAAATGCCGATTTTCTGCGCGGTGGTCAGCAAGAGATCATTCAGGCCGCAATCGACAGCGGCGACATCAAAATCGTTGGTGAAGCTTATACCGATGGCTGGCTGCCGGCCAACGCACAGCGCAACATGGAGCAGATCCTGACCGCCAGCGACAACAAGGTTGATGCGGTCGTCGCCTCCAATGATGGCACCGCCGGCGGTGTCGTCGCCGCGCTGACCGCACAGGGCATGGAAGGCATCGCGGTTTCCGGTCAGGATGGGGATCACGCTGCACTCAACCGTGTTGCCAAGGGCACGCAGACTGTATCTGTCTGGAAAGACGCCCGTGATCTGGGCAAGGCTGCGGCAAATATCGCGGTTGAAATGGCCGAAGGTGCTGCCATGGGTGATGTTGCGGGCGGCGCTGCCTGGACCTCCCCTGCGGGCACTGAGCTGACCGCTCGCTTCCTGGAACCGATCCCGGTAACCGCCGACAACCTGTCGGTTGTTGTGGATGCTGGATGGATCACCAAAGAAGCGCTGTGCCAAGGTGTGACCAACGGCCCCGCGCCCTGCAACTAAGCTGCGGCTGAGAACGCTCAGCTGCTGCGTTTCAAACCGGCGCGCGCCCACAAGACGGTCCTGATCGGATCGGGCGCGCGTCCCTCCTTTAAATACCGCTGATCACTGGAGTTCGGATATGACCGAAACCACGTCTCAGCCGATCCCCGAACACAGCAAGCGTGGCCTGTTCCAGCAATTGGAACTGGACGTCCGCCTATTGGGAATGATCGGTGCCTTTGTCATCTTGTGCATTGGATTCAACATCCTGACGGATGGGCGTTTCCTGACGCCGCGCAATATCTTTAACCTGACCATTCAGACCGTGTCGGTGGCGATCATGGCCACGGGCATGGTGTTTGTGATCGTGACCCGTCACATTGACCTGAGTGTTGGCGCGCTGCTGGCGACCTGCTCGGCGGTGATGGCCGTGGTGCAGACGGATGTGCTGCCGGATATGTTGGGTCTTGGCCTCAACCATCCTGCCACCTGGATTATCACCGTGGCTGTGGGCCTCACCATTGGTACGCTGATCGGTGCCTTTCAGGGGTGGATGGTGGGCTTTCTGACCATTCCGGCCTTTATTGTGACGCTGGGCGGATTTCTGGTCTGGCGCAATGTGGCCTGGTATCTGACCGATGGTCAGACGATTGGCCCGCTCGACAGCACCTTTCTGGTCTTTGGCGGCACCTCCGGCACATTGGGCACCACGCTGAGCTGGGCGGTTGGGATCGTTGCGACCGTTCTGGCGTTGGCCGCATTGTGGAACAGCCGTCGTGCGAAACAGGGACATGGCTTCCCGGTGAAGCCAGCCTGGGCAGAAGCGGTGATCGCCGGTACTATTGCCGCGTCCATCCTTGGTTTTGTTGCCGTCCTCAATGCCTATCAAATTCCCGCCCGCCGTCTGAAGCGGATGCTGGAAGCGCAGGGGGAAACCATGCCCGAGGGGCTGGTCGTTGGCTATGGTCTGCCGATTTCGGTATTGATCCTGATTGCTACCGCTGTGGTGATGACGATTATCGCCCGCCGGACGCGTCTGGGGCGGTATATCTTTGCGACTGGCGGCAATCCTGATGCGGCTGAGCTGTCTGGCATCAACACGCGGCTTCTGACGGTGAAGATCTTCGCCCTCATGGGGTTCCTCTGTGCGCTCTCTGCAGTGGTGGCGTCGGCGCGACTGGCGAACCACTCCAACGATATCGGCACCTTGGATGAACTGCGCGTCATTGCGGCGGCAGTCATCGGCGGCACGGCCCTGTCTGGCGGCTTTGGCACGATTTACGGTGCGATCCTTGGCGCGTTGATCATGCAGAGTCTGCAATCGGGTATGGCCATGGTTGGTGTCGATGCACCGTTTCAGAATATCGTTGTCGGCACAGTGCTGGTCGCGGCAGTCTGGATTGATATCTTGTACCGTAAACGTGTGGGGGCCCGGATATGAGCACCGCAAAAGAGCTGCGCGCCGCAGGCGCCACCCCGCTGGTCGAGATGAAGGATATTTCGATCTCCTTCGGCGGCATCAAAGCCGTGGACCACGTCAGCGTCGACCTTTACCCGGGTGAGGTTGTCGGATTGCTGGGCCACAACGGTGCCGGGAAATCCACCCTGATCAAGGTGTTGTCCGGCGCTTACCAGATGGATGCCGGTGAAATCCGGGTCAATGGCGACAGGGTTGAGATCACCAATCCGCGGGATGCGCGGTCGCATAATATCGAGACGATCTATCAGACGCTGGCGCTGGCGGATAACCTTGATGCGGCCTCAAACCTGTTTCTGGGGCGTGAGCTGGTGACGCCGTTTGGATTGGTCGACGACTCCGCAATGGAGGCTGAGTGCCGCAAGATCATGAACCGGCTGAACCCGAATTTCCAGAAGTTCTCAGAACCGGTGTCGGCGCTTTCCGGTGGCCAACGCCAGTCGGTGGCCATTGCACGGGCGGTGTATTTCAACGCCAAAATCCTGATCATGGATGAGCCGACGGCAGCCCTTGGTCCGCATGAGACGCAGATGGTGGCAGAGCTGATTCAGCAGCTGAAGGCACAGGGGATCGGGATTTTCCTGATCGACCATGACGTCAATGCGGTGATGGAGCTGTGTGACCGTGCCTCTGTCATGAAGAATGGTCAGCTGGTCGGCACCGTTGATATTGACGATGTCACCGATGACGACCTGCTGAGTATGATTATTCTGGGTAAGCGGCCGGGAGAAGCGGCTGCCTGAGGCATCAAGGTTTTGACAAAAGGGGCTGCCATGGGCGGCCCCTTTTTGCGGTTTCCCTGGCTTGCGGGGCGGCAGGTTGAATTCTACAGTCTATGTAGATTTTTATGGTCGCTGGGGAAAACAGCATGCTGACGATTGGGACATTGGCCAAACGCACCGGGACAAAGGTGCAGACCATTCGCTACTATGAACAAATCGGTTTAATGCCGGAACCGGGCCGAACCGCGGGCGGGCAACGTCGGTATGGCCATACCGAGCTGGATAGATTGGCCTTTATCCGCCATGCCCGGCAACTGGGGTTTCCGTTGGAGGCCATTCGTGAATTGTTGGATCTGGCGGATCATCCCGGTCAATCATGTTCCAATGCGGATTCCATAGCGCAACGGCAGCTGAAGCAAGTGGCGGACCGGATCGCGCGACTGGAAGCCCTGCAGACTGAGTTGCAGCGAATGATCTGCGATTGTGCTGGCGGTACGGTCGCCGAATGTCGCGTTCTGGAGGTGTTGCGGGATCATTCCGAATGCCTGACCAATCATGATGAAATCGGGGCCTGATCAGATCTTTGGTCACGCCTCATCATGGCCAAGCGCACGCAACAGCATTCGGCGCTGGTGATCTTGCCCACCGAAGAACACCGCCAGCACGCGCAGCTGTTGGCCTGTCTCGTTGAGATCAAAATAGAAGATGGCACGCCCCTTTGTGACGCTGCGCAGGCCCGGCGCAATGTCGGTGCGCAGCGTGCCTTGGTGGGGCGCTTGCCCCAATGCCTCAACCGCGTCGTCAATCTCTGTCAGACGTGTCGCGGCGCGTTCAAACGCCGTCTCTGCGTCCTCACCAAAGCTGATGGCGGCTTCAAAGAGAAAGTCGAAAATAGCCTCTAGGTCTCGGTCGATCGCTTCGGCACGATCAACCCGGTAGATCATGCTGCATCCGTTTCCGTGCCAGAAAATCAGCTGTGCGTTGGCGGCCGTCTGACGCACTGACAAAGGCACCATCGCGCCGCTCTGCAATCAGGGCACGCAGGGCTGCGGTATCGGCACGGCGTGCCTCTGTTTCTTCGCGCAGAAGTTCAAGACCCTGTTGCAACACCGCGCTAAGGCTCGAATACCGGCCTTCCGCGACCAAGGTGCGGGCAAAGTCATCCTGCGCTTCGGTCAAGGAGATGGAGGCTTTAACACTCATATCGTACCTGATGTTGCGGGCTGACTAGTACCATGCCTACACTACTCAGTAGCATATTTCAATCCGGCGCTGAATAGGCCGCGCAACGCAACGATGATCCAGCCCAGACCGGCCAAGGCAACAACGAGCAAGTTGTCGCTGCCCCACTGATTGATGACGATGCCACCGACAGCCCAGCAGATGGCAACAGTGTAGGTCCAAGCTGAGGGGCTACCTGTCTGTACCAGAAGCGCTACGACCAAGGCGATGATGAGGCATAGTATTCCGGACAGCTGCGGGTCCATCAGGCCATATCCCGGAAGGACAATGCTAATAGATACAGCAGAAGCGACAGTTAACCACCCGGCGTAGAGCCCCACGGGCCCTCGCTTCCAGATCCTGTCATTCCGACCAGCGCAGCGCATTGCGAGAGTCGCGGTGGCAGCCATCGCCACTATCATGAACGTGGCAAGAATCGGCGAAATGTTTGCAACCCACAGCCAGCAGGTACCGATAACCAGGCTGACCGCCAAGTATCTTCGCATTTCATGCCAAGACGGATCCTCGGCCGCACGAAGTGCGCCGTAGCCCGCCCCTACAATGAGCCAGAGATAGATCACGGGCCAGATCGAAAAAGTCGGGCCTATCGGCTGTATAATCGGTTGGGGTTGCGGGTAGGGCAACTGGTCGGCGGTGTAGCCGGTGAACGGGTTCGTCACCAACGGTGCTGCCGCAAATGCTACGGCGAGCAGAAAAGTGAGGTAGGCCAATGTCTGCTTGCTCATGGGATTTGGTACTCGCTTTTGTTCACGCGGATGGTCTGGGTAGGAATTATCTGAGTATTCCTGTTTACTTACACAACCTTAAAGGAAGCCTCTCAATTCCTCGATCGAGCCTGCTTCTAACGGTGGTTTATCGGTTCGGATGCGATTGATCCGGGGAAACCTCATGGCGAGCCCGCTTTTGTGACGGCTCGATTCATTCAATCC
The DNA here is from genome assembly GCF_000826845.1 of Phaeobacter sp. S60. Classification (NCBI taxonomy): domain Bacteria; kingdom Pseudomonadati; phylum Pseudomonadota; class Alphaproteobacteria; order Rhodobacterales; family Roseobacteraceae; genus Phaeobacter; species Phaeobacter sp. S60. Next base: position 85,207 of record NZ_JSWJ01000028.1, read on the forward strand.
CTCAAAGGCAATTTCCAGCACCAGTTCAGGCTTTACCGCCCGGACAGGGCCAAAGCGATCAACTGTATTATTGCGGACAAATCGGTCCAGTTCCTTCAATTCGGCGTCGGTGAATCCGAAATATGCCTTGCCTACTGGTACCAGTAGGTCTCCGTCCCAGACGCCAAAGGTGAAATCGGAGTAATAGCCTGAACGCTTGCCATGCCCGCGCTGTGCATAAAGCATGACCGCATCCACCAGCATTGGATCACGTTTCCATTTGAACCAGTTGCCGCGCTTGCGCCCCGCTATATAGGCGCTGTCGCGGCGCTTGATCATAACGCCTTCTATCACGCTGTTTGGTGGATCCGCGCGCAGTTTCGCCAGATCTTCCCAAGTCTCAAAGTCAAGCGGCAGAGAACGATCAATACGCGGATCATTCAGATCTGTGACGCAGGCTTGCAAATGGGTCTGGCGATCAACCAATGTGCGGGATCTCAGATCCTCGCCATTCCAGAACAGTACATCGTAGACCCGTAGCGCAGCGGGATGGCTTGCCAACATGGCTTTTCCAACCTTCTTGCGACCCAGCCGCTTCTGTAGATCGCCAAAGGGGGCAACGATGTCCTCACGCTTTACCAGCAGCTCACCATCCAGCACCCCGTCAAAATTCAACGCTTCGATCACATCGGGAAAGGATCCGGAGATATCTTCACCGGTGCGCGAATACAGTCGTCTTGTCCCGTCGTCGTTCACGGCTTGAACACGGATGCCGTCCCATTTCCATTCCGCGACGAAGTCTGCCGGTGAGAGGCTGGTGAGGTCTTCCAGATCGGTGCCGGTGGACAGCATGACCGGGCGGAAGGGGGCCGCGGCAAGGTTCACGGGTTTTTCGCCCCCCTCCAACCACGCAAACAGAGGTAGATATGGCGGGGTCAGCCCGTGCCAGAGCTCTTCTATCTCGGTGACATCAACATTGCCAAACTGGGCCAGCGCGCTGCGCGCCAACCGGGCAGAGACACCAACGCGCAGACCACCTGTCGCCAACTTCAGATAAGCATAGCGCTGCGTCGGGGTCATCTGTGACAACCGCCGAGCGATGAGTGCGGGGAGTTGTGCTTTGGCGGTGCTGGTCAGTTCATGCACCGCATCGGCCAGCGACAGGTCAATCACCGTGTCGGAGTGCGGCCAGATCAGGGCCACGGTTTCCGCCAGATCACCGACAAAATCATAGGACAGGCGGAACAGCTCTGCGTCCGTTTCCTCTGCCACCAGACCGCGCAGCAGGGAGGGTGTTACGTTGCGCAGAGCAAGGTCACCGGTGATGGCCGCAAGCGCATAGCCCCGGTCCGGGTCCGGGATGGCGTCAAACGCGGTCCTAAGATGCGCAATCTTGCCATTACGCGACGGTGTGAAGGCGAGTTGCTCCAAAAGCTCGGCGAAGGCCTGCATCACTCTGCCTCCTCCTCATAGCCGACGAGCCTCAGGGGGCGGGCGGTGATCTGGTTCAACTCGCACCAGCGGACCAGCGCGTCCTCACGGCCGTGAGTTACCCAGACTTGCTTCGGGTTGAGATCCTTGATGGTGCGGGTCAGATCCGGCCAGTCCACATGGTCGCTGAGGATCAGGGGCAGTTCGACGCCCCGCTGCCGGGCGCGGGCACGCACCTGCATCCAGCCGCTGGCAAAACAGACGATCGGATCGGGAAAGCGCTGTGCCCAGGTCGCGGCAAAGGCGGAAGGCGGGCCAAGAATAATCTGGCCTTTAAAAGCCGCTTTGCCTTCCTTGGTGGTGGCCGGACGCAGTTCTCCCAAATCGATCCCCTGCGCGATGTGGTAGTCACATAAGCGCTGCATGGCACCGTGGATATAAATCGGCTGATCCCAACCCGCCTGCCGCAACAGCGCGATGACGCGTTGCGCCTTGCCCAATGCGTAGGCCCCGACAAGGTGGCAGCGCTCAGGTTGGGACGCGACAGAGCGCAGCAGTTTTTCGATTTCGGACTGCGGACTGGGGTGGTTGAACACCGGCAGACCGAAGGTGGCCTCGGTCACGAAAACGTCGCAAGGGGCCAGTTGAAAAGATGCGCAGGCGGGGTTGTCCACGCGGGCGTAGTCACCTGAAACGGTGATGGCGGTATTGCCGTCGTCGACGGTAATCTGACAAGAGCCCAACACATGGCCGGCGGGCGTGAACCGCGCGTCGATGCCATCCACTACCGCCCTTTCTTCAACGGCGATACGGGTGGCGCAGAAGTCCTCACCATAGCGTATGGCCATGATATCCAGAGTCTGGGGGCTGGCCCAGACCGTGCCGTGACCGGCGCGGGCATGATCGGCATGCCCATGGGTGATCATCGCGCGGGGCACCGGGCGTATTGGATCGATGTAGAAATCCCCCGCCGGGCAATAGAGGCCATCCGGCTGGGGGTGCAGTAACTCCTCCGGCAGGCGTTTTGCGCTCACGGGATTGGCTCCTTCGTGTCAAACCAACGGGTATCGGGAAGAAGCTAACCCAATCAGGTGTTTGGACAAGGGCTGTGGTGCTATCGACTGACAAATTCAGTGTTAAATGGATGGGGCTGGAACTATCTGCGGAGTCACGCGTTTTGCCCTTTGTGACGCAGCCATCCCAAAATATCAGCTGAGGAGACGACCCGTGGCGCAGAAGAATTTGACGCAAGGGGGGGTCTGGTGTGCGCTTGCAGCAGTGTCTGCACCAATGTCGCTGGGCATTCTGGGCGTGTTGAGCGTTGGTCTGGCTGATGCCTATTTCCTAGGTCAATTGGGAGAGGCACCGCTTGCGGCTGTAGGGTTCATCTATCCCGTGACAACAGCGGTGACATCGCTGTCGATCGGCCTGTCCGCTGGTGCAAATGCGGCAATTTCTCAAAGTCTGGGACGCGGCGATAGCGAGGCTGAAACCAACAGGCTGTCGATCCACGCCATCGTCTTGGGCACCGTGGTTGCGACATTGGTGGCGCTGGCGTTTTACCTGGGCGCGGGCGCTCTGTTCTCGGTGATGGGCGCGAAGGATGATGTGCTGGCAGAGGCGCGGTCTTATGCGCCATTCTGGGCGCTGTCGTTCCCGTTTTTAGTCGGCATGGCGCTTTTGAATGCGGTGTTCCGGGCGCATGGGGATGGCGCAACCTCGGCGATGATCATGTTGGTGGCAGCCGTTCTTAATATCGCGCTGGACCCGGTCCTGATCTACGGGCTCGGCCCGGTGCCGGAGATGTCGACTGCCGGGGCTGCACTTGCCACTGCTATAGCGCGGGTTCTGACGCTGATTGGGGCTTTTAGCTACGCGCTTCGGATCGGGGTCATTCGCCCGCCAGAGGTGTTCACCGATGGCATCGGCGGTTCTGTGCGCGAGGTTATCCGTGTTGGCCTCCCGGCCGCATTTTCAAATGCGATCAACCCGGCCGGAATGGCGATGGTCACAGCCGCGGCGGCGACGCTGGGTGATACTGTCGTTGCCGGGCTCGGGGCTGCACAGAGGGTGCAATCGGTGGCTCTTGTTCCATTGCTGGCGCTGTCGGCGGGTATCGGGCCTGTTGTCGGGCAGAACTGGGGCGCGGATCAGCAGGCGCGTGCGCGTCTGGCAGTGTGGCGATCCTGGCAATTCTGCGTCGGATACGGGCTGGCCGTGGCTTTGGCGCTGACGCTGTTTGCATCTAACATTGCGGGGCTCCTTTCGTCAGATCAGGGGGCGGCTGCAACGACCGCGCAATACCTGCGCATCGTCAGCTGGAGCTTTCTCGGGTATGGCGTTTTGGTGACCGCCAACGCCGCGATGAATGCGCGTTCCAAAGCTGTTTGGTCGATGGGTTTGAGCCTGATGCGGATCTTTGCGGTCTATGTGCCGCTGGCGTGGCTGGGTGTCTGGATGTTTGGTTATGCAGGCATTCTTGGCGCTGCGGTAATCGCCAATCTGGCGGCTGTTCCGGGCGCTTATTTCACCGGTCGCAGGACGGGATTGGTGGCGCGCTGAAAGCGCCGTTCAACCGGCATTGAGGAAATCAATTAGTCTATCCTCCCCCAAGCGTAGCCCGCTGATTTGGCGCTGTGGCAAAGCGCTCAGCCGTGCTGCACGTTGAGGGTCTGGTAGCTCGGCCAATGCGATGATCTGCGGATGGATATAGCTGTTGCGGGCGATGGTTGGGGTGTTGTGTAGCCGCTCTGCAGCGGCTTCGGCCATCGCGGTGATGGTCAGGGTTGGGGCATCGAGAGCGACGGTAAATGCGGCGTGGCTGCCGTTCCAGGTGCGCAGGGTCTTGGCGGAGACCCCATCGCCGCAGAGCTCAGCCAAAACTTCCTGCACCTGCTCTGACCGCACGGCGCGGGCATTGCCGTCGGCGTCGACCCAAGAGATCAGTTCGGGACCGGCCAGATCCTGTGAGCGTTCTAGAATGCGTTGCAACGCAGGGCCTCGTAGGGATTTCTCCACGGTCTGGCCGCCCTTCGCCGTATATCTCAGCTGTATCACCTGCCCCGAAAAGGCGACGTGACGCGGGCGCAATGTGGTGGCGCCGTAGCTGCCGTTCTCCTCGGTGTAGCTGGGATTTCCAATTCTGAGCGAGCCGCGATCCAACAGGGCGAGTACGGCGGCGATCGCGGTGTCTTCGTCTCCAACAGGGCCGGTCAACCTGTCGCTGATCCAGCGGCGCAACACGGGTAGGCGCTCCCCAAAGATGCCGAGCTGGGCAAATTTCTGTTCGGCCCGGTGCGCCTGCCATTCAGGGTGATAGCGATATTGCTTCCGATCGCGGGCGTCGCGCCCGGTGGCTTGAAGATGGCCATTGGATAGTGGGCACAACCAGACATCTGTGTAGGCAGGCGGGACGCCCAAACCATTCAGTCGCGCCCGTTCCGCCGCATCGCCGATATGACTGCCATCGGGCATGTAGTAGGAAAACCCGCGGCCTCGACGGCGGCGGGTAACACCGGGCTGATCATCCGTGTAGTAGACCAGTTTCATTGTGTTGATCCCTGTCTCAACAACGATGGACCATGGGGTTGAGGGCCGCCCGAGGTCAGGCGGCCCTCACGATATCAGCTCATAACCATGACTGATTTGACGTTCACAAATTCTTTCATGCCAAAGCCGCCATGTTCCCGACCATAACCGGAATCCTTGACACCACCGAAAGGCATGTTGGGGATCGCAAGGCCGAACCCGTTGATGAACACCATCCCCGTGTCGAAGTGATCACGGGCGAGGGCAAGAGCCTTCTCGGTGTCCTTGGTCATGATGCCGCCACCAAGGCCAAAGCGGCTGTCGTTGGCGATGCGCATGGCGTCATCTTCGTCCTGCGCGCGGATCAATGCGGCGACTGGGCCGAACAGTTCATCATCATAGGCGGGTTGGCCGGGGGTCACATTCTCAAGAACGGTGGCCGGGTAGAAGAAACCATCGCCATCTGGCATCTCACCACCGCAAAGCAGTTTGGCACCACCTTCGAGACTGTCTTTCACCTGTTGATGAAGATCGTCGCGCAGATCCTTTCGCGCCATCGGCCCGATGTCGGCATCTTCCCCCATCGGGTCACCAGGGGTGACCCGCTTCATCGCCTCGACATAGGCGTCGCGGAACTGATCATAGATGGCGTCCACCACGATGAAACGCTTGGCGGCAATGCAGGTTTCGCCATTGTTGTAGGTCCGGCCATTGACGCAGGTCTGAACGGCAGCCTCGATATCGGCGTCCTCTAGCACGATGTAGGCATCGTTCGACCCCAGCTCCAATACGGTTTTCTTCACTGCCTCAGCGGCCTTGGCACCGACCTTGCGGCCCGCGCCATCGCTGCCGGTCAGGGTGACACCGCGCACCAGATCGTGGCTGATCAAACTATCCGATTGATCATGGGAAATCACCAGCGCCTGAAACAAACCCTTCGGCAGGCCCGCGGCCTCGTAGATTTCCTGCAGCATCTGACCCGAGCCGGTCACGTTGGAGGCATGTTTCAGCAGCACGCCGTTGCCAGCAATCAAGCTGGCAACCGAAAAGCGGACAACTTGATAAGCGGGAAAATTCCATGGCTGGATGCCATACACAACGCCGATGGGTGAGTAGAAAATGTGCCCTTTCTCGCCACCCTCGATATCGCGTTCTTCCGGGGCGAACGCAGCCGGGGCTTCGGCCGCGCTGTAGTCACAGATCGCGGCGCATAGATCGATCTCCTGATGGCTTTGCTTGAGCAGTTTGCCCATCTCCTTTGTCATCAGTTCTGCAAGCTCATCCTTGCGGTCGCGCAGGGCCGCGCCAATAGATTTGATGACTTTTGCGCGATCTTCCACAGGGGTCAGTCGCCATTCCAGAAATGCTTTGTGACTGCTTTGCACAGCGTCCTCCAGCGCCGCATTGCTGAGCACGTTATAGGTGTCGAGCGTCTCGCCAGTGGTGGGGTTCACGGTTGTGATTGTATCGGACATGGTCTGCCTTTCGTTCTATCGGCAAGAGAGGGATGCCTCTGCCTGTCTCTTGCAGGCACAACGTAGCGTCGGCGATTGGGTTCCCGGTAATCGCGGGGACGTGAGGTCGCATCCGAAGTTGTGGGATGGGTCGGCCTGTTCATCGCAACTTGGATTGCCTTCCCCTCAATGAGAACATATATAGAACATATGACTCGACAGACACTGGATCAAAAACTCGCCATCCTAAGTGATGCTGCCAAATATGATGCCTCTTGCGCGTCTTCTGGCTCGACCAAACGCGACTCACGCGATGGGAAGGGGCTGGGCTCAAACGAGGGGACGGGAATCTGCCACGCCTACGCGCCAGATGGGCGCTGCATCAGTCTGTTGAAGATCCTGATGACCAACTTTTGCATCTATGACTGCACATATTGCGTGAATCGGGTGTCCTCGAACGTGCCGCGCGCGCGGTTTTCGGTGGATGAAGTGGTGAAGCTGACCATCGAATTCTACCGACGCAATTATATCGAAGGTCTGTTCCTCTCCTCTGGGATCATCCGGTCGCCGGACGCGACGATGTCGGATATGGTACAGATTGCGCGTAAACTGCGGCAGGAAGAGAATTTTCGCGGTTACATCCACCTCAAGACCATTCCAGATGCAGCACCGGAGCTGATCGCTGAGGCTGGTCTGTTGGCGGATCGCCTGTCGATCAACGTCGAGATGCCGAATGATGCAGCAGTGCGCGAACATGCGCCGGAGAAAGATCCCAGCCAAATCCGCAAGGCGATGGGCGATGTGCGCCTGCGCAAGGAGGCTGCCAAGGATCGCAGCCACACAGGCCGTCGCCCGCCACGGTTCGCCCCGGCAGGGCAGTCCACACAGATGATTATCGGGGCGGATGGGTCAAACGACGCGATGGTGCTGGGCCAGTCGACCCGGCTTTACTCCAGCTACAAGCTGAAGCGGGTTTATTATTCTGCATTCTCTCCCATCCCCGACAGCTCGGCCAAGTTGCCGCTGATATCCCCGCCATTGCAGCGCGAGCATCGCTTGTATCAGGCAGATTGGTTGCTGCGGTTTTATGATTTCCAGCTTGATGAGATCACCTCGGTGACGCCGGATGGCAATCTGGATCTGCATATAGATCCCAAACTGGCCTGGGCGCTGGCCCATCGTGAAATGTTCCCGTTGGATGTGAACCGTGCCAGCCGGGAGATGCTGTTGCGGGTGCCGGGGTTTGGCGTGAAGACGGTGAACCGCATCCTGAGTACCCGGCGGCACCGGTCGCTGCGATATGAGGATCTTCTGCGCATCGGGGCCTCAATGAAGAAGGCACGGGCTTTTGTCGTGGCGGGCGGTTGGACACCGGGTCGGCTGACAGACAGTGTCGATTTGCGGGCGCGGTTTGCACCGCCACCAGAACAGCTGGCCCTGTTCTGATGTACCATGCTGAAATGCCTGTAATCGGGACCGGGGAGGCCTGGCGCCGCGCTGCGCGGGGGTTTCTGGCACAGGGTGTTCCACCTGAGGCAATTCTCTGGAACAACGATAGCACAGCGCCGGATCTGTTCGCATCACAGACCCGCCCGCCGCCCAATGGAGATATCCATGTGCCGCGCGGCTTTGTCACCTTGGCGGATAAGGTGGTCTGGCACAGCGATCCGAGCCGGTTTTCCCGGCTCTATGGGTTTCTCTGGCGCCTGCGGGGGGCGCGTGGTCTGATGAGTGATCGGGGTGATGTAGATTTGGCCCGGCTACGGCAGATGGAAAAAGCTGTGTCGCGCTGCCAACACAAGATGAAAGCCTTCGTCCGGTTTCGTGAACTGGGTGACGTGGATGCGCCGCGCCGGTCCTTCGCGGCGTGGTTCGAGCCAACACATCACACGGTGGAACCAACGGCAACGTTCTTTGCCCGGCGCTTTGCCGATATGGACTGGCGCATACTGACGCCGGATGTTGCAGCGATATTTGAGGGGGGCGAGTTGCGGTTTGAGCCCGGCCATCCCCGGCCCGAACTGCCGCAGGATGCCAGCGAACAGCTCTGGATCACCTATTTCCGCAATATCTTCAATCCGGCGCGGCTGAAGGTTCAGGCCATGCAGTCAGAGATGCCAAAGAAATACTGGAAGAACATGCCGGAGGCCGCCGCCATTCCGGAGTTGATCGCCACAGCCCCGGCGCGGGCACGCGCCATGGCGGAAGCCGCACCAACCTTGCCACCGTTACGCGCCGCGCGGGTGCAGGCCCGCTTGCCAGAGGCAAACCCCTATTGGCAGGGACCGGCAGATGAATTGCCCGCGGCGATCAACAGCTGCACTCGTTGTCCGTTGTATGGCCCAGCCACTCAGGCCGTGCCCGGTGAAGGTCCAACAGATGCGGATCTGATGATTGTCGGCGAACAACCCGGTGATCAGGAGGATCTGGTGGGGCGGCCATTTGTGGGGCCCGCCGGGCAGCTGTTTGATCAGTTGGCGGCTGAGATCGGGCTGTCGCGGGAGGCAGCCTATGTCACCAATGCGGTGAAACATTTCAAATTTATGCCGAGAGGCCGCAAGAGACTGCATCAACGGCCCAATGGATCGGAAATTCACCACTGTCAGGTTTGGCTCCGGGCTGAACTGGATCTGGTCCAACCAAAGCTGATCCTTGCGCTAGGCGCGACAGCGGTGGAGGCATTGCTTGGGTCGGGCAATGATATCCTGCAACGGCGTGGCACGATTGAGCATCGCACCGACGGGACCCCTGTCCTGATCACCTTGCATCCGTCTTATCTGCTTCGGGTGCCTGACCCCCATCTGCGCGCGCAGGCAACCGAGGATTTTCGGGCAGACCTGCGGGTCGCAGCTGATTGGTTGGTTCAGTGCGAGACGTCGGGCAGGCCTTAATGCGAGCCGCCACTAAGGCCCTGCTCCTAGTCCGTGCTTGTGGTGCTGGTCGACCCTGAGGAGCCAAGGCCCGCGACCAACGCCAGACCCAGAAGACCAATTGCAGGTGCAATCATCGGTGCGAATTGACCTGCAACCGGTTCAATGAACAAAAGACACGCGTCCTCTTCCGCGTTGCGGTCATCCTCGCAGTCCAGTTGGTCATCTGTGGTCTTTGCCGTCTGCGCCAGACCGGAACCTGCCATCAGCAGAAGGGCAAGGGCGCAGCTTACGGTTGGGCGCATGATATAGCCTATCGCCGTTTGTCCCATCAGTTCACCGCCGCCGCGACGGGTGTTGTGATCAGGGAAGGGGTGATTTGGCGTAGGGTACGGCCCCATTTGGTGACCGGGTTCTCGGCGACGAAGATCACATCATCCGGCCGTAGCTGGAATTTGGTTGCGAGTGTCAGGTTGGCCGCACTGCTGGCATTCAGATGCCAGGCGGTCACCGCGCCGAATTCACGCGGGTCGCTGGAGGCGCGCAGCACATAGACTTGCGAAACATCACCGGTTTCGCGCGCGATCCCACCACCTGCATCGTAGAGCGCATCCGCTAACGAGGCTTGGCGTTCATAGGGCAGGGGATAGCGGGTCTGTTTATCGACCTCGCCGGTCAGATAGACATAGTCACGGTCATTCGCGCCAAGATCTTCGCGCGCCTCAAAGGTGCTGCGCTGTTCTGCATAGTCACTGCGGCGCAAGGAGATCGCAGTGTTCAGCTCGCTCAGTTCCTGTGCGCGGGCAGCGAGCGTCGTCTGCTTCAGGCGTATCTGTTGTTCAAAGAAGCGCTCCGCGCGGTTGAGATTGAAATCTGTATCGACAAACACCGCATCGCCGGAGATGAGGCGTGTGTTTTGTAGATCGGGGCTGGCGTAGAAATCTGTAAGCGGGATCTGATAGAGTTCACCGTCGCGATAGATCCTGACAGAGCTGACGTCGATATCCGCTACGGACACGCTTCCCGCAGCGGCCAGCGCCTCGCTGAGGTAGAGCGGTGTCAGGGTGATCGGCAGAACACCGGGTTTTCCAACGGCTCCGCCAACAGAGACGCGGCGCGAGTTGAACTCGGCGATTTCGAGGCTGAAAGTCGGGTCGAACTGAGCTTCGACCAGTTTCTGGAACAGCAATTCCTCCGCATCCTCAATCGTCAGGCCCGCAATGCGCACGCGCCCGACATCGGGAATATTGACCGATCCGTCATCCTGTACGGTATAGCCATTGCGGCTGTTCTGCGCTGCCAGCAATCCGGTCAGCTCTTCCAGCGTGTTGCGTGTCGTGGGGGTTGCCAGCATGACAACATCACCAACCCCGATCTGATAGGACATTTCTGGAACCGCCGGAGGACGCTTCAGGGCAAGGCGCTGATTGCGCAGGCCCTCCTGAGTGGATGGCGCCTCTGGCAGTCGCCCCGCGCCGCGAACAGAAACACCCGCGCCGGTACCGGCGGTGTGCGCGTAGGCCTCCGGAAGGGATTGCGGGGCGTAGGCGGCCCGGTTGGCTTGCGTTACGGTTTCGCCAGTCAGCGGCACCACACGCACCTGTGTGCCATCCCCTGCACCGGGAATGACATCAGAGCTGCGATAGACGGTTGAACATCCTGCCAGCGCAAGGGCGGCGCAGCAGATCATGGAAATCAGGCGCAAGGTCTTTCCTCCGGTCGGGGTGGGATGGCGCTGGCAAGGCGCGTTGAGGGCGCGGATCATGGTGTCACCTGCAGCCGTGTTGTTACTGTACCAAGATAAGGTCCGGTCCACTGGCGGCTCTGGATGAGCCTGTTGTCGGTTGCTCGTAGCCAATAGAGGTTCAGGAAACTCTGGTCCGGGTTGATGCAGCTCTCGGCGATCAGGCGGGTGGCGATTTCTTGGCCGGCAACGGTCAGCGTGCGGTTGCCTCGATCCCTGATGTCGCAGTGGTAAGTTCGGGTCTCAGTCTCGTCATTGCCGGTCAGATAGCTGTGAAATCGCTCTGCCGGACCTTCTGCATGTGCAAAAATACGACCACGAGACTGCTTGAGGTCCACAGCCATCAGGCCCGCGCCGAAACCACGGGTTGCGCGCAGCAGCCCCTTGTCCGTTTGCAGGCTCGCACCGTCGGAGGACAGCCATGTAACCAGCCCGGCGCGGCGGGTTTCCTGCAGCATTACACCGCTTCTTCCGGTCTTGAGAAAGCGGACCTGCATCTGCTCGGCACCCGCGTTGGCCAGCATGGCGGCGCGCGCGGTGGTCTGGTCAGAAAGCCCTCGTGTCAGCTGCTCTGCCGTCAGGACCTCGCGTTCATCATTCGTGCAGGCCGCAGTGCTCAGGCAGGCGAGGGCTGCGATGGCACTGGTGACCAAGTGGAGGCGTCGCGCGATCATCATCTGCTGTAACGCCCCCATTGTGCCGCAAGCGCCCGTCCACGGCTGTCTCTGACCTTGTCATAAAGGCGTGTCTGTACGTTCAGGCGGGCACCGCCGTCCCGCAGGACCGGGCGGATGACCTGTGTGATGCTGCGACGGGAGGGTTTTCCGGTGAGCCAGGCAACCGGCACCTCAACACGAATGCCCTTGTCAAAGGAGCCCTCGCCAAATTCTTCGTAGGAGGCGTCTGTCAGCGTTGCAAATGCGCCGACTTTGAAGCCGTTGTTGAACTCCCGATCAACGGTAACCGTGGTGCCCCAGTCGCCGGCAAGATACCGGCCCATATCGACCTGAACATGATAGTCGCCGCGAGTTTTGTAGTAGACGGAGGCATGGCCGGTCATGACGTCATAGTCCTGAAACTCGAACTGAGCGTCAAAATCGCGCTGTCTGGCATAGTTCAGCTCCGCTCCAAGTGCGAGGCTGCTGCCAACCGGAAACCAGAGCAGCTCTGCTGAGATGCCGCCGAACATCTGCTCAAGGTAGCCTGCGGTGACGCGGGCAAACAGATCCTGACCGGGCCGCCAGCTATAGTCAGCGGTCAGATGGCTGAGGCGCAGGTCGGATTCTGATGCATAGCGTGCCCAGTCCGAACGAATCCGGGGCAAAACTGAGTTCGACGGGCGGGCCGAGGCATCAAGGTTGCCGACCACTGGCTGACGCAGCTTACCGGCAAAGGTCCAGCCGGGCGCAGGCTGGTAGCTGGCTTTCAGCTCCGCGCCGATCTCATAGCGCAGCGGCTCATCCGGATCAAAGAAGGAAAGTTGCGTATAGGGCCCAAAGCGATAGGTGAAGCGGGGAAAGGCAGCAACATCCTCATCCACAGCGATGCGGTCCGGGGCATCTTCGATCTCAGCGCGGGCGAGGCTGCGCCACGCTTCATCCAGATACCCCTCCAGCTCGTAGAGGTCGCTGCGCTGGCTTTTGATGCGGGTTGTGGGCAGTCCGTTCTCAGCTAGCGTCACCTCAAAATGCTGCAAATGGGGCGGCAGAGTATTGGCCATGACGCGGGTTGTGCGCCCAACCGCTTGCGCCGCCGCGCCGTAGCGCAAATTCTCCACAGTGATGCGCGCGCTGGACCCTTCGCGTTCAAAACTGATCAGCCGAAGGCCCTCCGCCTCCAGCTGGGATTTCAGCACATCGTTCAGGCGGGGAGGTTGTGGTTCATCAGGCCCGCCCTGGGCGAGGTTCCAACTCGCCACTGCCACCTGTTCGGCTGGTTTCAGCGCGGGCGCTGCTGCGCCCTGACCACCGGGTGTCGCGGCGCGGCGCGGGTCAAACGCATAGCTCAGCTGCACGGCAAACGCAGAACCATTCAGATATGACCCGCCCAGGGTCACGCCATTGTCGAACTGATAGGATGCCCCGATATTGAAGGGGGAGCGAACATCGCTCAGCCCGCGCTGAGCCTCTGCAGAATAGGTGTCGGAGGAATATTCCGCCATCACAGACCATTGCGGGGTCACATCCCAGCGCAGCCCACCGAAGAGGGCAGCATCGCCCCGGAACCAATTGCCGAAATCCAGCTGGCCTGTGGTCGATATGCCACCGGCATTTGAATCTTGACGGGTATCAAACCGCCCGTTCAGTGCGGTCAGCGGATTGCGCTGCCCACCGCGTCCGGCCAGCCGCCCCCATCCGATCCCGCCAGTAACGATGACATCGGGCGTCACGTGTTTTGTTGCGACAAGATATTCACTGGCATAAACGCCGGTGCCCCCGAAATCGCGCAGGCCAAGGGCAATGGCAGGCCCCGCAGCGGTTTCCCGGCGCAGCTGAAAGTGAACATCAAAGCTGCGGTCATAGCGGCTGAGACCCACCCCGGAATCGAAGTCCCGCAGAAAACTGTAGCGGAAGCTGCCGTAGACATTCGGCAACATTTGAAACATCAGGGTATTGCGGCTGGTGTTCTCAAAGTTCGAGGTGGTCAGCGCCAGTGTTCCATCCGGCAGAACCTCAGCAGTTGGCATATCGACCAACCCCGGGGTGCCATAGGTCGACAGCGTTTGGGCTGGTGCACGGATTGCACCCAGCGGGCCGCTGAGCGTGCTCAGACAGCCAATCAGAAGAATTGCGTGTACCCGCATTCCCACCCAGCCTCGTCGTGCCCACCTTTTTTGGTGGTGCTTCTTCACACTGCGCCCAACCCCGCCTAACACTAAACCCGCAGATTTGCCGGTTGAAACAGCGTCAGGCCCCCAGGGAGCAGCGATTATGTTCAAAAAGTTAATTACCGGAGTTCAGGGAAAATCGCAAGATTTCGTAGCTCTCAACCCAGAGCTGCGCTTTTACGTGATCGGAGATATCCATGGCTGTGATGACCTGCTGGCCAAACTTCTGGGGCAACTTAATCCTGAGCTGCCGGTGGTTTGTCTTGGCGACTATATCGACCGGGGAGAGCAGAGCGCGAAGGTTTTGCGGCGGCTGATGGCACGGCCTGATATTGTAGCCCTGACCGGCAATCATGAGGCGATGCTGCTGGATTTTCTGGCGGACCCAATCCCGAACGCGGAGATCTGGCTGCGCAATGGCGGATTGCAGACGCTGGCGAGCTTTGGTGTGGGTGGGGTTTCGGAACAATCCTCTGCAGCTGACCTTGAGAGCGCGGCGCAGACGCTGCGCGCGGTGATGGGTGCCGAGATGATTGCGTGGCTGGAGACCCTGCCGGCCTGCTGCCAATCTGGCAACGTCTTCATGGCCCATGCCGGTGCCGATCCCGAGGCACCATTGACGGCTCAGTTTCGGCAGGCGCTGGTATGGGGCCACCCTGATACGCGCCGCCTACGTCGTGAGGATGGTATCTGGGTCGTGCACGGCCACTGGATCGTGAACGAGCCGACCGTCGCCGAGGGGCGGATCGCATTGGATACTGGCGCATTCGCCACCGGCCGTCTGACAGCGGCAGAGATTGATCGCGGCGAGGTTACGTTTATCTCGACGTGAAATGGATCTTCTCAGGTCGGGGAACGGAAAGCCGCTTGGCGCGTTTCTCATCAAACCTGCATGGTCGGTGGGGCGAGGGTGGCGGACGCTTTTCCTGGTCGGGCGGATTGCTGATTGCAACAGCATCAGGAGGAGCGATTGATGACAACAGCCAAGAAGAATGACCCTGAGCTTTGGCAGGAGGTCAAGGAAGAGATCACGCAAAGCGATAAGGGCGGTGAGCCGGGCGAATGGTCCGCCCGAAAGGCCCAGCTGGCTGTGCAGATGTACAAGCGACGCGGCGGGACCTATGCAGATGACGGCCCCGATCAGGGCGAGACCGACCTCAACCAATGGAGTGAAGAGGATTGGGGCACAAAATCTGGCGCCAAAAGTAGCGATACCGGCGAGCGCTACCTGCCCAAGGACGTCCGGATGGTTCTGACCGAAGATGAATACCAGCGCTCAACCGCGAAAAAACAGAGCGATACGCAGGATGGCAGTGAGCAGTTTTCCGATCAGCCTGACGACGTCCAAGACAAAGTTGCGCAGATGAAGGAGAGCGGCCCGACCTATGATATGCTGTACGAGCGGGCGCAGGATTTGGAGATCGACGGGCGATCTGAGATGTCCAAGGAAGATCTGCTGAAGGCGATCCGTCAATCAACCGATGACAATGGTCGTGCCAAGGGCAGTGAGGCCGCTCTGAATGCAAAAACCAAATCCGAATTGTACCAACACGCACAGGATCGCGATATTCCCGGCCGCTCGGACATGACCAAATTTGAACTGGTTGATGCCTTGGCCAAGACCTGACTGGGTCTAATCAAAGTCGTTTCTAGTGATGAGGATTGTACTAAGATCCTCATCCTTCTTGCAGCCACAGGTGCGCGGGATGTGTGTCTATCTGGTACCGCGCAGAATACGAACCGTCACCCCGCCAGCTTGCGCATGGCCATTTCGATCGGGCCGGTTTTGGCAAATCGTGACCAGAGCCACGCATACCCGGTCGCACAGATGCAGAACAGGAGGGCTGCCGAGACGGCCGTCTCAGGCGTCTGACCTTCCAACATGTTCATTTCTTCCAGAATACCCATGCCGATGAGAATATGCGCAATATAAAGCGTCAGGGTCTGGCGGCCCGCGGGGGCCAATGCCTGCACGACGCCGAGCCGTTGCAGCGTCGGCGTGAACACCAGGCATCCACCGATCACGATAGCGGCGGCGGAGAGCCCGGCGATCATGTAGAACGGCATTGGCGGGATTGGCAGTGTTGTCGCCAAGTCTGCCAGTTCAGGATCAATCTGCTGAAGACTTTGAACCGCGATTGCGCTGGTTGCTTCGGTCACCGTGTAAATCACCGCGCCGACGAGGATAAGGCCGATCTGAAATCTTCGGCTCTGCAATGGCATTCGAGACAAGACGATACCGGCAAGAAGAAATGCAAGCCAGGGTACAACAGGGTGCCAGCCATTGAACAGAAGATGGCGCAAAAACCCCGTTATCGTCCAGAGGTCTGCATAGGTATAAAGCTCCCAATCCCAGCCGCTGTCGTAGTTGAAGATCAATAGCATCACTGGAAATATCAGGATCAGTATGGTTGTGAGGGATGCAAGCACCCGTGTCGACGCTCTCAGCAGGACAGCCGCGCACATGAAATAGACGGCATAGTAATGCAGGATATCAGCGTCAAAGATCAGCATGTTGATCATCCCGAGGCCCATCAGGAAAGCAGCGCGCCGTACCGTCGTTGCAGCGATGCTTCCGGTTGACCGGTCTGACGCAAGGCCCAGCCCAATCCCGGCCAGAACGACAAAACATGCGGCCGCGCGTCCTTCAAGAGCGGTGCTGAGAAACGCCACAACACCCGTGCCGCCCTCGGCCCCCATGGCGATCTTGAAGTTGACAATGACCATTCCGACAAATGCGAAATAGCGTGCAAGGTCCAGGCCTTGCAGACGGGGTGCGGGTGTGGAGGTCATAATGATTCCAAAATGAATGAACGTACGTTCACTATATGAGGTGCGCACGTCCCAGTTCAAGGCGCCAAAGGCACCGCGCATGTGTCTACCGCTGACGTTGGTCACGTAGACCCGGCGAGCTTGATTTCGGTGCTTGCTTAGCCCAATGCGCCGAGCAGGGCTTGCGATGGAGTCCCGGTGGCAGGCAGGCCACGGCTTTGCTGATAGGCGCGGATGGCGTTTTCGCTGTTTGGTCCGATAACGCCATCAGCACCGCCAGTGTCAAAGCCCTTCGCGGTCAGGCGTTTCTGCAGCAGGATACGATCATCCTTGGTCAGCCCATTTGCGTCTGGTGGAAAGCTGCTGCGCAGGGGGCCGGCCCCACCGATACGATCCGCGAGATGGCCAACCCCGATCGCATAGGCGTCAGAGTTGTTATAGCGCTTGATGGCGCGGAAATTGCTCGTGACGGCAAACTTCGGACCGCCTGCCTGGGGTTGAATGAGTGTTCCGCCGGGGGCGGCTGTTCCGCTCACCTCTTGACCCCAGCGCAGCCCGCGGGTCCAGCCGTTGCGAGCCAGATAGGCGGCGGTTGAGGCGAGAGCGTCGCTGGGATCTTCGGACCAGATATCGCGACGACCATCGCCGGTAAAATCAACGGCAAAGGCCTGATAGGACGTGGGGATGAACTGGGTATGCCCCATCGCACCAGCCCAGCTGCCTGTCATGCGTGCGGCGGAGATATCGCCATTCTGCAGGATTCTAAGGGCAGCTATCAGCTGTTTCTCAAAAAAGGCGCCCCGCCGACCGTCAAAAGCGAGGGTTGATGTGGCGGAGATGACCGGCACGTCGCCCCGACGCTCTCCGAAAAAGCTCTCAAGACCCCAGATCGCAGTGATGGTTTCGGCATCAACACCATAGGTCTGCTCAAGCGCGTTGAGAGTGCCGCGATGGCGGGCATAGGCCGCGCGCCCTTTGCTGACGCGTTCGTCGGAAGCGGCAATAGAGAGGTAATCCTCAAGGCTGCGTTTGAACTCTGTCTGGTTGCGGTCGCGTTTGATCACACCCGGCAGGTAGCCTGCGCCACGAAACGCGGCATTGAGAGTGCCGTTGCTGATCCCGGCGGCGCTTGCGCGTTGGCGAAACCCGGCAACCCAAGCATCATAGGCCGCGTTGGGCACCGGGCGCAGATCGGCCGGTAGCCCGCCGACAGAGGGCAGTGTCGATGTGTTGGTTGCCCCTTCGCTGCAGGCCCCGAGGCCAAGCGCCATCAGTCCGAATCCGAAGCTGCGTCGTGAAATGCTCATCTGCCTGCCTGCCATTTGTTTTTGTCACTACAATCCTATCGGATCACTGCGGTGCTGCAAGGCTTTGGCTGGCGATTATTCGCCTGTCATGACGGAGAGGCGTCAGCGCGCCTACTCTGGATCACCGTCCGTGGTGGTGAGGCGATAGGTGCTCCGCTCGGCGGGCGTCAGGAGGTAGATTTCATCGGATGGGGTCATCAGCGCAGGTTGCATCATCAGCGGATCAACGCCCATTTCCTGAAGATAGCTCATGACCTCACCCTGACCGCGCTGGATCTGCTCTACGGCGACAAAGGCGGGCAGCACCGTATTTTGGCCGAAATAATGCTGATGTACGCCGATCATGGCGTCTGCATCTGCAATTCTGCTGACCCCGGCGGCCAAAATATAGGGGCACGCGGACAGGCAGATGTCACTGGCACTCATCACAGTGTTCATATCTCGTGCGCGCAGGGCGCGACCAATGGTCAAAGCGTCAGAGACGGAGCCGCCCGGGCTGTTGAGGTAGGCTCGTGACGGCAGGGTTTCCAGCGTCTCCAGATAGTCGTTAAAGCGCGTCGCGTCGCCCTCGGCGATCCGGCCAGTCAGGGTCAACACGGTTTCGCCCTGCCACTGAGGTGTGGCGAAGGTCAGCCTGTCGGGCATATTCTCAGTGCTGGGCAATGGTCGGCTGCCAGGGGAAGGCGGGCGATCTGGCAGCTGTGTGGGAGTGTATCGCCTGGTCTGATCGCCAGGACCAATTGGTGCTGTCAGCTCCGGGGCGGTAGAGGGCCAAGCCAGTTGCGGGATAAGCTTTGCAAGATCCGTTCCGAGCAGGACAGCCGCAAACCCGAGTTGCGCCGCAAATACCCATCGCAACACGCGCCAGGTATCTGGCCTTTTTCGACGGCGCGCGACAGCTATCGGCTGGGGGTCGTCGCGATCAATCGGCACGGCGTTTATTGTCCAGACTGGCGATATCCGGCGGCTGACTCCCGGGTGCGGGCGGGGTTGCGGCGAAGGGGCCCGCGCGTTCCAGAGACGTGTCAATGTCCCGGATGGCGGCCACGGCGGCGCGCAGCTCTGCTAGCGTCATTGTGTCCTCGGTGGCGGCCCCTTCACGGCCGGCACGGATTGCCGCTTGAGTAATGGCGACAATCAACACCAGCACCGCCGGCAGGAGGTCAATCGCAATGGCGCCTGCCCAAGAGGGTACGAAATTACCCGCGTAGAGAATAACGGCATCCGCAGCAGAGACAGGAGTGTAGGTGGTATCACGTGGCGGGGTCATGCTCAGAACCGCGCTGGCCGCAGCGCCAAGCCCATCTGCGCGTTGCGCCAGAACACGGCGAACGCTGTCGATTGTGGCCTGCTGCCCCTGTCGGGTGGCCGCATCAGAACCGTCCAGTTCTGGTGTAACGACACTGTCGGAAAGGTCGCGCGCGGCCCTTTGGACCAGTGGGGCGACCGACAGTTGGCGCAGCTGGGTGATGACATTGGCAAGGCGCACAGCCTCTTCTGAAAAGAGGACTGACCGCTGGGCGACCGGACCTTGTTCGACTGTGAGCGCCCGCATGCGTGACAGGATGGCGTTGCCCTCATCGAAGGCTGCCTCTACCAAGGGTTGCTGGCTGGTGATCTGCGTTTCCAGCGCCGCCAACTCATCCGATTTCTGGCGTAGCAATCGGAATACTGCGCCCTGACCGGCGAAACCGGATAATTGACCGGTCGCCTCCTGTTCGGAGAGATCAACAAAGGTTTGGCGCACCCGCGCCACATCCCGCGCCAGGCTCTGGCCGCTCTGGGTGATTTCATCTGCCCGTTCCAATGCGGTCTGATAATCCTGTACAGTCACGGCCAGATGTTGCTCAACAGCTGCGGCTCCTGCCAAGGCTGCGGCATTTAGCCAGGATGACATTGCGATAATCGCAACCGAGCCTAGCGCCATCGACAGCACAAGACCGATACGCGCAGCGGCTGTCCGTACGGTTGGCACAAGGCGCATCATATAAGACCAGAATACAAAAATTCCGACGGATACGGCCACCGAATAGGCCAAGGCTGCAATCACCGAGAATGCGCCGGTGTCATCCAAAAGAGATGAGACGCCAAGATAGGTGTAGATCCCCGAAGCGACGGCCAGGACGCCAAGCGCAGTGCCTGTGATGCTATCAAGCCAGCTGAGGTGGTCCTCCAGATCGCGGGCGTTCTGCGCGGCGCGAGCTTCGCTCCGACTCAACCCGGTGGCGGATCCGGTTGCACGATCTGAGTGCTGGCCGCTGGGTTCCGTGGTCATGTGCGATGCTCCTTGTTGCTGGGTCCAAGATATGACGCAGAGGGGCAGATGCAATCGCTGCTGTCGCAGCGCTGGTGAATTGCCGCTCGAGTTACGTAGGTGAGTCAATCGCCGCCATCAGACGCGTCCCGGCCCTTGTCGAGATCTGGCTTGTGTTGTTGTGCCCAATCAACGATGGCGAGGATCAAAAATGCCAGCACCGACACCGTGGTCGCTTCAGCTAGGAAGCCAAATCCCACAGCAATGCCAACCACGCCGACGACCCAAATGGCCGCACCGCTGCCAACCCCCCGCAGCCTGCCGGTTTCGGTTGTAGACATGATCGCCCCGGCACCCAAGAACCCGATTCCACCCACAATACCCTGTATTGTCCGGGATGGATCGACGGCGGCAGTCCCGTTCTGCGTCGCAGCGGCAATATTGAGGGTTAGCATTGTCAGAGCAGCGCACCCAAGGCAAATCAACATGTAGGCGCGTGCGCCCAGTGGCTTCTTTTTGATTTCGCGGTCGAGACCGATCAGCAGGCCCAGTGCGACGGCGAGGCAGCACCGAAGTAGAAAACTGTCGTAGGCGACCATGGTAGCAGTCTGTGATGCGGACATCGTTGACCTTTCCAAGTGAGCAACCGAAATGCGCGGATACTGTCGCGATACGGCCATTGCACCCTATCCTTGCAAGAACGAAGGAAAATTTCCACCTCTCTATCCATGTATTAAAACTCTCTGTTTACACTCGGGGCTGCAGAGCGCTATCAAAACACTCACTCCACAGAGCACTCCGGCGCACCCTACGTCGGATCTCCAGCCGAAATGAGGTAGAGATGTCCGAAACCGCCACTGAAACTGTGCTCACGATTTTGCAGAATGATTTCGAGGAGATCATCGACGCCTGGATTTCTACCCAGAGCGACGAAGGCGTGCAGCGGACGGATCTTTTCAGCCACAAAGAAGGCCGCGAGCAAACAAGCGTGCTGGTGCGCGCATTGATCGTCGGCATCGAGAAAGGTGCTACCGGCGACCGGTTCGATCTGTCGAGCGACGCCTGGGCGGAGTTGCGCAGCGTGTTGGTCGATGTCACTAAGGAGCGCAGTTCGCGTGGTGTAAGCCCCAGCGATATGGCGTCCTTTGTGTTGGCGCTGAAGGCGCCGGTGTTCTATCGTCTCAAAGACAAACTGGCAAAATACCCGACCAACCTGGTTGAGGAGATCTGGTTCTTCAGTCGGGTGATCGATGCCTTTGCGGTTTACTGTACGGAGGTCTTTATCGCCGAACGGGACCGCATTATCGAACAGCAGCGTGACCAGATGCAGGAGCTGTCCACACCGGTGGTTGAACTGTGGGACAAGGTACTGACCCTGCCCCTCATCGGCACGATGGACTCAGCACGCGCGCAAGAGGTGATGGAAAACCTGTTGGAAACCATTCTGCGCCGTCAGGCAGAGGTGGTTATCGTCGACTTGACCGGCGTGCAGACCGTGGACACCCAGGTGGCCCAGCATATGCTGCGGATGGCTGCAGCTGTGCGCTTGATGGGCGCGCAATGTATTATCAGTGGTATCAGCCCGACCATTGCGCAGACTATGGTGCAATTGGGCGTGGATGTTGGGGAAGTAACGACCCGGTCTACCATCCGCAGTGGGCTGGCGGATGCGCTGAACCGTGTAGGGTATGAGATTACCAGAAAGAAGGATCGCTGACATGTCCAGCGCGTCGGCCATCTACTTTGTCGAAGGCGTTCTGTTGGTTGCAATTCAAGAAGACATTTCCGACACTGATATCTTGGATTTGCAGGAGGCTCTCTCCGAGCGTGTGATGGACGAAGCTGCGCGCGCGGTGGTCATGGACATCAGTGCGTTGGAAATTGTCGACACTTTTGTGGGCCGTATCTTGGCGCAGCTGGCCAGTATGTCCAAGCTATTGGATGCCCAGACATACGTGGTTGGCATGCGTCCGGCGGTGGCAATGACTCTGGTGGAATTGGGCATGGATTTGCCTGAGAGCAAAACGGCGCTCAGCCTGACACACGCGTTGCGCGATCTGCGCGGCGAGAGCCGGGGATGATACCCACTGATGGCGTTCTGATCGGTATTTACGCGCTGATTGGGGATCGCGACGTCATTCAGGTGCGCCGAGTTGCCGGTCGCGAAATGGATCACCGCGGAGCGCGTACTGTTCAAAAAACCCGGTTTGTCACTGCAGTCAGTGAAATCGCCAGAAATGTGGTGATGCATGGTGGCGGAGGCGAAGCGCGTATCTATATGCACAGTGAACCGTCCGCGATCAGTGTGGTCTGTGTCGACAATGGGCCCGGGATTGCGGATCTGGACGCAGCGTTCAGCGATGGATTCAGCACTGCGGGCAGCATGGGGCGTGGCCTTGGTGGTGCGAGACGGCTGAGCGATGCATTGGACGTTGAGACCGAAGAAGGCAAAGGAACACGCGTAACAATGATGGCCCGGATATGACCCATTGGTTGCCCCTTTCAGATCCCAGCGACATCTCCGTCTGTCGCCGAAACGCGCGCCAGCTTGCGCAGGCCGCGGGGTTTTCGCGTCCCCGGACCGAAGAGATCGCCATCGTTGTCAGCGAGGCGGCGACCAATGTTCTGCGATATGCCAAACGGGGCCGTTGCCTGTTGCAACAAATGCCCGGCATCGGTGGTCCGCGTTTGGCGATGGTCGTCGTCGATCAGGGTCCGGGGATTGATACACTCGACAAAATGATGCGGGACGGGAGCAGCAGCGAAGGTTCGGCGGGGCTGGGTCTGGGTGCGATGCAACGGTTGTCGGACCAGTTCGACATCTATTCAAACCGTGATGAAGGCACAGTCGTTGCCTGTGAATTCCAGCTACGCCCATACCGGCCAGCCGCAGTGGACGTCGCGGGTCTTTTAGTGACGCACCCTGGGGAAACCCGCTGTGGTGATGCTTGGGATATGACCTGTGTGGCATCCAACACCGCCTCGGGTGGCAGACTGGATCTGATCCTCTGCGACGGGCTTGGCCATGGTCATCGGGCGGCCGACGCTGCAGAACGGGTTCTTAAGGCCTTTGGGCAAATGCGGGGGCGCACCCCTGCCGCGGCCTTGGCAGATATTTCGGATGATATCGCTGATACTCGCGGAGCTGTTGCGGCCTGTGTCGCGGTGGCTTCGGATGGGCGGCGCTTATCTTATGCCTCGGTTGGCAATATCGCTACGATCCGCGCACGGCTCGGCGAGACAAAGCGATTTGCGACGCGAGATGGCCATCTCGGAGGAGGAGTGCGTTCTCCATTTTCAGATGAGATCAGTCTCCAGCCTGGCGATACGGTGATTTTGCACAGTGATGGGCTTCTCACGTTGCGTGACCTTCACGAGAAGCCCGCTCTGCTGATGCGTTCGGCACTGTTAATTGCAGGAAAACTTATGGCCGAGAATTTCAGGGGACGCGATGACGCCAGTCTTGCCGTCATAAAAATTGCGAAAGAGATATAATTCCGTGTCCACCGCCTTGATTACATTGAAGATTGATACAGAACAGGATGTTCTGAGGCTACGATTCATCGCGATGGCGATCACCAAATCATTGCAATTCGGGACATTTTCGCAGACGCGGGCGGTAACGGCGCTACTTGAAGCGGCTCGAAATGCCCAACAGCATGCTGCAGTGGGGCGGGCTCGGTTGAGCTTGCAGGAGCATGGGAAGAAGGTGGCTCTGCGTGCCATTATCACGGATCAGGGGCCGGGTGTTGAGGGGCTCGAGGACATACTGCGGGGACGCAGAGGTGGGACGGGTCCGGGGTTGGGGCTAGGGTTACGTGGGCTGTCACGCCTTTCGGATCATCACGCGATACGCAGCGGGCCAGAGGGCACGGAAATCGAACTTCTGTTCCTGAGCCCGGTAAAAAGCGATGAGATGATCGCCTCTGTTCAGGCCGCGACTGATGCTATCAGCAAGATCCGCGATGCCGATCCTGTTGCTGAACTTGCAGAACAGAACCGGGTGCTGCTTGAGGCGTTGACGGAACGGGATCTCCTGATGAAAGAGGTTCATCATCGGACGGGCAATAACCTGGCGCTGATCGGCGCGCTGATCCGGATGAGCCGGAGAGGGGCCGAGGCACCGGAAACCGTCTCGGTGTTGTCGGACCTGGAGGCGCGGGTCCAATCGGTGATCCGCGTGCACGAACAATTGCAGCGTTCTGCGCGGGTCGATCATCTGCAGGCAGTGCCTTTCCTGCAGGAGGTCGCGTCCAATGCGGAGGGGGCTTTCAACTCCGACAGTCTCAACGTGACGGTGTCGGTACGTGGTGACGACATTGAAATCCCCAGCTCTATGGCGATTGATCTGGGCCTTATTACGGGTGAGCTGCTGACAAACGCCTACAAGCACGCCTTTGTCGGGCGTGAGCAGGGAAATATTCTGGTTGAGCTGACCGAACAGGATGATGCATTGCGACTGGTGATCGCGGATGACGGGCGCGGCCTGGCCGAGGGGGATGCCCGGCCTGAGCGGTCAGGTTCTCTCGGCTGGCGTATGATCCGCAGCATGGTCGGAAAATATGCAGGCACCACTGAGGTGGATGGCTCCAATGGTATGCGGGTGCAGTTCACTCTGCCATTTGCCCGCGAACAGGCCGACAGATCAGCCTGATCTGGCCAAGGCGCACCAGTACGCAATGCCATGTTCGATGGCGCTGTCGTTGAAATCATACCCTGGATTGTGCAG
Source organism: Phaeobacter sp. S60 (assembly GCF_000826845.1). NCBI lineage: Bacteria > Pseudomonadati > Pseudomonadota > Alphaproteobacteria > Rhodobacterales > Roseobacteraceae > Phaeobacter > Phaeobacter sp. S60. The sequence goes on from NZ_JSWJ01000028.1 coordinate 110,102, forward strand.
CGGCATAGCATGGGCGCCGTCAGTGCCATTGCCCATCAAGACAAATGCGCCCGGCCGGTGCTGCAGGAAGGCCGCAAAATCCTCTGAAAACCCCACACGCCCGTACTGCGCATCAATGCTGCCAGCGGATTCTGCTGCAGCAACGGCCAATGTGGTTGCACCCGCGTCATTTACCAATGGTTGGAATGATGTTGAATAGGACACCTCGCAGCGGGCGCCTTGTGCGGCACAGATGCCACTGGCGATGTCGCGCATACGCTGTTCGATCGTGTTGGAGACATGGGCCTCAAATCCCCGACAGTCTCCGGAAATAAATACGTTGGTAGCCAGTATGTTGCGCGCACCATCGGTTTCGAAATCCGTTATTGAAACGACGCAATGATCCCGTGCTGACACCGAGCGCGATGTGATTGTCTGTAGTTGGGTGACGATCGCAGCGCCTGTCACGATTGGGTCAATGGCTTTCTCCGGCATGGAGGCATGGCCGCCCCGCCCTGTGATGCGGATCTCGAAATTATCCTCAAAGGCACAGAAAGCGCCGGTCTCAGTCGCGAAGTGACCAAGCGGCATCCCCGGCATATTGTGAAGGCCATAAATCCGGGTGATATCAAAGCGATCAAACAGTCCATCGGCAATCATCGCCGCAGCGCCCGTGCCGTTTTCTTCATCCGGTTGAAAGAGAAAATGAACGGTTTGATTGAAATCTGGATCCTGCGCCAGACGCAGGGCAGCCCCCAGAAGCATGGTGCTGTGCCCATCGTGACCGCAGCCATGGAACCGGCCGGGATGGCGGGAGCGATAGGGGAGGTTGGTGGCTTCCTCAATCGGCAGCGCGTCCATATCGGCGCGCAGCGCGACCCCGGCGGTAGACTGACCCCGGGTCAGGGTGGCCAAGAGCCCCGTACCACCAATTCCGCGGGTCACCGTCAGCCCGGCCTGTTCCAGCTCTTTAGCAATGGCATCTGCGGTACGCGCGAGGTCAAAACCTGTTTCCGGATGCGCGTGTAAATCACGCCGAAAGGCGACGAGATCCAGCTCAGGCATCGTCAACGCCCCCCTCTGAGAGGATCACCAGTGGCCGCATGTCAGGAGATGTGCCCGCCTCCAGATCCTGTACCAAAGCCGCCAACCCGGCAGCGCCGGATGGGGTGCTGGCAATCCCGAGCGTGGCTGAGACCTCGACTCCTCTGAGCGCCGCTGTATCAGAGATGGTCACGTATCGGTTGGCTGCCTTGGACAGTATTTCGTAGGCGAGCAGTGAGGGTGTCTTGCAATCCAGACGCCCCATATTGGAGACCGGGCCGTCTACTGTCACCATTTCACCCGCGCGTGCACTATGCTGAAGGCAAGGCGCGGCGTCGGGTTCAACCACGATGATTTCGGGCTGAACCGCCCAATTGGTGCGGATCATATAGGCCATCGCACCAGCCAGCCCACCGACACCAGCCTGCAGATAGACATGGGTCGGCCATTGGCCCGAGCTTGCGAAACTGTCGCGCATTTCCTGCGCGATCACCGTGTAGCCTTCCATCACCAGACGAGGGGGCTCCGTGTAGCCGGGCCAGGACCCATCGGCTAGGTGAACAGCGCCGCTTTCCTCAGCGTCCTTGATGGCGGCGGCGATGCTCTCCTCATAGGTGGCACCGGAGCGGACGACCTCTGAGCCCTTGGCGCGCAGCCGCTGGACAAAATCCTTAGGGACGGTATCGGCGAGATGGATCCTGCAAGCCGCCCCAAAAAGCCGCGCTCCGGCGGCAACGGCCATGCCATGGTTCCCTGCACTCGCACAGACGAAGGTCACATGTGATGCCGCCGCCCGCCCGGCGTCACTGGTGAGATCATTTTCCGTCAGCCCGGTTTCACGCATCAGCAATTCGGCGACGGCGTAGACACCCCCCATCGCCTTGAAGGCGCCAAGGCCCATCCGATCGGTTTCATCCTTGATCCAGACCTGGTGGCCAACCACCTCATGCAAGGCCAGTGGTGAGGGGCGATACGCGGGGCAGGCCTGCAGCATCTGCTGTGGTTTCGCGGGGTCGAGCGTGACATTGATCTTGTTCATTCCGACAGTCTAGGCAAGAGTATTGCTGTGTTCTGGTCAATATTAGGCCACATGCGAAAAAATATTGCATACTGGTGAGGTTCTGTGGGCGAAAGACTCGATAAGGCGGATGTGACGCTCCTGACTCTTCTGCAGCGCAACACGCGGCTCGGGCTTGAAGCGATGGCGACTCAGGCTGGGTTGTCTGCGGCCTCGGTACAGCGGCGTCTGAAATCGCTGCGCGAGCGCAAGGTGATCACGGATGAAATTGCATTGGTCGACCCGGCTAAGGTCGGTATGCCAATGACATTTGTGGTGATGGTGGAGTTGGAGCGGGAGCGGTTGGACCAGATTGACGCCTTCACTCGCCGGGCTGGTTCCGAACCGATGGTCCAGCAGTGTTACTATCTGACGGGCGAGGCGGATTTCTGTTTGATCTGCACCGCGTCGGATATGGAGGCCTTTGAAGAGTTGACCAAACGGCTGTTTTTCGAGGACTCAAATGTGCGCCGTTTCCGAACTTCCGTGGTGATGGGGCGCAAGAAAGTCAGCCTTGAAATTCCGGTCTCCGCCGGATGAAATCAGTCTGGTAGGGCGGTGTCTTGTTGCGGGGCCGCAAACGTGGTGCGTGCCGATTCCTAGTTATCACCGAACGGAGTGTCTGAGATGCTGTTTCGTTTACTATCTCTGCTGTTGATCCTCTTGGCGCTGCCATATGAGCCTGCGTTGGCCGTGGATCGCGCACAGGTTGAAAGGCAGTTTCAGCAGTGGTTGGTGAAGGAGATTTGGCCCGAGGCGCGGGCGGCCGGGGTGCGGCGCCCGACATTTGACGCGGCCTTCTCCAGAGTGAGCTTGAACTGGGACCTGCCGGATCTGGTGCCGCCCGGCAGCAAAACGGCCTCGCCCCGCCGTCAGCGTCAGGCGGAATTTGGCGCGCCCGGACGATATTTCAACCGCGGTTCTGTTGACGGGGCAACCTCCATGGGGAGGCGGATGGCGAAGCGGCACGCGACCGCCCTGCGGCAAACCGAACGTCGCACAGGCGTGCCGGGGCGGATTATTCTGGCGATCTGGGGCCGCGAAAGCGGCTATGGTCAGGTAAAGATCCCTCACAATGTCTTTGAAGTTCTGGGCACCAAGGGCTTTATGAGCCGCCGCGCTGACTATTTTCGCCAGGAATTGATTGCCGCGTTGCAAATAGCTGAGGCCGGACATGCGCCTGAACAGGTTATGCGGAGCAGTTGGGCGGGCGCACTGGGGCAGCCACAGTTCATGCCGTCCAGTTTCCTCAAGTTTGCCGAAGACGGCGATGGGGACGGGCGCGCCGATATCTGGCGATCGGAAGCGGATACGATCGCCTCAATCGGGGGGTATCTGGCGCAACACGGCTGGGACAAGACCCGCGACTGGGGGTTTGAGGTTTCTGTGCCCGCGTCGGTATCCTGTTCTTTGGAGGGACCGGATCAAGGACTGAGCATTCGCGAGTGGGAAGCCCGCGGCATCCGCCGCAGTTCGGGCCGAGCCTTTCCGGCGCATGAACGGGACGGCGTGGCCTATCTGATGATGCCGGCAGGGCGCAACGGGCCTGCGTTTTTGGTGACACCAAATTTCTATGTGCTGAAGGACTACAACAAGAGCGATCTTTATGCGTTGTTTGTCGGGCATGTCGGGGATCGCATCCAGTTTGGCGTGCAGGACTTCCGGGGCGCTTGGGGCCGGGTGGACAGCATGCTGCGGTCTGATGTGGCCACCATGCAGCGCGGTCTGGAACGGCGCGGCCATGATGTTGGCGGCGCAGATGGGCTTGCGGGTTTCAAAACGCGGCGTTCGATCGGACGCTGGCAGGAGGCAACCGGACGGCGGGCGACCTGCTTCCCAAGTGCTGCACTGCTGGCTGACCTGTCCAGATAAGCCTATTACCTGACCACTGCGCCGACCGGTTCAGCGCTGATTTGCAGACCGTTCAGCTTCGGTTCGGCGCGATCATCCAGCCAGTGATAAAAGTCGGCAACCATCTCCGGCAACCCGTTGCGCGGCAGTGCAAGGCTGTCCCGTCTGGTGAAATCAAACGCAGTGGTTGCTGCGGGGATTGTCCCCTTGGGGACAGCGGTGGGCAAGGCGTCTTTGGGTGCGAAATTAGATATTTCATTATATATATCAGACCACTGCCAGCTTTTCGCAACGGCAAAATAGCGGCCTTCCGCTTCAGGTTTTTGCAGAGCCGCCAGACATAGACTTGCAAGATCTACTGGATGGATCAGCGACATTGACCCATTGGGCATATTGCGATGCCAGGGGCGCCCCTTGACGGCCATGTCATGAAGATGGCCCAGCACATGACCCTGATCATGGCAGGGCAGTAGCCCAGGGCCAAGGATCATACCCGAGAGCAAAATAACCAGACGCAAGTCACGGTCCTGTGCCAGACGTGTCGCGGCAATCTCCATCGCGGTTTTCTGGGCCGCGATGAATTTCCCATGTTCAATCTGGTGCTCAAGGTCAGAATGGTGCTGCAGTTCATTCTTGATCGCGGGGGGCAGGTTTGGGTCTGCTGAGGCGGTGCTCGACAGGAGCACGATATCACCAATCCCATTGCGATCCGCCGCTGTGATCAGGTTTCGGCAGGCTGTTTTGGCGGGGGTTACGCAATGCGCCATCCCGGCGCGCGGATCCAGATCGTTTGCAGGGGTCCCGTCGGGGGCGGTCCGAATGGATGGCAAGCAGGCAATGACCAAAGCATCGCGACCCTTCAGTGCGTTGGTAAAACTTTCAGGATGGGCGGTGTCTGCGGACACCAGGCGGAGCCTGTCGCGAGCGCCGGGTAAAGCCATGAGCGGAACTGTTTTTGAGGTATCTGTCGCGTCCCGCAATGTGCCGGTGACAGACCACCCCGACGCGAGGGCGGCGCGGGTGATATGTGCGCCTGCCAGTCCGGAAACACCCGCTACACAGATATGCCGAGCCTTGCGTTGAGTACTGCCAAAGGAAGCTTGTCTCAGATTTTGTGGCAATGTGGCACGGGTCATGACATTGTCCCCTTATTCAGAGCGATACGTTCAAACTGGGTGAGCCGACACGCGGCGCGCCCTCCATCCGCAGGCAAGCTCGCAGCGGCACGTCAAAATTGCACATCGAAAATCTTGAGGTCGGGCATCAGCGATGTCTGATGGTCTATGCGCCCGGCAGCCTCAGAAATCCTGAGGCGCAGATTTCAAAGTTTCGATTGGATGTAACGTGCGCTTTGCATGAACCCTAGCAGCGAAATGACTGGAACCTTCTGGCGCGTTAGGTCGCCGTACAAGGCCCCGGTTATCAGGACACCGCATCATCCGGCGATTGATCAACAAGAGGGCTTTGAAGTGACCGATCATGTAAAACGACCCCGTTTTCTTCAAAGTTTGATTGCAGGGCGTTGGGATCACTGTGGCGCACAGACGCAGATGTTTGCTGATGCGGCAACCGATCACCCCAATGCTGTACTTGCCTACGGTCGCGATGACGGGACCCAGGCTGTTGATTTCGCTCGAGCGGTTGGCGGGCCTGCACTGCGGGCATTGGGGTTTCAGGATCGTGCACAGCAGCTGCGGGATGTTGCACGCGTTCTGAAGGACAATCGCGCTGCACTTTATCGTGAAAGCCTGACCATTGGTGCGACACGGCATGACTGCGCACTGGACGTGGACGGCGGTATTGCACGTCTGTCGGCGCTGGCGGGGCAGGCGTTGAAATCACTGCCCAATGCGCCAGTCCTGCACGTTGAGGATGGTATCGGGCCGGGCAGCACCACCGGCCGCCAGCAGATCCTCGCCCCGCTGTCCGGTGTTGCGGTGCATATGACTGGGCTGGATAATCCGGTTTTGGGGATGCTGGAGCAAATTGCGCCCGCACTCATCGCTGGCGTGCCATGTATTGTGTGTCCCGACCCGGTCACTGCCTGTGTGAGCGAGCGCCTGGTGAAGCTAATCCACGACAGCCAGATCCTGCCCACCGGGGCCTTGCAATTGGTATACAGCCCGCCGCTGGAGATTCTGGACAGCCTGTCCGCCGGAGATGCAATCAGCTTTGCCGGGTCCCGCAGCGCGGCCCAGAAATTACGGCAGCACCCGGTGGTGGCTGCTGGTCTGGTGCGGTTGCAATCCTGCGAAACGGGTCTGTCTGCAGCCATCCTCGGCAGCGATGTGGTGCCCGGCAGCCAAGAGTATCAGTTTTTCTTGCGGGAGATCCGCAGTGAATTGATCCTGAGGGCCGGCCAGCGGCGTCATGCAGTGCGCCGTATTCTTCTGCCCCGCCACCGCGAGGCCGAAGTCCTCGCTGATCTGGTCACGACATTGGGGGAGACCATCGTTGGAATGCCGGATGATGTGGCCACCCAAATGGGGGCATTGGTCTCACGCGGGCATCTTGAGACGGTGCAGAACGCATTGGCTGGATTGCGTCATGGGGCAGAACTCCTATCCGAACCGATTTCTACCCCTGTTGAGACGGGCGGGGCTTTTCTGTCGCCGATGCTGTTGCATTGCTCCCAGCCTGCCAACACGCCTGATGTTCACCATACCTTTGTTCAGGGACCCGTCGCGACGGTAATGGCCTACGACAGCCTATGTGACGCCATCGCGCTTGCCAATTTGGCGCCCTGCTCGCGCTACTCAAACGTCTTCACCAACGATAGTCCGCTGGCACAGGAGGCAGCGGCCTGCCTGACATCGGCGGAAGGTCAGATCCGTATTTGCGGAAGTGATATGGCGCGTCAGGCCTTGGAGTTGTCGCCGGATCCATCAGTGCCGCGGCTGTTCGCAGCGACGCATCACGCACAGGTCTGCGGTGCAGAGGACATTCGCCATGCTGTCGCCGCCTATATGATGCGCACGGAGATACACGCACCGCCGCAGCTGCTGACCGCGCTCACAGGGCGATGGGTCGAGGGAGCGGAGACCAGGCACAACGGGCACCCGTTCCGTAAATCTCTGGAAACATTGCGTATTGGGGATCAACTCATCACTGAAACGCGACAGATTACCGAACAGGATGTGGAGCAGTTCGCCCATTTTACGGGAGATGTTTTCTACGCCCATATGGACCAGGAAGCCGCGCGCACGCACCCGTTTTTTGACGACCGTGTCGCGCATGGGCAATTGGTGGTCTCTTTTGCGAACGGGCTGTTGGTTGACCCTGCGCCGGGTCCGGTGCTGGCCAATATAGGTTCCGATAATCTGCGCTTTCACGCGCCGGTGTATTTCGGCGATTGCCTGCATGTGCGTGTGACCTGCAAGGAAATCACACCGCGTGCCTCTGCCCCCTTTGGGGATGTGCGTTGGGACTGCTGCGTTCTGAATGCCTGCGGTGCGGTGGTTGCGCGGTTCGATCTGCTGACACTGGTGATGAAGAGTTGGCCGCCGGTTCCTCAGGACAACGTGAGTGAACATAAAGCTGCGCCGCCTACGGGAGCCGTACCTCACAGGGCACAGGATACGGTTCAGCAACCGGCTGAATAGACTATATTAACCAACTGATAACAGGACATTTTCAATGACTGACACTGCGATTGGCCCTGCTGCGCGGCCGCGTATTCTGATTGGGGTTACGGGGTCCCTGGATGCCACCATGCTGCCGCTATACCTGCGGGCGATCAAGAACGAGATCGACTGTGAACTCACCGCGTTGTTTACACCGACTGCAACGAAATTCGTGAATATGGACGCGGTTGCGTTGTTTCTGGATCGGGTGATCAGCGGTGATAACCCCAAGGATTGGCCCACCGATAAACCGGGCCGCATTGTTGCGGATCACGATATTCTGGCCATTCTGCCCACGACGGCGAACACGCTGTCTGCGATAGCGCATGGATCCTCGCAAAACCGGCTGACCACAGTAATTCTGGCGGCGACCTTTCCAGTGTTGCTGTTCCCTGTCATGGGTGGTCCGATGTGGGAGAAGCCGGCGGTGCGTCGCAACGTTTCCCAGCTGCGCGAAGACGGCTATGAGGTGTTTGAACCGGTTTGGCGTGAGAACTATGATCCGCTGCTGAAGATTCAGCATGGACATCACTCGCTGCCCGATCCGGAGCAGGTTGTGCAGATCTTGCAAAACCGGTTGCCCACGGCTCGCTGATACCGGCCAATAGGGATCTGATACAATCCGGCGCAGCTGCATCTGCGCCGGTTTTGCTGCGCGTCAGAGGGCGTCAATCGTGACCGTAGCGGCAAACACCCCGCCCTCTTGCCGCCCGAGAACCCGATGATCCTGTGCGCGAAGGGACACCGTGACCTGATGCCGCCCGGTTGGTAGATGTCCGAGCACGACATCTGGCTGATAAGCAGTAGCGAGTTTTTTGTCACCAAGATGAACATGGGCATGCCCCCGCGCAAGATCTTTGGCATCGCTGACGCAAAGGTCTGTGAACACGAAATTCTCGACCTCGATCCGCAGGCGCCAACCGTCTGCAGCGTTGTAGATGCTGCTGACCCGAAGGTCCGGCTGCGGATGGTGAGAGGGGATAGTGACAAACAGTTGAGCGGGCAGGGCCTCCACCTGTTTGATCTGCGGCAGGCAGGCACAGATGACGATGAGCGGGGCCGCGGCAAGCATGCTGATACAGAACACTCTTCGCAGCATTCAGCTAGATCCCTTGGGCCTCGACGAGGGTGGTTTGCGGCCGCTGAAACAGGTCAACCGGGGCGCCGCCGTGCAGCAGGAAGAATAGAAAAACCCCGTATAGATTGCCGTGCAACAAAGGCGTTTCCTGCAGGCTGATTGCGAAGAAGCTGAACGCGCAGAGCAGGAGCAGCGAGATCGGCCGGATCAATTGTCCAAGAGCCAGAAGAACCCCGGCCATCAGTTCAATCGCCATCATGATCAGTGCAACAACCGGCAGCGGCAGGCCGAAGAACCACATATCGCCATGCTCCAGAATTGCGATCAGCAGGGTGGGCTGCAGGAATTTTACCAATACGGCAATGGCCGCAAAGGTCGCGCCCATAGCCAATTGAACAAGACTCCAGACCAAAACGGGCGCACTGGGTAAAAGCGGTGGGAGGCTTGGCGGCAACAGGCGATCAAGGCTGAGCGCGCCACTGCCAACATGCAACAGCAGGAACGCCGGCGCGGCAAAATGGAAGCCGTAGTAGGCGATGAAATCGATGGAGAAGAGGCAACTGCCCAACCCAACAAGGCCGAGGATGCCAAGCGCGGCCAGCCGTGTGCCAAGACCCAATACCAGCAACACAGATGTGATCAGCGCCGGCAACGCCAGCCAGTCCCAGCCTGGGATAAGTGTCAGCTGCATATCGGGGACAAATAGCGTTGGCGCGCTCCATGTTTCAGTGCCATGCCGGGGCAGACCGCCCAGAGCATTCATGCCTACGGTCGTCCCCAGACCAAGACGCAGGCACAACGGGCCCCAATCGAGACTGCGATCACTCAAACGCCTGAAAATACGGTCCTCCGTTGGGCGCAAGAGTTGCCCCGCGAGCACGGCTGCGAAAACGGTGAGCGTTGCGAAGAGGGCGAAGACAAGCAATAGGCCCGGGCTGCGAAACAACTCGGGCACGCTCTGCAGTGACAGGGTTTGAACCTCTTGGGGCGTTAGCAGCCATGGTTCGTGTGCTGCCACAGATCCGCTGGTCAGGATCAGGCCGATGCTCAGACCGAGAACAATGCGGGCAGAGACAGGCTGCGCCATGGTCTGGCTCCTTGGCTGGTGGTGGGCATATTCGCAGCACGCCCCGCAACAAGTGAACCTGCTGCGGGGGACCACTTTGCCCAGGCGGTGTTATTGCGACAGTTTGGTAGTTAGAACGCCTGCGCACTCCGTCGCTGCCGCGCTGCCTTTGCCCGAACCGGCGTTTGTCGGGGTCAGAAATTCAGCGCTGATGTGGCTGCCGATCTGATAGCCAAGCATGTCGCCGACCGTGTTTGACCGACGGTAGTGTACGCCGCCGATGACGCGCGATTCTGCCTCCTCTTCAGCGAATTGCGCGAAGGTCTGATAGCTGCGGCTATAGCCGTCTTTCCCCTCAAAGCTAAAGGAAAACTCATCCGTACCAAAGACAGTTTCCATGACCTGCTGAGCGGCGCTGCCGCTGGTGCAGTGCTGGCAGGGATATTCCGGATGCATGGGGGCAGCCACCAAGGGGGTCCAGCCGTCCATCGCGTCCAGTGTCGGGTGGTCGTACCCGTCGCCGAGGGCGGCGATCGCAGTTTCTGGCCGCCAGAACTGATAGGTGTATTTGGCGTTGAACCCGGCAACCAATGCGTCGGTCAGAGCGATATTCAACAGTGCCAGTGTCCGGGCTTCCTCAACCAGTGGGAGCACGCAGGCACGGCTGCTGTCGCGTGCGATCTGGTTCCAGGCTCCGGAGCCTGACCCGGCATGAAGTTTTGCGATGGCGATCAGTTCAGGATTGCTCTGCGATGCTGCGCCGCCGAGTTTGGCAACCTCCGCAAGATCACGCTGAAACTGAAAACTATTGAGCTCGGGTGGTGGCGGGACGTCAAACTGCTTGGCAGAGGTCAGAGCGAAGGGCTGCATGTTGCGGATTTTAGGGGCAACCATCGGCCGCTCAGAGGTGGGCTGGTAGACGCCGTTATCCGCCTGACCAGGGGTGAAATCGCTTGCAAAATCAGCGCCATCCGCCGCCCGTTTTTCGAGCACTGCCTCTGCGGCAAGGGCGCCAAGCTGGACACCTGCCTCCCGGGCCTCATCATCTGTGATTTCGCTCAGGATTGTCTCGGCAGCGGCAGCTAGGTCTGCCTCGCGCTCTGGCATAAGGGTCTGCATGACAACCAATGCCGCCTGCGTTACCGCAGCGCGCCGATCGGCATCCGGTTGCTGAGGGCCATCATATGCATAGGCACTATAGCTTCCCTCAATCGCATTTGCAGCGTCAAACATCGCGGCATGCAGCAATGCAAGCGTGCGCTGACGTTGTGCGCCGGGCCATTTTTCCTCAACAACAAATCGCATTGCGGTTTCCTGCCAATCAGCTGCCAGTTCGGCCTGAGCTGATCCGCTTGTGGTGAAAAAGAGCGCGGTGGCCAGACCGGTGAGACAGGTGTGCGAGAGCAGCTGGCGGCGCCATGGGGTCAGGGTGAACATCGGAGTACCTCGTCCGTGAAAAGTGCAGCTACAGGTAGAAACGCTTTGGCCGTTCGCACAAATCGAAAGTCCCGAAGACGCCCCTCAGTATTTCTTCTGGGGCGCCTTCACCGTGGCGGGATCAGCCCGATCAGAACATTCCAAGGAGATGCCACCACAGCAGATCCAGCGGCGCCAACAGCAGAAGGCTTATCAGGAAGAGGCTGAGACATAGCCGGATTACTGCCCCCGCCGGCAGGTTTCCGGCCTGAATGGCTGCGATCAGTGGAGGCGCCTGGAACGGGAGGAAGACATTGGAAAAGGCCACGACCTGCGTCATCAGGACTGTTTCGAGCGGCAGACCAGTTGCGTCTGATAACTCGCCCGCAAGTGGGGTCATCACAGCTGGCACACCGGGTAGATTTGTGATCATCGCCACCAGCGTTGACAGGCCAATCAGGATTGATGTGTTCCACACCGGCCAATCCCCAGCGAAGGCGACGGTCCCGGTGATGGCCCCGACTACAGATTCGCCAAGTCCGGCGGAGGATATGACGGCGCCGAGCCCCATGATGCCAGCGACAAACAACAAAGCTCCGTAGCTGAGATCAGTGTTGATGCAGCCTTTGCGCGTGAGATCTGCTCCCGGCAGCAGGCAAATCAGTGCGGCCGCCATGCCCACCCACGCGGGGGACACCATATGGATCTGGTCGGTTAGCCACAGCAACAGGCACGACGCCAACACGAGGCTTAGAGCTCGTTCCTGACGGCTAAACGGCGCGGCAGCGGGCGCGACCTTGACACTATGCGGTGGGATGCGGTCTGGAAACATCACCATCGCCAACCCGACTAGGACTGCGGATTTCACAACGCCAAGCACTGGAAAATGCAGAAGAAGATAGTCAAAATAGGAGATATTGATCCCGTAGATGGTTTCCGACATCCCAACGAGGATCATATTCGGGGCATTCGCGGGCAAAATAGTGAAAGCCGGGGCAAAGGTGCCAAAGGTAGCAACTGCCAGCATCCCTGTCCGACCGTTTGAGGCAGCGCCGAAACCGACACGCTCCGCCAGTGCAGAGATCACCGGAAGCAGGATCATGATCCGCCCGATGGACGATGGCATCACAAAGGCCAAAGCCACCGAAAAGACGACGATGCCGGTCAGCAGGCCACCGTAGCTGCGTAGCGGCAGCAACGCGAGAACACCGGCGGCCCGTTTGTCGAGGGTGGTGTGCTTGATCGCAGCGCCGAGGACCAAGCCACTGAACAAAAGCCAAAACGTCGATGAGTGGAAGCCAGAGAAGATGGTTTCAGGCGCTGCGACGCCGAATATCACCGCGACCAGAAAAAAGGCCAAGGCAGTCCAATATTCGGGCACAAGACCGGTGGCCCAAAGACCAATTGCCCCAATCGAAAGCGCGGCAACAATCACAAGATCGGGGGACAGGTACATTGAGGTCGCAAGAGCCGCCAACCCGGCGCAGGTCAGGATCAGAACCAATGTCCAGAGGGCGCGCCCGTTTCGCAGCATTTGTGACAGGGACCGGCCTGCGCCGGTCATTTTCTGTGCGGATGTTGGCGGGGCTGAATTACTTTGATCGGTCATGCGCCTGAAGGTCCTCTGATCTTGGGTCAGGTCCCGATATGCCGCCCGTTAGGGGTTTGATGCCAATCGATTTATCAGAGATGGGGCCTCATAATATCCAAACCCTCGGCTGTCCTCAGGGTTTCAACGTCACGGCCCCCAGACCACAGAAATACTGAGGTGTACGCTCCAGATTTCCGATTTTACGATGGCTGGCCTGCGCAATATCAGGGGGCAACCGTTCGACGGTGGCCCGCCCGCACCTGTTTTGACAGGTGAGCCAGCCTATTCCTTCCCACATACCGTTTGCGAGACACCATGACCGATGCGACGCACCTTCTGACAGTGCCTTCCGAAGTATTTGAAATCACGCCAATCGGTGTAATCCGCACCGGGTTTGAGGAGGTCAGAGACTGCCCGATGTCCGGACGCCGCAATCCAGCCACCAGCCGGATTGAATTGGCCCCTGAATATCACAGTGCGCTACAGAATATCGAATTGGCCTCGCATCTATGGGTCCTTTACTGGCTGCATAAATCCGACCGCAGCGCACGGATACGGCAGGCACGGGGGAGCCAGGTTGCACGCGGGGTTTTCGCCAGCCGGGCGCCAAACCGTCCCAACCCCATTGGTCTGAGTGCGGTTCAGTTGCTGGACCACTTCGATGGGGTTCTGACGATCAGCGGGCTGGATTGCATTGACGGCACCCCGGTTGTGGACCTGAAACCCGTCGTCCCACAGGAAGATGCCCGCCCGGATGCCACCATCGGTTGGTAGCCCGGCCAATCACAGTGCTCCAGTCACGAAGAAAGTAGGCTCATGTCACTCGTTCACCGGTTTGTTCACCCTCGTTTCCTTGCCCATGCTGCGGCTGTCGGACTGGCGCTTGGCGCTGCGCAGTATTCGGGTTTGGGTGCTGATACGCTTATGGCTGCAGAACCGGATCGTCAGAGGCAGTTGGTGATCACTGACAGCAAGGGCGACCGCGGCATGCTCGCGCCTTATGTCCATCGCAAAAACGGGATCGCCTACCTTTATACCAGTTACATCTTTGATACGCTTGTCAGCCAGGACGCCGATGGCAATCCGGCGCCGGGACTGGCCCGAACTTGGACGCGATCTGAGGATGGCTTGAGTTACGATTTGGAACTACAACCGGATGCGAAATGGCATGACGGAACCCCGGTCACCGCAGACGATGTCGCCTTTACTCTGCGCTATATGGCTGAGCATCCTTATGTTTTCGGATCGGTCAAATCGCTTGCCGGGGTTGAGGTCGCGGGCGCCCATGATCTGCGCATCCATATCAAACGCGCGCAATTCGGCCTGGTCGAGGGTCTGTTTTCCGCAATTCCTATCCTTCCCCGGCATATTTATGAGGGTGTGGAAGATCCTTTTCGATTTGCCACATCTGACGCCGCAATTGGCAGCGGTCCCTATCGATTGGCCGCCTACGACAAGGCTCAGGGGCGGTATCGGTTGGAGGCAACAGAAGACCATCCACTCGGGCGGCCGCGGTTCGCGCAGATCTGGATTGTTAAGATGGGGCCCGATGCCGCCCTTCAGGCGATGAGCACCGGTGAGGTGGATGTGATTTCATACCTGCCACCAGATCGCCTTCCTGAGGCGTTGGGCGCTGGTTTCGCTGTCGAAACCTCACCAAGCGACCATGTATTGCGGTTGGGATTCAATCATCGTGGACAGTTTCAGACGAAGGAAGTGCGCCAAGCCATTGCCTACGCTGTTGACCGTTCTGCGCTGCTGGCGACTGCGTTTCCCGGGGTCGCTGAGCTTGCTGAGACAGGCTATTTTCAGCCCGGCTCCAAATGGAAAAGTGAGGATGCAACAGAGGGTTACACCTATGATCCTGCTCGGGCGCGCGACCTGCTGTTGGCTACAGGGTGGACCCAGAACAGCACCGGCCGCTGGCAAGCGCAGGGAGGGGAGATCCGCCTGCGGCTCCTCACGGATGGGCGTGAGGTAAAGCCCGCAAAAGTGATCGCAGAACAGTTGGAAGCGTTTGGATTTGCTGTGGATCTGCGGGTTATGGAGAGTGCTTCCCTGCGCAGTCTGGTGGCTGATGGCGATTATGATCTGACGTTGTTCTCCTCCAGCACGCTGGGCGATCCGGGCAATATCAGTCGCCGGGTCTTCGGGCGTGGCTGGAACAGCGACCGTTTCCCAGCGGACCCCAAAATGACAGGCCTGATCAAAGCGCAGGCCGTTGCTCAAAACCAGGCTGAACGCCAAGAGATACTGGCCCAGTTCCAAAAACTCTATGCAGAAAACCTTCCGTCCTACATGCTGGTCAATCCGCTGATGGCAACCGTCTTCAATGACAAATTGTCAGCCCCATTCATGTCGGGCGGCGTGGCCATTGGGATCCCGTCAGCGCTTCACAAATCCATATTCCTGGAGTGATCCAGTGGACAACGCCTCCCCCTCGCTGCTGGACCACCCGGTGCCGACGGAGATCACAGGAGCAGGATCGCGAGCCGTTGAAAGGTTCACGCGCCTCCTCAGCGGGTTTGTTCTGCGGCTATTGATCTTCTGCTTTGTCATTGCGCTCTGCGCCGTGCTTTCGCGGATGATGCCGGGCGACACGCTGGAGGTCATGCTGTCGACGGATTTCGCGCGGGGTCTTGGCGTCGGCGAGGTGCAGCAATTACAGGAGACGATGGGGCTGGGCGGAGGGATCGCCTCTCAGGTCTGGGACTACTGGGGCAAGCTGCTCTCTGGTGATCTGGGCTATTCAATCCCCCACGCGGCCCCAGTTCTGCAGCTGTTACTGACTGCGTTGCCTTGGACCGGACTGTTGATCCTGGGTGCGATGCCGGTCTTCCTCATTGGTGGCGCTCTGGCGGGGATCGAGGCCGGGCAGCTGCCGGGCGGAACGGTGGATCGTTGGGTCACACCTGTTGTGACAATCCTGGCAAGCCTGCCGCCCTTTACCGGGGCGGTACTGCTGCTCCTTCTGTTTGGCATTCTATGGCCCGTACTGCCGACCGGTGGGGCAGAGCCACTTTTCCCCTCGACGGAGCACTTGGGGCGGGCAATGGGCGTTCTGCGTCACGCGATCCTTCCGATGCTCGCGTTGGCGCTGCATGAGTTGGCGCGGTTCTACTTCCTAGCGCGGGCTGAAACGCTCAATTTAGCCCAACGTGATTTCATCGTGAATGCGCGGGCGCGCGGGATCTCTCCCTGGCGCCTTCGATGGGCCTATATCGGACGCAGCCTGGTACCCGCTTGCCTGTCACGGCTCAGCGATACCTTGACCGGGTTGGTCAGCGCTGTGTTCTTTGTGGAAATCGTTTTTTCCTATCCGGGCACTGGGTATCTGATCTACAGCGCCATCCTGGATCGGGACTATGACCTGTTGCAGGGGGCAGTCGTATTTATGGCGGGGGTTGTCCTGCTCATGAACTGGCTGATCGATGGCCTGTCGGCGCATCTTGCGAGGCGTGGTTAGATGCAGGTGACATCGCGACGGCGGCTGCTTCTCGCGGCAGTCATCTTGCTATGCCTTGGCATCTGGCTTGCAGGGGCGGGTGGGCTGCTCGAATATCATAGCAGCAAAGAGGTGCTGGCACCGCCGGGACAGGGGCATTGGCTGGGCACAAATGAGATCGGGCAGGACGTGCTGACGGGGCTGATACTAGCCACGCCGACCACGCTGGCGCTGGCCATAGCAACGGCACTGGTAACGGTCAGCCTTGCCGTGGGCGCTGCAAGCCTTGTGGTGTTTGGCGGCCCGTTCTTATCCGCGCTTGTGTTGCGGTGCGTGGATATATTGCAGGTGGTGCCGACCATGCTGCTTCTCCTGCTTATTGCGGCCTTGGTCAGTCCCGGCTTCATGGCCTTGTTTTTTCTCTTGGTACTAACAGGTTGGAGCGACGACGTGCGGGTAGCCGCGGCGGTTTTGCGGCGAGAGGCTCTGCGCGAAAATGTTCAATATGCCCGCGTGATGGGGGCAGGGTGGGTCTATTGCTGGCGCTGGCATCTTTTTGCAGCGCTGCGCCCGCTTCTGGGTGCTCTAATGGTTCAAAACATCAGACAGGCCGCGCTGAAGTCCGCAGGCCTGGCGTTTCTGGGCCTGACTGACCCTCGGTTATTAACCTGGGGGAGCATGATGCAATCGGCGATGGACCAGCTTTATACCGATGCGTGGATCTGGCTTTTGCTGCCGCCGGCGGCGCTTTTGTCGCTGTTGTTACATACGACACTGACATTGGGTGACCGGCGCTTGCGCTCTGGCGCGGTTTTAGGACCTGCAGTTTGATCCGGGTCGATGATCTCTGTCTCTGGCATGGACCCCGCGCGATCTTCCGGGATGTCTCGTTTGAGGTGCCCAAAGGGCAGACATTGGCACTGCTCGGGGCGTCCGGCAGCGGTAAAACCTCGCTGGCGCGGCTGCTACTCGGTGTGCTGCCAGGCCGTTACGTGGATATGGCTGATCAAAACGGGGATGGATTCAGCTGGTCGGGGCGGGCTGAGGTTCTGGGGGTTGATATGCTGCGCGCGCCGCGTGCAGATCAGCGCAAACTACGGCGAACGGATTTAAGTCTGATCGTGCAGGCCCTGTCGGACGCGTTAAACCCGCATCAGACCGTTCTTCAGCATGTGGTGGAGCTGCTGCCGCACAGCCGCCGACGGACTTCCCTGGCTTTGTCAATGTGCAAGCGGTTCAACATTCCAGAGCGTATCCTGCACAGATATCCTGCCACCCTCAGCGGTGGCGAAATCCAGCGGGTTCTGACCGCGTTGGCTTTGGCACGTGATCCGCAGGTCCTGATCCTTGACGAACCGACCGCTGCACTGGATCACGGCAATCGCACACTGGCAGTTGCTGCACTTAGCGAGGGGCGGGCGCAGCGCAGCCAATTGCTGATTACCCATGATCTTGATCTGGCAGGCAAGATGGCAGATCGCATGGTGATCCTGCATGATAAAAAGCTGGTGGAGCGCGGCCCTGCAGTCGAGATGTTGATGCGACCAAGCGGGCATGCTGGGATCCGCCGTCCGCGCACGATGGCGCAACGGGGCATCGCCCCGCTGGTTCCGAGGCCCGAACCGCTGCCGACGAGCCCGCCGGGGCTGGTGATCCAGAATCTATCTCATCAACAGGCCGGAACGCAGGTGTTGCGTGACATCTCAGCAGTAGCCCGGCCGGGCCGGTGTCTGGCGGTCTTTGGCCCGAGCGGTGGCGGCAAGTCTACGCTGGCCCGCTTGCTCTGCGGATACGAGCGGTTGCAGACGGGCCGTGTATTGTGGCGGCCCCGAGATGAGGCCCATCCTCGGAAATGCCACCCACATGAACTGGCGTTGGTCGCGCAGCATCCGCATCGGGCAATGGCGCGACATATGAGTGTGGGCGAGGTTTTGCACGATGCCCAGCGACTGTTTCGTCGCTTAGGTCGCGCGGGTCGCGATATCGATATTGCGGGGCTGATGGAGAGAGTTGGCCTGCCGCATTCCGGCGCCTTTTTATCACAACGCGCAGCGGATCTGTCTGGGGGCGAGGCGCAGCGTCTGATCATCGCGCGCGCGTTGCTATCGCGACCGCTCTGCATGATTGCGGATGAACCGACGGCATCCCTGGACAGCGATACCCGCGATACCATTCTCAATCTCTTCAGGCGTCTTATGGTAGAGGAGCAGTTGGCCCTGATCGTGTTTACGCATGACCCGAAGGTGGCAGCGGCCCTGGGTCATGAAATCCGCTTTCTATCGGAGGGGCAGCTGCGTCTTAGTCCTTCGGGCGTGGCAGCTTAGCGGTGATTGGCTTCACCCTGTGCTGCCTGCAGCGTGCGCACTTCTGCTGAAAGCCAGTCGAGTTTGTCATCCGCAATCCCGAGATCGCGCAGATGATCGGCGGTATTCCACAGATAATCGCAGTTGGGGCCGCGTTCACCGGCTGCATGGGCGATGATCTCCGCCTGTCGTGGCAGGCTGTGGTTGTCATATTGCTCATGATCCCGGTTGACGACATAGGTCAGTGCCTCAACCATGCGGCCATCCGCGAGGGCAAGCGGCGTCGTGATTTCACGGTACGCGGGATTGAACAGCTCGCGCGCGCGCAGGTCTTTCAGGACCTCTGGTTCCTGACCGGATGTCACCGCCAGTGCAACGCCGTTACAGACCGCGTCTTCTGCGGCGTCCAATGCAAGCACCAGACCAGGTTGCGCAATGGTGCCACGATAGCGCAGAGAGTTCAGACAGAACCGGCGCTGATAGCCGCGGAGTTGGGCGGGCAGCTGCTCCGCTGGTTCAAATCCGGGATCCCAGATCAATGATCCATAAGCAAAAACCCAAAGTGTGTCGGACATTATGCAGTTCCTTGATGCGGTCAGGATGCGCCCCCGTCGGAAAAAAGGCGGAAGAGGTCAGGGGTCCCCTCTCCCGCCAGGCAGATCAGTCTGTCAGCTGGCGATAGGAGGTCACCAGACTGCTGTAAGGGGGCACGAAGACTGAACGCATTTCGTCGCCGATCTGAACCGTTTCCTTGACGTCGAAATGCAAATGGATCGGCAGTTCCGAGATCCAGGAATTTGACACTTTGCCAAGGCGATCCCCTTTGGACACCTTGTCCAGCGGGGCAACGGCGAGGTCGTCCATATTCATATGAACATAGCGGTAGAGCGTGCCGGAGGGCGTCTGCAAGGTCAGGGCGAAGCGGCCTACATGCGCAATCACACCGTCCTCAACCGCAACCGCCCAATGCGTATCAGTCTGGCAGGTGGCGGGGCGAATATCCTGTCCCTGATGGCCGCCCGATGCACAGACCGGCAGATCTGAACGGCGCAGCTCGCAGAAATTGTCGCGCCACGGATAGCTGTAGTTGACGCTGTCACATTGGCTTCCGCCATTTCCCTTGAACCCGCCGGGCCCATAAACGTGAGAGTTCGCATAGGCTGGCCCACTTTCCAGCGGGAAGCGCATATCGGGATATAGAACCGCCCCGATTGAGAGGCCAATACCAGTATCTTTGATCAGGTCGCCGGGTGCCTTGAATCGATCATCTGCAATTGCGGGCGTGACAGAGATCAGAGCCGAGAGGGCGAGAGCACCGCAATAGAGGCTTGTTGCGCGTGGTGTCATTGATCCGCTCCCTTCACCACGGTGAGGGATCCGGCCAGTTCCGCAAGATAGTCCGGTTTGATACAGCGCACATCCTCAGTCGGAGCATCACAGGTGATCCGCAGGGTGTATGTCCCACCAAAGCGGCTGAGCATGTGATCAGCCCCGTCGCCCGTGGACTCGTAGGACCGCGCTTCGTGTTTGAAGGACAGGCCGGGCACGTCCACAAGGTGCGTTCGGCTCCCCATGACACTGACCTGCACTCCCTCCAGCTGGTAGTAAGCAGCGTAGGCATTACCCTGCCCACGAAACGCTGGAAGACCGGCAGCGGTATTGGCCCCGAGGATCATGACAGCCATTGCCATATCATCAAATCCATCAGGCTCGGTGGCAAGAAACGCAGCCGTGAGGGTCCGGTCGTCTGCACTTGCCGCGTCAATTGCAGATGTGGCGGCGGCCCAGTCAATGCTGCTCACAGCACGTGTCGCGTCGGAGGGTTTATCTACCGCAAGGGCAGGGAGTGCCATCAGCGTGAGCGCCGCAGCTGTGGCCGCGACCGCTCCGGCAGCTTTGGCACAAGGGGATGAGGTCATCGTCTCTCTCCAGTCATTATTTATTCGGGTTGGCTCGCTCTAGGCGGGTTCCAGCGTTTTTGGTGTCGCGGGATTGGCGGCTTTCTTGGACTTGGCGTGCAACCGGGTCATCTGGCCAAAAATGTTGCGCCGGTGCATTTCCTCAGTGCCGCCCACGCTACAGAACGCCAGAGCGTCCCGCAGAAAGGTGGTAATCTGCCCCTCGTGGTAGCCTTTGCTGCCGTAGAGCTTCATCAGCTCCATCGCGCCTTCAACGATGGTTTCCGCACCGACAAGTTTGGAAATCGAGCAGGTCATTGCGGCTTCCGGCGCACCACTGAGCAGTTGATGCAGTGCGCCGTAGGATACCCACTTCGCGCTTTCGGTGCCGATGCGAATATCGGTCAGCTTTTTCTGAATATACTGATGCTCGATGATCGGGACATCAAACGTTGTCCGTTTCTTTGAAAAATCAAACGCTTCAGACAGCATAGGTTCAATCAGCCAAGCTGCCGCCAGACCATAGTACAAACGCCCCATGGAGACGATGTTCACCAGGTTACGAAGGCCGGCTCCGGGTTCGCCCAGAAGGTGACCGTAGTGGAGCGGCACATCATCAAATCGCATTTGACCGGTCGGCAGGTCCAGATTGCCCAGTTTGCGATCTTGCGCGCCGATCGTCAGTCCGGGGCTATCGGCATCCAGCAACACCAGCGAAATGCCTTCGCGGCCGTGGTCACTCAGCTTACAGACAACAAGAATGAAGCTGGCGACTGGGGCATGAGCAATGTTGTATTTTGCGCCGTTCAGACGAAAGGTCTCATTGGGGCCGGGGGTTAACAGTGACGATGTTGCCCGCACATCGGTGCCGGTGTCAGGATCCGCAATTGCAGTCGCACTCAGCTCTCCATTGAGGATCCGGCCCAGATATTCGCGCTTCTGACTGTCGCTGCCATAGAGATCCAATGCGCGCACCATGCCAGCCTGCGCGATCACCGACAGCAGCATTCCGGGGGTGCGCAAAGTGGCCGCAAGGCCTTCTAACGCGGCAGTAAACCCCCACCAGTCCCGGCCATCGCCGCCAAAATCGCGCGGCACGATCATCCGCCACAAACCAGCTGCGGTCAGGCGATCCCAAGTGCGCTGATCAAAGGCACGACGCCCCAGGTGCAGCTCATCCGGGTCGGCCATTTTCCCGATCGCTGCAAAGGCGGTACGGGTCTGCTGCTGCTCGGCTGTCCAGTTCAATTGCATGTCTTCGTCCTCGCAAACAGGGATCAGGCGGTTTCCTGAAAAGTCGCAACGCTTTCCTTGAAGGCATCCGGCACCGGGTAGGTGGCCTGTTTGTCGTAGTCGAACATCACATGGACAGATTTGGCATTGGCCACGACGCGCCGATCTGCGTCGTCGATATGCATAACATGCTCCATCTCGAAGCTCTTGCCGCCAAAGCTAATCACCCGGCTGCAAACGACGAGGTTGTCGCCATAGAGCGCCTGAGAGATGTAATCGCAGGAGGTTTTGACCATGATATGCGGCAGCTTCTCGGACTTTGGCAGCTCCAGAAGGTCATGCATGTATTCCAGGTAGGCCGATTGCATGTAGTCGTAGTAAACCGGGCTGCTGACATGCCCCATGGAATCCGTATCGCGGTAACGGATTTCGACGGGGGTTTCGAAGGCTGTGTTGGACATGATGTCCCTCCTGTTGGTGTAGATTGTCGGGGCAGGATCAGGCGTGCTGGGTGCAGTCCTGGCAGGCGCGTTTTTCCAGCGGACCATGGATGGTAAATCCCATAGGAACGGGACCGAATTTGCGCAGGATCGGCAGCCCGAATTGCTCGGCCGCGCAGAGCGTGGTGATACAGCCGTCAGCGTGGCCCTCCGCGCAGTCCCGCGCGGCGATGACATTGCTGGAGACAAAGCGTCGCTCAACCGTGATCGGGAGCAGCTTTTCAGGTGCAGGATGGGTGGCGCAGATCTTGGGCTCCGCCCCGGTGCGGGAGGCGAGAACCATATTGTCGGTGTTCATGATGAACACATCCAGCAGCTTCATCTTCTGGATATGTTCGTAGATGATTGAGTGCAGGTGCGGGTAAGCCACCACGCCAACCAAAACTGCCCCATCCTGGCAGGCGACACTGTCTGCGGCCTGTTCCATCGTCCGATGCAGCTTTACCGAAGCGCCCTGACACCGGCGCAATGCCCAGGATAGGGCTGCACGCTCGCAATTGGTACCAGCCGGACCTAGCGTATGAACCTGTTTTACCCAGCCGAATGTTTCGGGGTGCGGAATATACTCGGCGTCGGCGTTATTTTCGATTTGAAGATCCATCACTCGTCTCTTCCGCTAATTGAATTCATATAGGGCCATTGTAAATTTCTCATCTGTTTATCCAAATTTGATTTGGATATTGAGGCAAGGGCAAATTTTTATGATTATTGCGGTGGGTTCTTGTCTAGGTTTGCACCAGCCCTACATCATAGTTTCAAACGAATCTAATTTCTTGATCCCATCGAAACGGTAAAGGCTTCTCGGAACAATTCGAAAAACCTGATGCTGTTCCTCAGGTATAATGAGGAGTGGGTTATGAACTCACAAATGTCATGGAAAAGCGGAAATTGTCGGTACAGCGGATCACGTTATCCGGCGTGTCGCCCGATAAGCAGGCGAAATGCCGCTCACGCTATGAGGTCGTCAGTTTGCACAAAAAAGATGGCCTGTTTCACCCTCCTTGGAAGGGCGAAACAGGCGCTGGACTGCTGCGTGTGTCATGCGGGTGGCGTCACATATTTTTGAGGCCTGCGGCCATGACACGCAAGATAGTCAGAGGGCGTGAACACGAAGGCCAGTGTCAGCCTGACTGGGCCGGATTCCGACCAACGCCATCATAAAGGTCAAGACAGCGCTCAAACCAGTTTGAAACGATATCACCTTTTTCAAACAAAGTGTTGGGCGCGCATACGTTACACCATTGAAGGGTCCCGAAAAGGGTAAAATCGGCATAGGCAGGCATCGCCCCTGACAGCCAGTCCTGGGTCGCCAGAAGATCGCGTACCGGCGCGAGTTTTTCCGGTAGCCGCGCGCGTTCGTCCTCGCCACCTTCTGCCATAGTCTCAAGTGGCATGCCAAACCGACGTTCACGGGCGGATCGGAAATAGAGCTGGTCGTCCGGGGACATCAGATTGTGCATATCCATGACAGCAATGGTTGCGAGACTGGGGTGGAGGACGGTTTTACAGTAGCTTTCTACGAAACGGGTCAAAGCTACCGCCCCCTTGCCATCAAACAGGGCCGGGGCATCGGCATAGGTTTCGTCAAGATATCGGGCAATATCGAAACTCTCCCCCAATACCGTATTGCCATCACGCAGCACTGGAACGCTGCTAAAGCTTCCGTCTTCAACATTTGGGATATCTGCGAAAGAGACCGGGATAAGGTCGTAATCTAGCTCTTTATGGTTCAGGGCCATAATGATTTTCCATACATGTGGTGAGTAGTGACGTATTCCGTCCTCGCCACATAGGCTGTACAGCTTGCGGTTCATCTGTGCGCTCCATATTGAGATTATAGGGATAACTTTGGCTGGAAAACCAGGAATCAATTCCTCAATAGTTATCGGAGCTTTATCCACACAAGTGAAATCAGCAATATGTTTATTGTAAAAATAAAAAATCGGCAAACAAAAGCTGTTTTGAGGCGCTGGCAGGGGTGGATAGCACCGCTGGGCTGGCAGTCTCTGGGTGTGATTGCGGCGTGATGTTAAGCAGGGATCGCCATCTGTTCTGTGGTCAGCAGATCGCGCACGGCGCTGATGATTGGGTCTTTTGCACGCGATGCGAGATGCGCGAACAGGACACGTGTGGATTTGCGCACCTCAAGAAGCAGGGCAATATCGCCGCTCACCGGTTCGGTCCCCGCAGAACTGACATGAACCAGCCCTATGCCAGCACCGCTTGCGATCAGGGTTCGTGTGATCGTTTCGTCATCAACATTGATGATGCGGGCGGGTTGGATGCCGTTTTCCTTAAACAGGCGCTCCGCGATGCGACCGCAGCATGAACTATACGTCGGATAGATCCAAGGCAGAGCTTCGAGACGAGCCCAGTCAAGTTCTGTGCGTTCCGGGACCAGATCCGGGGCCGCGGCAAGATAGACGCTAAAATGCGAAATTTCGAGCGTTTCCAGATCGGTATGTGCTTCGTCCGGATCAATGAAAAAGCCGGCATCCAGCCGTCCATTGCGAATATCGTCCAGCACGCTGGAGGAGGTGCCATGTTGCAAAGCGACCTCCAGGTCAGGGAAGTTCTTCGACAGATCTGCCAGCAGGCGGCTTACCTCAGTTGATCCCAGATTGCGCCCGGCACCGACCCGTAGCTGACCGGCCAAACGACCACGTAGGCGAGAGGCTTCCTCCAAAAATTTCTGGTGATTGTCCAGCAGTTGCCGCGCTTCCACCAAGAGCCGCTGGCCGTCGGTGGTGACGCTCATTCCACGTGGTGTGCGCTGGAATAATGTCAGGCCAAGCGTGTCTTCCATCGTTTTGATATGGGCGCTGACAGCAGGTTGACTGCGAAACAGCAATTCTGACGCGCGCGTGATACTTCCTTCCCTTGCCACGGTGACAAAGGTCTTGAGTTGACTGATATCCATGGTTACCCCTTCAGATGCTATAGGGCGCCAAGGACCATGGCACCGCTATACAATGGCACGCCGCCACCCCTGGTCAGCGCACTCAGACCATCTTTTATGCGCCTTTTGCGTGAAGTCAAAATATAAACACTCGCAAAACGGTAGTTCGGCTGCATTCCGCCTGCGCTCAATACCAGCTGGAGTGCGCTCATTCACGCTCATCAACGAATTGATGAGACATAGGTGGCGTCATAGCGAACTGAGGTAACGACGGCGTAACGGAGTGGACGTCAGCTGATCGACGTCGCGCCATCGCCCATTCGTCGCCACAGGCTGTTCAACGTGGGTTTGCTATTCTCGGTCTCACGATAAAGGCGGACCGATAGGGGGGTCACAAACGCCTCCCCACCGGCAAGCGCAAGGCGGCCCTCAGTAAGTTCGGCCTGGCAGAGTTTGCGCGGGAGCCACCCCAGCCCGAAACCTTCAAGGATCATTGCCTTAACCGAGTTGGCGAGAGAATTCTGGTTCACCACCAGCAGGTTTGGCGGCGAAATCTGCTGGCGCAGCGTGTGGTCCAATACCGACCTCAGCGCCGACGCGCTCCCATACGACAGAAGAGGTATCTGCCGCTTGGCATCCCGGCGCAGATCAAACAGCGGGTCGCCGTCAGCATCGGTTTTTGAAACCGGGATGAATTCGTCCTCTGACAGCGTCAGGTAGTCGCATTTGCTGACCTCCAGCGGGGACAGGAAATCCATCGCCGGGTGCCAATAGGTCAGGATAACGTCGCAATACCTCTGCTGCAGCGCGGTCACAAATTGATCGGCCGCCCAGCTGGTTGAGTTGAGATCAACGTCCAGCCCGCCAGCCTCCATCAGAGGTTCGATGTGGTCTCGGAAATGCGTCATGTAAAGCGACTGTGACGACGCAAAACGAATGACGTTTTCACCTGCAGCATCAATGGTCTGGCAGCGTTCGAGTGTCTCAGAGTATGTGCGCAGGATTATTTTTGCCTGCGACAGGAACACATCCCCAGCAGGCGTCAGAGACAGCGGGAAAGTTTGCCTGTTGATCAGCTTTACGCCAACCTCATCCTCCAGGGCACGAATGCGCCTGGAGAATGCAGGTTGGCTGACGTTGCGGTCTTCCGCTGCGCGCGAAAAATTCTTATGCGTTGTCAGCGCTTCGAAATCTCTGAGCCAGATAATATCCAACTTGCCTAGGTCCGTTCTGGGGTCATCCAGTGGGCCGGGGGTTCCGGTGTTTAGCTGTCTAGCCTATCTTCTTCGACTGCGTGGCAGGCAACAGTGCTGCCGTCTGCTTGGCGCAGTGGCCGTGGCCGCGACTCGCGACATCTAGCATTCGCAAATGCACAGCGCGTTTGGAAGGGGCAACCTTGAGGCAAGTTGATCGGCGTCGGGATCTCACCTTGCAGCCGGATGTGGCTTTGTCCTTGGTCTTTCAACTGTGGGACTGCCGACAACAGAGCTTTGGTATATGGGTGTTTCGGGTTTTCAAACAAGGTTCGCGTATCGGCCAGTTCACACAATGTGCCGAGATACAGCACCGCAACGCGGGTGCCGAAATGCTCCACAACACTCAGATCATGGGTGATGAAGAAGTAGGTCAGACCGCGCTGGTCTTTCGCCTCCAGCATCAGGTTCAGAACCTGCGCCTGAATCGAGACGTCCAACGCCGAGATAGGTTCATCTGCGATGATGAACTCAGGATCCACCGTCAGCGCACGCGCAATGGCGATCCGCTGGCGTTGGCCGCCGGAGAACTCATGCGGATAGCGGCTGGACCAGCTGGGATCCACACCAACCGACCGCATCACTTCTGAGACCTTGTCGCGAACTTCGCTGCCCGACAATGAGGGATTGTGGTGGCGAACCGGCTCTTCCAGCGCTTGCTGAATAGTCATGCGCGGATTGAGGGAGGCATAAGGGTTCTGAAAGATCATCTGCATCTTCTTGCGCAGAGGCATCATCTCCCCGCGCGAGCGATCGTCAATCCGTTCACCATCATAGTGGATCTCGCCGCCGCTCGGCGTCAGCAGCCCGGCTACCAGACGAGCGACGGTGGATTTGCCGCAGCCCGATTCACCGACGATACACAGCGCCTCGCCCCGATCAGCACTAAGGGAGACATTGTTCACCGCATGAACAGCGCGTTTTTCCCGGGTGATGCGGCCGCCGCGCAGCTTGATTGTTTCCAGAAACCCTTTGTCCAGCTCAAAGCGTTTTTCAAGGTTCTTCAGTTCAAGCAGTGGTTTGCTGTCTTGTGTCTGGATAGTCATACGCTTGCCTCCTCAAGGCTGGCATTTTGCAGGCGGGAGACTTCGTGACAGGCGACCTCGACCTGACGGTAGCTGACTGTTTCCGGCAAAACCTTGCGGCAATGGTCGACCGCATATTCGCAACGCGGACTGAACGGGCAGCCCGGCGGGATAGATGTCAGACCAGGCATATTTCCTGGGATCTGCTTCAGCCGTTGACCCGGCAGAGTCTGTTGCGGCAGCGCATTGATCAGCCCCTGCGTATAGGGATGCTGGGGGTCGTTGATGATCTCACGGGTCGGACCGGCCTCAATCAGCCGGCCGGCATACATCACCAAGGTGCGCTCCGTCATCTGGCTAACGACGCCAAGGTCATGGGTGATCAGGATCAGACCGACCTTGTTGGACTGGCACAGTTCCAGCAGCAATTCCATAATATCCGCCTGAATGGTCACATCCAGCGCGGTAGTCGGCTCATCCGCGATGATCAGCTCGGGATCAAGCAGCAACGCCATCGCAATGATAATCCGCTGGCGCATGCCACCGGACAGTTCATGCGGGTATTGGTTCAGCCGTTCCTCTGGCGAGGGGATATAAACCTCTCGCAGCTTCAGCACCGCGATCTGTTCCGCTTCGGCTTTGCTCAGCGAGCGGTGGGCCTTCAGCGTCTCAACCATCTGCTGGCCGATGGTCAGCACCGGATTGAGGGTCACCATCGGATCCTGAAAAATCATCGCCATGCGATTGCCGCGGATCTTGCGCATTTCGGCGTCTGACAGTTTGACGATATCCTTGTCGCCAAACAGGATCTGGCCGCTGTCGATGAAGCCCGGTCGGCTGAGCAAGTTCATCAGCGAAAACCCGGTGATGGATTTGCCAGCGCCGGATTCCCCGACGATGCCCAGGCGCTCGCCTTTGCCAAGATCGAAGGAAATCTGGTTCAATGCGGTGACGGTGTGATCACGCATCGCAAATTTGACCGTCAGGTCGCGAACGGAAAGCAACGACATCGCTCTTATCCTTTGTAAAGTTTCGGGTTCAGCACGTCGCGCATCCAGTCACCCAAGAGATTGATGACTAGAACGAGGACCACCAGAACCACGCCGGGGATGGCGGTGATCCACCAGCTGCCCGAGAAAATGTAGTCGAAGCCCGAGGAGATCAGTGAGCCGAGTGACGGCTGGCTCGGCGGCATGCCCAGACCAAGAAAGCTCAGCGAAGCCTCGGAGATGATGGCGTTGGCGACCTGCACGGTGGAGATCACAAAGATCGGTGACAGTGAGTTGGGCAGGATATGGCGGACCATGATCCGCAGGGGGCCAAAGCCCAGCACACGCGCGCTGTCGATGTATTCTTTCTTCTTCTCGGCCAGAACAGTGGCGCGCACGGTGCGGGCGTATTGCGGCCATTCGGCGACGCCAATCACCGCGATGAGGAAATAGATTGCATATTGATTGAAGGTCTCGCTGCCGAACATCGCCTGCGTCACCGCAAGAAAGATGATGGCCACCATCAATGTTGAGAACGACAGCTGAATATCGGCAAAGCGCATCAGCAGGCTATCGATCCGCCCGCCGACATAGCCGGCCACCAAGCCGATGGAGATCCCGAGGAAAGCCTGCAATGCCACAGCGCAGAGACCAATCAATAGCGACAACCGCGTCCCATAAAGGATGGTGGACCACAGATCGCGTCCCTGATCATCGGTGCCGAACACAAACTGGGAATCCGACCCATCAATCCAAACCGGTGGATATTCGCTGTTCATGATATCGATTTGCGCCGGATCATAGGGGTCAAACGGAGCCAATACCGGTGCCAGAACCGAGGCAATGGTAATGACCAAGAAGACCGCGAAGGAGACCATCGCCACCGGGTTGCGCCGAAAGCTGTAGCCCATGTTGGAGTTCCAAAGCCGGCTGAACCGCGATGGTGTGCTTTGGTTTGTGCTAAGGCTGCTCATGCGCCCATCCTCGCGATATTAACAGTTGGATTGACGAGCCCGTAGATCAGGTCGACGATGGTGTTGGTGACCACAAATATGAACCCCACGATGATGAGGTAGGCCACGATCAGCGGGGTATCGACGCGGTTCACCGCCTCCAGGAACATGAACCCCATGCCGGGCCACTGGAAAACGGTCTCCGTCAGGATGGTGTAGGCCACCATGGTCCCGATCTGCACACCGCCAACAGTGATCACCGGCAGCAACGTGTTCTTGAGCGCGTGGATGAAGTAAATGCGATAGGGGCGAATGCCTTTGGCGCGGGCGTATTTCACATATTCGCTTTGCAGTACTTCCATCATCTCAGCCCGGATCAGGCGCACGAACAGCGGCAGCATGATCGAGGCCAGCGCAACGGAGGGCAGCAGGATATGCACCCAGCCATCAGCGGTGGCAAAATTTGTGTCCCAGTAACCAAATACATGCACAACGTCGCCGCGCCCATAAGAAGGGAACCAGCCAAGTTCGACGGAAAACACAAAAATCATCAGGATCGCAGTCAGGAACACCGGAACGGAAATCCCGACAATCGAGATGCCCATAATCAGGCGGCTGAGGATCGTATTGGGTTTGATCGCAGTGTAGACGCCGAGAGGCACGGACAGGCCAACAATGATCAGGGTTGCGCCCATAACCAGCTCAAGCGTTGCCGGAAGTTTTTTCAGGATCACATCCAGCGCCGGTTCCTTAAAGAAGTAGCTGGTGCCGAGATCGCCCTGAAGGGCGTTGCCGAGAAAGCGGACATATTGGGTTACGAAACTGTCGTTCAGGCCCAGTTCGTCGCGCAGCTGCTGACGGACCTCTTCGGAGACGGACTGACCGACCAGTTCCCGCAGGGGATCACCGAGGTTGTCCTGAATGGCAAAGCCGATCAGCGAGATGGCAAACATCACCGCGATGGCCTGGAACACGCGTTTCACGAGGTAGGCGAGCATGTTTGAGTTACCTTGTATCAGTCACTTGTTGATGGGCACAACGCCATTGACGCCCGGCAGGCGGCAGGGACATGCCCATAAAGAAGTGGTGAAAATCTGGGAAATATTTCGAAAAAGCCGGGGCAGCTCTGCCGCCCCGGCCAGAAACCTATCAGTCGACTTTCAGATCGCCGAAGTAGGGGAAGTTGAGAGCGTTCACGATTTTTTCAGCGTGGACACCGTCGCGCGCACCCCAGGCCAGATTCTGCCAGTGCAGCGGAATGAAGGCGGCTTCTTCATAAAGGATGCCTTCCAGCTTGCGCAGCAACTCACCGCGTTTGGTCTGGTCGGTCGTTGCATTGGCTTCCGCCATCAGCGCATCCGCTTCCGGGTTACAGTAGTTGCCGGAGTTGTACTGGCCGTTGCCGGTGGCTTCATCCGGGCAATGGGTCAGGAACTGGTGGAAGTTCGCTGAGTCTTCGGTATCCGCGTGCCAGCCGATCATCATCATATCTGCCGCACGCTCGTCGAATGTCGGCCAATATTGCGCCTTGGGCATGGTCTGAAGATCAACCTTAATGTTGATTTTAGCCAGCATCGAAGCCACAGCCTGCGCGATTTTGTCATCGTTCACATAGCGGTTGTTCGGCGCCATCATGGTGACCGAGAAGCCATCCGCATAGCCAGCTTCTGCCATCAGAGCTTTTGCCTTCTCCACGTCAAAGCGCGGCGTCAGGCTCTCATCATAACCAAGGTAGCCGGCCGGGCTGGCCTGTGCACCAACGGTACCGAAACCACGCATGATGCGGTCCACGATGCCTGCGTTGTTCACGGCATAGTCGATCGCCTTGCGAACGCGTGCATCTTTGAACGCTTCAACGCGGTTCTGGTTCAGTTGGAACGTGATGATACGTGTGCCAGGCTCGGTGATCAGCGTGGTACCGTCATGCTCCTCAACCCGCTTCAGGTCTGTCGGCGGAACGGGGGCGATAAAATCAACATCGCCTGCCAGCAACGCGGCCACGCGCGTCGGGTCTTCCTTGATCGGCGTGAGGATGATCTTGTCGACATTGCCCTCAGAAGCGGTGTCCCAATAACCATCGAAGCGGTCAAAGATAACCTTCACGCCCTGCTCACGCTCGGTAACAGTGAAGGGGCCAGTACCGGAGAGATTGCGCGAGGCGAAGCTGTCGCCGTGCTTAACCAGTTCAGCCTTGTCTTTACCGTCCTCGGTGGTGCCGGAATAAAACTGGCTGTCCATCGGGAAAATATACGTCGCAGTATGCAGGATCAGCGGATAGGGCTCGGCTGTTTTCAGATCAAACGTCAGCTCATCCACCACTTCGACGTCGGTGAAAGGTGCAAAGATACCTTTGAAATCAGGGCTGGCCTTCAGACGGTCAAAAGTCCAGTCGACATCAGCCGACGTCAGCGCGTTGCCGCTATGGAAGGTTACACCATCGCGCAGTTTGAAGCGCATTGTGGTGTCGTCAATCTGCTCCCAGCTTTCGGCCAGCCGCGGTGCGAACTGCAGGTCTTTGGTCCAGCGCACCAGCGGGTCAAAAACCATATGCGAAAGCTGCAGCGTGCCACCCGACAACTGCTCATGCGGATCCAGCGAAACCGGATCGGCATCATAGGCGACCTTGATGGTCACTTCCGCCATTGCTGCCGTGCTCAGAGTTGCCGTCAGTGTGGCAACCGCGAGCGTGCTCGCAAAATGTTTCATTATTCGTCCTCCCGTTACGATATTGTTATTTCATCGGTATCGTAGGGCTGGCGAACAATCCAATGCCGATTGCAATGCGGCTATGCAAAATACGTATAGCGAAATATTCTATTACTAATCAATTTCTTACCATCATTATCTCGTTGCCCGCAGCCATCTCGCTATTCCTTTGCCAGATAGGGCAGTCTCTATCCGGGATGGCAGAATCAGCTCCGACAGCGATGCCGAAGGTGGTGACATGGGCCAAAACTTGCGCGCAGCAACAGTGCGCCTTCGCGGTTTTCTGCTTAGAGCGACGCGAGTCCGCGATAGCTGTAATACCGAGAATCAGAGCGTGGCGAAGCCACACGGCGCCGAGCGCTCGTCGCCATCTAAGAAACAGTCAATAGCATTGCGGGGTTTTGTACGCGATGGGTGCCTATTAATGTCTCGTTAGCCAATATTGTCGGCCAAAAGTTTGCGCGCTGTTCGGAAAAACCCTATCGCTTTTAATCAAATCGTTCCATCCAATGCGAAAGAGAGCCCTCAATGGCAAATGTATTCGTTGCGTCGTTTCCAGGCGTGTCCTCGCTGAGCAACTACTTGGCCTTTGACGGGTTTGAGACCTCTCGTACGTCGTTCGGAACCATCGTCTCGCCTACTGAGCTTGAGCAGACCGGCGAAGATGGTTCAATTCTGCGTCTCGGCGGCGATTTCTCCAGCGACGATCAGGCCGACTGGCAGATATTCTCTATGGATCATTCGCTTGATGGCGCTCCGATCGTTTCGATTTCTGATATCTCGGTAAGCTTCGACCAATTCGTCTCGTTGCGCGCCGAGGACGTCGCAAGGGAGCTTTTGTCCGGTGCAGATCAGATTACCGCGCTATTGAATGATAGTGTTACGGCAATCCGTACTTATGCTGGCGCAGATCAAATTTCGCTTGGCGCCGGCGACGATACGGTCGCGGCCGGTGCTGGTAATGATTTCCTGACCGGAGGGTTGGGAGCTGATGTTCTGCGGGGCGGTTCAGGAGCCGATTCACTGCATGGCAACGGCGGCGACGATGTGCTGCGCGGTGGAGTGGGCCGCGATGTCATCTTTGGTGGCGTTGGAGCTGACCTTCTTGGAGGGGGGCGAGGCAATGATCGCCTGATTGGTGGATCCGGCAGCGACACAATGCGCGGCGGGGCTGGCGTAGATCGCCTGTACGGCGGAACCGGGGATGACGTGCTGACCGGAGGTGACGGGGCTGACATCTTTGTGTTCAACGAGGGCGATCACACAGACCGCATAACTGATTTTGAGCTCGGTGTTGATCGTATCAAACTGGGTCGTGGTGCGGAGAGTATGGACGATGTCGATTTTGGCCAAGTTGGCGATGATGCAGCGATCTATTTTGCCAATGTGACCGTTCTGGTCGAGAACACGGCGTTTTCCGAACTACAACACGCAGACTACTTTTTGTTCTAAAATAGTGGCTGTAGAACCAGATGCCTTAGTCAATCCGGCATTGGTCCAAGGATCTACCGCTCTCTGAGCCGCTTAGACGGCAACAAACGAGCTGAACTTAGGCTCACCGAAGGAGGTAAATGATGACTCTTGTTAAGTGTAAACTTGTTGCCGCAGCCCTTTCCTGCATCCTGCCAATGACGGCAGCTGCCGATCCAATGCCTCGCAGTGCGAAAATCGCAAGTCCACAAAAGATCGCCAAGATCTACTCTGGCAAGACTGAGCTTTGGACCAACAACTGTGGTGGTGGGATCTATTTCGGGCCAGGTGGTCAGGCACGGGCCTGGTGTGCTGATCAAGGTGACAACCTGGGAGCCGGTACGTGGTCCACCGATGCCAACGGTCAGATGTGTCAGGATCTTGTCTGGTATTATCCAAGCGGGCGCCGTGCGGGTGCCAGCTCAAGTGATAGATCCTGCATCAGCCATGTCGTTGATGCGTGGGGCGTCATGTGGCGCAGCTGGCCAAATGACCCAGAATGGTGGCCGATGGGAAAAGACACAGGCCTGGTGCGCGGCTATAAGTTCCAGACTCAGGTTCGGCAGACCCGTTCGAAATTGGGCTTCTGATAACTCCGCTGGACTTGGTCTCTTGAAGGGTCGGAGAAAAATCTCTCCGACCCTTCGCTTTTGGCTTGCGCCGCCGCATAACTGCGAATAAACCCCGCGACAGTGGACCGATAGCTCAGCTGGATAGAGTACTTGACTACGAATCAAGGGGTCGGGGGTTCGAATCCTCCTCGGTCCGCCACTTTCTTCCTGTGAAGCGACACATAGTTCTGCCACCAGCGACAGAACCTTGCCATTTTCGCCTCACCTTATTCATCCAACGCATAGACCAAACTCATTGATCCTGACTTCCTCTTAGGAACGTCAGGGCTGATTTGCAGATCAGACGCCGCAGGCGCCTGTTCCTGCTGATCTGCCACTTGGCGAACGCGGGTGAGGGCGAGATACTGCTATTCTGCAATAGTGGTGCTGCCCGCAGGCGCAGCTGAGGGCACGGTGTTGTCTAATAGGGTTGCCCGAGGGGGAAAGCAGAGTCTTACCTCTGATGGCCAGGGGTGAATGGCTCGTCCTAGTTGCGCTGGTCACAAAGCAAGTGTGGCGGTGCGGGCTACGCCGTTACTTTGCGCAAAAACACGCTGTAATCTGAAGGATGATCAGAAAGAAATTCGCCATCGGAGACAAAGCTCTGCGACGGCTGTCTTGCTGGATAAACCTGCCACAAGATTACCCTTTAACAAGGTGTGTTTTGGGCCGCGACATTGTCGAAGGCGATGAATTCCGTTTGGACATGGTTGCAAAAGTGTTCTGCTGATAGCACTGCTGCCTATGCAACTGTGTGCCAGATCGCAATAATCCCAACGACAATCAAGCTAAGCGCCCAGACCACGTCTAGGTTGAACCAAGTCTTTGACAAGAATTTCAAACCAAGCCAGAAATACATCCCAGCGGCAAGCGCCCCGCCTGCCAGTATCATCGCAGCTGTGTGAGCAGCGGCGACGGTGAAGGCAAGCCCCACATTGGAGTTCATCAGCGCATAAGCAGCTGTGTGGCCGGCATCGAGTTCCGAGACGGCACAGATACCCAAATAGATTGGAACCAGCATCAGCCCTGCGCCATGCGCGAGGGCGGCGAGAAAGGACCACAGCCCCAGGTTGGCCGGGCTGACTCTCGCCAAAAATCGTGGATGGCGGCGGTTGATCAATAAGTAGACGCCAAGGGAGGCAACTAAGAAGCCCGCGCCGACACGGATGTGAGCCTCATATTCGACCAGCGTCAGCATCATTGAAAATGGAAGCAGGACCGCGGTCATAGCAATAAAGTGACCCATGGCGAGGGCCGCGAGTGCGTGCAGGAGAGCAGATGATTTCTGCTCAAATAGCGCGGCTGAGACAGCGAGGGGCCAGCCCATGCCTGGGTTCATGCCATGATAGAAGCCGGAGGCGATGATGGCCCACCACAGGGCCGTCATCGATGCTGCGCTTTCCAAGTCTTAAACGTTTGGGTAGCAAAAGCTGTCGGTGGAACAGTCGCCGCCCTCCAGCCGAATTTGGTGAGACCTGAGGCCTTTAGGAAACTCGACATAGAAGTTCTTGTCGAGGTAAAAGCCGTTCTCGTCATTGTGGGCCATGATCATCTGACCGCCTTCATCGTTTGGATAGAACTGATCATCCCAGGTGGAATACAGCGAATTGGTCCAAAAGACCCTTTTGCCATCACGGCTGATTTCTACCATTTGCGGGCCGTAAACGAAGGGCTTGCCGTTGGGGTGATCTGTGCCCTTGGCAATGCCGCCAACTTCGACTTTCCCGGCCAGAACCGGGTTTAGCGGGTCGGACACATCATACTGGTGCATTTCGCCTAAGCCCCAGCACGCGACGTAAAGGTATTTGTCATCGAGGCTAAGATCGATATCTGTGACCAGCGGTGGCACCGCGCCAAAACCTTGCAAGAGCGGTGGAAGATTTTCCGGATCTTCGGGGCGTGGGTCGATAGTGATAACTTTCTTGGCCTGCCAGGTGCCGTCATCATCACGCCACCATGTAAAGATCGCACCTTGAAGGTTGGTCGTATCCACCACCACGCCGCAGAAGCCATAGGACTTAGCGGGGTCGTGGGCTGGTCTGATTTCAAGCGCCATCTGGTAGTTTTCGCCAAAGTCGATGGTCTGGATGTTTTTGCGCTTCCGCAGGTCCCAGAAATGGATGGAATGGCCGTATTTGTTAGAAAGCAAATCCTCGGGAACGACACCGTTCTCAAACTGTGGTGGAAGGCCCCATTCGGACGAGACCATGTAGTCTTGCGGCAGATTCCACCAGAAATCGTAGTGCTTGTCCTGCTTGCCGCGGTCCATTTCATAGCGGCCGATAATCTCGAACGTCTCGCAATCCATGATGAAGATGCCAGGAGGGCCATCGGTCCCATCTTCGCCGCCGCCGCCTAGAGTCGAGACATATATACCCTCAGGGCCACAATGGATGGTGTGCGGGCGGGAGTAGCCTGTCTTGGCAAAAACCTCTTCGGGCTCGATCGTCTTGTGGATCTTGGCTTTTAGCGGGTCTTTAACGTCAATGATGTAGATGCGCGAGGAGCGGATGCCCGGCACGATCAGATAACGGCGCTCAAGGAAAGCGTGACCTGTCAAAGGGGATAGGGCCGAGGAACATGCATTCCAGCCAAAGTGGTGAAATTCGTCGCCTTTGTGGGGGACTATGACCTGATGAACAATCTCGCCATAGAACTTAGACTTGGGGTTCACGTCAACAACCGCAATGCCGTCGGATTGTGACCCGTCTGGGCTCAGCATTATGGTAAAGGCGTAGTTCTCGGTGGGTGCGGCCATTGCTAGCTGCGGCGTGGCGTGGAACGTGGGGTCAGGTCTTAAGTTCATGGTCTTTCCTCCCGAAAAGTCAGTGATATTTGTATAACTAGATGCGGACCTCTTCGTAATCGGCGTCGATAGTCGGGGTCGCCAGTCAGGCGGCCCACACTCGAAATTCAATTGTCTGACATTCGAATTCGAATTGCCTATGCTTTGCAAGATTTTTCTTGACGCTGGCTATATTGCGGAAAAGATCAGACATTGGTGCATGTCGCTGTATCGGTTATTTTGTGCTCATCACTGAACATATGGCCTAAACCGCGCCGGCCGTGGTTTGTAGTATTACACTAAACACCAACTGGTTGCTGAGACAGTCATCCGAGATACAGGTGGCCGAAAATCGGCATGTGCGACAAACCCGGCTGTGCTGCTTGCTATTTTAAAGTCGAATTCGCCAGTTTCGCGAGAGGCGCAGGGCGGCCTTTGCCGGGTGGAGCGCCCATCCCGCGCAGGAAGGCATGTCGACAGACGTTATCGCCATGCTTATGAGCAATGTCAGAATCGGCTAGGGGGGCTCTGCTCTGGTAAAATCATGTCATACGTGCCTTTAAGCGCTTTGATTGACTTCGATTAGGGGGCGAGAACTCTGGTAGATGCAGTTGTGAGCACGATAGGCGTGCGGATACGTTCGAGATCGGAACCCGCCGACGCAAGCAAGTTGCAAAGCTAGCTTGCTGAACTCAACGAGCTCCACCCTTCTAAACAAGACAAAATAGCAGTCTACACATCCCGCTCGATTGCTTCATATGGGGCGGGTGCTTTGCTCTGTGGGCGCCAGCACTAAAAGGGGTGCCAACAAGGGGACTAACCGCGCATATGGGGGATGCGCCCAAGTATGTCAGCACCCTGCTGGTTCCAAAAGTGCAGCAGGTCAATAAAAATCCAGTTTTCTGTCAGTTTGTCACCGGATCGTCGGTACATGTCTATCACGCGCATATCACTTGCCTTATCCGATGCAGGCATTCCCATGAATCCGCCCGATGGTTTGAGCGTCAGATTTGGCCACCCAAAGAAGCCTCCAAACTCACCTTCTGCAATGCGGGCAATGTGGCCGTTGAACGTGCGATCAGCCAACCCGTCTCGGAAGGGACCGGCGTGCTGTTTGATGTAACGCTCGATTGTATAAGTGGCACCGATGCCAGTCGGCCCCCACCAGATCATGTCGTCATTCCAGCTGCGTGGTAACTCTACTTCAAGGCCCAGTTCTTCGCGCCCTGTCCAGTCGCGAATGTCGTTGATCATGAAGTCGATTGCGGCCTTTGTTTTAAGACCTTCTTCGGGGTTCTGGGCATCGAACATGACGCCGGTATGCGTCATTGGAGCGGGGTGTACCAAGTGCGCTCCGGTTTGTGACGCGAACAAACGCAAACCAGCCTGCGCTGCAAGGTGGGGGATATCAAAAAACATTGCCGTCTCGATTATCTTGTCCCCTTCGACACGGTGGAACTCTGCATAACGCAGCATTGCAATCTTGTTGGTGGGCGGAATGTTCAACCATGGTTCATCGAACAGCCCCATCAGATGTCCCATCGACGCAACCCAGACACCTCCGGCATCGAGTTGGTTTTCACCAGCCATGAAGATATCCAACCGGCGCTGCATTCGGCGCAGAGAGTTTTGAAGGGGTTCCCAGAACCGTTTGGCAACTTCGACCGGATCATGAATTTCATGGAACGGATGATAACCACGCCAGATGGCGTCAGGTGAAAAGTAGGTTTTGGCGGCAGCCACGGCACCTTCGTCCAGCGCAGCAAAATAGCGACGAACAAGATCTTTTGCAGATTGTAAATCAGACATATTCACCTCTCGGTTCTTAAGGGTGTCTGGCGGGCAATCCGTCAGACTGCGCCGCGGGTTAGGCCGCGTATTGTTTCGCCTAAATGATTTTAATCTCAGGTCGAAATCGTCAAAAAACTGCACCTCCTGCTCAATAGCATGTTGTACAAAAGTCGTCCGGTTGCCTGTTGTATGTATGGAGCTCAGGGATTTGGCCGTCTTAGTTGTTCCATCCGGGCTAGGGCGTCGACTCCGAGTTTTTTTGGTAAATGTACAGCAAGTCTACCAATGCCCAGTTTTTTGCGAATGAAATCGCCCTCCCTGCGTCAAAAATCCAATCCGCGAATATCTAGGGTTTATCGCGTTGGTAGAGGACCCAGGAGCCCGTCGCCGACCAGAGTTTGCTGCATGGCAGGCCAACCCACTTCTCCAATGTAGGAACCATCACCAATGAAGTGGCAAAGATCATGGTATTTCTGATCACTCCAGCTTGGCATTTCAGCGGCCCATTGCTTCATGGGCCACTGTCAAATCAACCCCCAACTGTCTCCATAGCCTATGCTGATCAACGAAGATCCAGTACTTGGCCGACTTGTCACTGTCCTTTCTCGTTGGATCGGCAATACGCCTGTCCGCAGATCTATTGCCGCTGACTTTGAGCCTCACGCATCCGCCTTTTGGCTGGATCGTCAGGCAAGGACAGGCGGGAATATCATCACAGGCGCACGGACAAAGGCAACGCTGACCGCTCTTAAGGTGAGCAAATGATCTTGCATCATGAAGCTGATACAAGTCGAAATCCCTGTATTTGGATGCATAGGTATGCGCATCATCTGTAAGTTCGCTCAATAAATCAATAGCTAAAAGTGTTATATGACTTGGACTTGCCCGCTATCTCGATACGAGCTCTTGACAGAACCAGATATTTCTTGAATTTTAAAGCATACGTATGCGGTTTGGAATCGATGAGGGCACCGTGACACAAAAACCTAAACTTCCTGAAGATACTTCAGCCGCATCCGCGACATCGTCGCTGCGCAGCGACGATGTCGCGAAACCGGGAACGCATATTCGATTCAGTCCCTTGAAAGACCAACATATGCCGGCGGATTACTCGATCTCTCTGGAAGAGTATCGACGCGGCGGAACGAAGGAATTCCTGGGGAAAGAGCCCGAACACCTGGCCACGCAGGCGATGAGAGGGTTTGACGACAAATATAAGAATATTGTCGACTACATTGTCCGAATAACGCATCAGATCTGGGAAGAAAAAGACATCGGCTGTATCTATGATACCTACAGCCATGACTGCCGCGTTTGGGACGATGTCGGGCTGCAATACGGGCGCGACAAGATCGTCGAAGATACCGTTCATACCAACAATGCGATCCCTGACATACGGCTTATCGCGGACGAGGTGATTTGGGCCGGTAATGACGACGTGAGTTTTCATACCTCACATCGCACGATGATCATGGGAACCAACACAGGTTACTCGCGCTTCGGGCCCCCTACCAATCGGCCCCTTCGGCTGTTCTGCATCGCCAATTGTGTCGTACGAGACAACGAAATTTATGACGAACACGTTGCCTATGACACTGCTGCACTGATCCAGCAAATGGGCTTTGACGTAGGCGAAGTAGCCAGACAAATTGCCTCGCAACGGCCGCAAGGGCCGTTTGCTCCGAACTTTGCTGCCAGCGAGCCGAAGCGATTGGCCGGTCAGGCGTTTCCTAAACGTTACCCTATCCCGGATAAAGTTGATGGAAACATACGAGACTTCGTTAATGCGGCATTTGAGAGCATTTGGAATCGCAGGAACTTTGCTGCGATGGATCAGGTTTATGAGCCGGACGTCGTTTTCGAAGGCTCTACAAGTAGGGTCTACCGTGGGGTAGGCCAAATGCGCTCACATGTACTGTCGATGATCGCTATGTTCCCAAACATACGTATTGCCGTCGATGACATTTATTGGATGGGCAATGCCAAAGACGGGTATCTCGTATCAATTCGTTGGGGTGGTGTCGGCGCGCACCGCGGAAACGGCCCATACGGTGAACCCACCGGAAAAGAAGCTCATATCTGGGGCATCACTCAGTGGCATATTCATAACAATAAGGTCCAGAAAGAATGGACTGTTTTCAATGAGTTCGGGGTTCTGATGCAGATACTGGGAGACACCTAACGGCGACTGCGGCAACAAGGAGGTTGATATGAAACTGAAACACATACTACCAGCATTGGCCATCGGACTGAGCCCGATGGCGGCTTCGGCCGAATGTACGATCGAAGGTACGGGTGAAGTGAATGTCTTGTCCAACTTCTTCGAAGCGCTAGAAGTTTTGGCCGCAGAAATGGAAACCTGCGAGCGGGCCGGCCTTGTCGTCGAAACCAAACTGACCACGGATCACAAGGAAGAAACGAATAAAGCGTTTGAATCGTCGACGTCCCCTTGGGACGCAGCTGCCGTCGCAAATAGTTCAATAACTCTGCTCCAGGCTAAGGGACAACTTCGCCCATTGAATGATCTGGTCGAGAAGTACCGGGAAAAATACGACATTGAGGAGGGGATGCTGATCCGTTTTGGCGACGACATCATGGCGATTGCCTTCATGGTCAACGCTCAACACCTGTTCTACCGCAAAGACATCTTTGAAGAGAATAACATCGCTGTGCCGACCACTTGGGATGAGGTTCTGGAGGCATCCGAAAAACTCAAGCAAGCTGGGATCGAACACCCCTATGGCGCAGCCTTTGGCAACAGCTGGGAATTGGCGAATGAGTACGTCAACATGCTCCTAGCAAATGGTGGCACATTGTTCGACCCAGAGACATCCGACTCTACTTTCGAAACGCCAGAAGCAGTCGCGGCGTTGGAGAAAATGGGCGCACTCTATAGGTACATGTCTCCAAATTCGATGTCGATGGACTTCGGTGACGTGAAGCGTCAATTGCAACAAGGTGATGTGGCGATGGCCGTTATGTGGGGCAATGAAGCCTCAGGAATGGACAATCCAGACGAAAGCACCGTGGTTGGCCAGATTGGATTTGCCCAGTCCCCTATCATGGTCGAAGGCGGAGCTCCTTCATCGACATTCTGGTGGGATGGCTACGTAATGCCAAAGAACCTCGATGGTGATCCAGATCTGACGTTCCAAGTGCTGATGCACGCAATGCGAGCGGAAACGGTCGAAGAGAACAACGATGTAACTCTCTGGATTCGTTCGGCGTATGAGCCAGGCCAATACACTGCGGCTATCACTGACACGGTTGTTGCAGGCGCGCCTCCTTATCCGATGAACCCGCAAGCTGCGCTGGCGCATTCGGCCCTGGGTGAAAACATCGCGGACTTTATTGTTGGCAAAGAAAGCGCCCAAGACTCTCTGGCCGATGCAACAAAGGCGTACCGCACTGCGGCGCGTGACCAGGGCCTGTTGAAGTAGGTCCTACTCCCTGATGCCAGCTACGTCGATACGATTTGGCTGGCATCAAACTTCTGACGGGATAGTTCAGTGAAGCGCTCTACTTTCTTTTCATTCGTTGCACCGTCTTTGGTGTCCATGCTGCTGCTTATCGCGCTCCCCCTTGTCGCGATTGTCTATCTCGCATTGTATCAATCCTTTACCCAAACTGAACTGAAAGAGGTTAAGACTGAGGTACCTCTGTTTGGGGGGTTAACACGGGAAGTTACCCGAATGGTTCCACAATCGGTACTGGATGCAGATGGCAATCCGGTAAAGGTCTGGCAATATGTCGGTGGACAAAACTTGGAAAACGCTATCGATGTGGAGGGCCTAAAGGCCTCCGTTGATGGGGCCCAAATTGAAACCCCCAGAGAGTTTATCAAAGCGCTTTATCGAGAAATCAGTGACGTAGATTTCTGGTCCGCGCTTGAATTCACATTGCTTTATACGTTTGTCACGACACCGATGATACTGATCCTAGGGTTCGGTCTCGCCCTAGCAACCAATCGAGTAACGCTGCAACTGCGTGGGTCGGTTGTGTTTGTGACGCTTCTGCCGATGATCGTAACCCCGGTTGTCTCGTCCCTCGCGGTTTATTGGTTGTTCATTGATGGCGGTGTTGTCGTAGCGACACTAGAGGCCATGGGCTTCGGAAAGTTCTACTTTCTTGCAGATCAGGTCACGATACGACTTGTAATCATCGCCTACGGAGTTTGGTTTGCTGCACCCTTCGCGTTCATCATACTATATGCGGGGTTGCAAACGGTACCGGAAGAGCCGCTAGAGGCGGCGATCATAGACGGCGCAACGCCATGGCAACGTGTTCGATACATCGTAATCCCTTACCTGTCTCCATTGTTCGCCGTAATCACACTGATCCATGTGATGGACAGTTACCGGGTGTTCGAGCCCGTTCTGGTATTCGGGTCGCGTGTCTTCGCGAATTCAGTACAGTATCTAACCTACTACACACTTGTTTTTGAGGGAAATATCCACAAATCGGCGGCTTATGCCGTGCTTACGGTGGCTGGGGTCGTTGTGTTGTTGATACCGATCATGATCCGGACTTACAAAGACCAGAAAGCCAAAAAATGAGACCAGCGAAACTCAACCTTGCGTCTCGAGTATCGATCAACCTTGGCCTTTGGTTCTGGTTTTTTGCCGCGCTGCTCCCGTTTTTTTGGATGTTCGTCATCTCTCTGCGCAAACCCGTAGACGCGTTTTCGACCCCGCCAAAGCTACTGGCCCCAATGACTGTGGAGAATTTCAGGCATATCTGGGTTGAAGACGGATTCTGGCAGTATGCAATAAACACGACCATCGTAACCACTTCGACCGTAGTCGTTTCACTCACAATTGCCTGTTTGGCGGCATATGCTTTGTCGCGTTACCGCGGGTCACTTGGGTTTTGGCTGTTGATGGCCGCGATGGTGTTTCGCGCAATGCCGCACGTTGTGTTGCTGACAGCCTATCGCCCGGCCTTTTTTGAGCTGGGAATCTGGAGCCGATACGAGACACTCATCATTGTCCTTGTTGCTATTAACCAACCGTTCACAATCTGGATGTTGCGTGCCTTTTTCATGAATATACCACAGGAACTGGACGAAGCTGCGCTGGTTGATGGTTGCAATCGGTGGCAGGCTTTCTTTCGTGTGATTGTGCCTGTCATGTGGCCGGGTATCGTGACTGCCGGCTTGTTCTCATTCCTGCTGGCCTACAACGACTTTATTATCTCCAGTCAACTCATGAACGGTGATATGGCCACTATGACCGCGTCTCTTGGCAGTTACATGGGCCAGAACCAAAGCCTCGCGCGGCTGATGCACGGGATCGCCGGGGCCGTCTCAATCACCATACCCATCATTGTTTTGGTTTTTGTTTTCCAGAAACAAATCGTGTCTGGGATGACCGCAGGTGCAGTGAAAGGATGAGACATGACTGCTGAATCTAACCTCAAACTTATACAAGATATGTATGTAGCGTTGAACGCTCAGGATCTTGATGCGCATGACCAGTATTGGCATGAGGATATGATCTGGCACGGACCGCCGGGTTTCGGCGACATCCATGGCCGCGAACGCTTCAAATATGACGTTCTTGCCGAATTCTACAAAGCATTTCCCGACTACCATGTCAGTCACGAGATTGAGTTCGCCAACGAAACATGGATTGCTGGGACAGGATATCTGACCGGCCACCAACATGGTGAATATCTGGGTCTGCCACCCACCGGTCTACCGGTAAAGATGCGCTTTTCGGATTTCTGGCTGGTGGTCGATGGTAAACTGAAAGAAAACTGGGTAATGGTTGACCACGTCGATACGTTCAAGCAATTGGGTGTCGATCTGATGGCAGTTGTCAAGAAAAGCTAATGCAAAACGGGTTGGCGTGAGTTCCTTTGAAAAAGTCCAAGGTTACCTCAATTGATGTTGCGCGCCATGCTGGCGTCTCTCAATCTGCGGTGAGCCGTGCATTTTCCCGCACGCCGACCCAATCGGGTGTTTCCCCTGAAACAAAGAAGCGCATTCTCAAGTCCGCGGACGAGCTGGGGTACCGGCCT
Source organism: Phaeobacter sp. S60 (assembly GCF_000826845.1). NCBI lineage: Bacteria > Pseudomonadati > Pseudomonadota > Alphaproteobacteria > Rhodobacterales > Roseobacteraceae > Phaeobacter > Phaeobacter sp. S60. Next base: position 154,689 of record NZ_JSWJ01000028.1, read on the forward strand.
AATGCCATTGCGCGTTCGCTTATCACGCAAAGATCAAACATAGTCGCGCTTCTATTCAGTTATCTGGACAACCAGTTCTACGCGCTCGCGCTTGAGAAACTCTGCATAGAGCTACAAAAAATCGGGTTCCACGCACTGGTTTTCATGATGCCCAGTACAGATGAAGGCGTTGAGGACACTGTATCTCAATTGCTGGAATACCAGGTCGACGGAATCATCACGGCATCTGTCGAGCTTTCATCAACTCTCGTCAAATTCTGTTCTCAGCGCGATATCCCAGTAGTGATGTTCAACCGTTTTCAGGAACATGATGGCATTGCCAGCGTTACAACAGACAATGTCGCAGGCGGACGTATGGCTGCGCGGCATCTGCTGAAAACGGGGCATCAACACATTGCACTTCTGTCCGGGTGGGAGCGGTCATCTACAAGCCGGGATCGAAAATTTGGCTTTGAGGCTGAGCTTCGGGAAAGTGACCGCAATCTTTTTGCACATGAAGTCGGTCACTTTGATCTCGATAGAACTGGAGCAGCGATTCGAAAGATGTTTGAGGGCGCGAAGGAAACGCATCCGGATGCCCTTTTTGTGGCAAACGACTATATGGCGATCGAAGCGATCAGCATTTTGCGTAGCGAGCTAAATATCAGCATTCCAAACGATCTTTCAGTTATCGGGTTCGATGACATCCCTATGGCTTCTATGCCTGAGTTTTCTCTTACTACGCTAAGACAGCCCGTTAACAATATGGTTGCCAACGCGGTTCGCCAGATTAACGAGCTGGTGAGAGGCAAAACCATCGAAGTTGAGAACATAGCGTTGGCACCAAAGCTCATTGAACGAAATACCGTTCAGTCGCGTAATTGAACCGAGTCGTAGAACCTGAATGATTGCCGGGTCAAACACTTGCAGTTCAGACAGAGCAGAGATCGTGCGGGCTTTGTGTTGTCTCTGCCCATAAGATCTCTTTCCCAATCGAAGTGATTTTTACACTCGAAGTCGCGGGATCCGTTGGCCTGAGCCCCACGGTCCCTCCAATTTTGCGCGGAGCCTTGGGGTTAGATTTCTGGCGTTAGGCCGCCATCTTGTCCCTTGTCTTTCTCTGCAGAAGTTCCATCGATGTCCTGTTGCCCATGCTGAAGGGGGTCCGCGCCAGTTGAAATCCTCTTGCCATTCTTCAACTGTGTTGCAGGCATGGCGCAATGTTGCGAGCAGCGTTTTTCTGAGGCCCTCGTCTCGCAGTTTTCCGTTGAAGCTGTTGATGAAGCCATTCTGCCGGGGCTTTCCTGGCGCGATGAAATGCCGATCGATGCCCGTTTTCTTCACCCAGTTGAGGATCGCCATGCGGGTGAACTAAGTGCCGTTGCCCGACATGGCTGTCTTCGCCATGCCGGTTCAGCGATGATCTGATTCAGTTCACATGCAACGCGGTGGCCAGACAACGACGTATCAGTCACCAGAACCAAGTTTTCACGACTGAAGTAATCACCGGATGAGCCTGTCTCTATACTTCGTTTCATCTGACCTAATGAAGTCAGGTGCCATCTCCGTGAACGCCGCGAGCATTATAGTACAGGCATGCGACCAAGGCAGGAGGCAAGGGGTGCTCCCCTTGCCTCGCCGGGTTCACTCGGGATCTGCGGCCCTCGTCTCACGCTCGACGTCGCTGTTCCAAATCGACTGATCCACGCCGTCGCCGAGCTCGGAATATTCAGCGATCTCGAAGACGGGCTCAATTCCCGCTCGACGTTGCGAGAAATAGTCCCGCGTGAGTTTTGCTACAGTCTTGGACAGGATCAGGATTGCGATCAGGTTTACCGTCGCCATGAGCGCCATCGACGCATCGGCAAAATTGAAGACGGTCGTGACCGCCTGTAAAGACCCCCAAATCACCATCGCAACCACGAGCACCTTCAGCACGAGAAGCGGGATGCGCCTGCCCATGCCGAGGAATTCCATTGCGTTCTCCGCGTAGGAATAATTGCCAATGATCGAGGTGAAGGCAAAGAACGGAATAGCGATCCCAATGAAGATCGGACCCAACGCCCCGATGTGCTGCTCCAGCGCAATCTGTGTCAGCGCCATGCCGGTGGGTGCGCCTTCAGAATAGTCAACCACGCCGGACAGCAGGATCATGAGCGCCGTGGCTGTACAGATGACCAGGGTATCAATAAAAACGCCCAGACCCTGCACTAGCCCCTGACTGGATGGGTGGTGCGGGTCAGGGACCGCGACAGCTGCGATGTTGGGGGCCGAACCCATGCCCGCCTCGTTGGAGAACAGGCCGCGCTTCACGCCGTTGAGCAGGGCCGCCATGAACCCACCCGTGAAGCCGCCCGCCGCCGCTTCGAATCCGAAGGCCGACTTGACGATCAGCGCCAGCATGGCGGGAACATCGGCGATGTTTATGACCACGATGGCGAGTGCCACGAGGATATAAAGCCCGGCCATGCCTGGAACGACTTTTTCAGCGACCCGCGCGATGGACTTGATGCCGCCGAAAATCACAATGCCGGCCAGGCCGCCGACAGCAAGGCCGGTGGCCAGTTTGGGGATAGAGAATGCCTCTTCCATGGCGACGGAGATGGAGTTGGCCTGAACCGCCGAGAAGATCAGTCCGAAGCTGATGATGAGACATACCGAAAAGACATAGCCCATGGCGCTCGATCCGATGCCCCGTGCCATGTAGAAGGCAGGACCGCCACGGTATTGTCCATCCTCGTTTCGTACCTTGTAGAGCTGTGCCAGCGTGGATTCGGCGTAAGCCGTCGCCATCCCCACGAGGGCGACAATCCACATCCAGAAAACAGCACCCGGGCCGCCGAGATAGATCGCCACAGCAACGCCGGCAAGGTTACCCGTGCCTACCCTGCTTGCCAGGGAAATTGTCAGAGCTTGGAATGGAGAAATGCCGGCAGCAGAGGTGTCGCGTGATGACTTGATGACGCGAAAGAACTCGGCGAAATGCCGGAATTGCAGGAAGCCTGTTCGCCAGGTGAAATAGACCCCGACGGCCAGCAGACCATATACGAGGACGTATCCCCATAAGACAGTGTTTAAGAAATCGACGATTGCTGTCATACTCTTGCCCCTCTTGGTTGCATGCCCAACCATTAACCATTCGGTAGGCAAGGGAAAGCCTTGGATTGAAATCACAATGTCCGCAGGGCGACCTGCGTGCTGGTCTTTAATGAGTTCGCATCAGCCCGATGAATACCTGCGAAAGCTCAGGAACCGATGGACCCAAACCGTGTAATTACCTGCACCGTTGGTCACCATGGCATCATCCGGCGACGTGTTGTTCAGCTGCTGCATAATCTCGGCCATCGCCAATTCGCCGCGCCCCTCTGGCAGGGTCGACCACGCGCGCTAATCCACGTTGCATTCTTCAGAATACGCCTGCCGATTTGCGGCGGAATGCTTGGGCGCAGAATGCTCCAGCAGGTTAGAGATCGTTTCCAATGCCGGTGCGGCGATACCCAAATCGGGCACATAAACCCGACCAATCTCATCCGGGTCGGGATAAATGTGAATGAGGTGTTGGGCGGGCTTTGGAATGTTGATCAAGCTGTAACCACTCGATTTCATCTCGCTGAACCGGGTGCCCGGCAGGATCACCACATCGGCAGATGTAATCCGCGCGGCCAGCTTGGGGTTGATCCCGATACCGGCATCTCCAGCATAGAGCGGGTGGGCATTGTCAAAGAAATCCTGGCACCTGAAAGACACCGCAACGGGCACCGACCATTTGGTGGCGAAATCCTGAAGGTCTAGCCGCGCCTGACTTGACCAAGCCCCACCACCGACCACGATCATGGGGTTGGTGGACGTTTCCAATGCGCCGAGCAGTGTGGTGGCATCACCCGCAGTAACAGTCGCACGCGCTGGGTGCGCTACTGGTAGCTGCGGCGGATTATTCACTGTCTGCTCCACCAGCATGTCTTCGGGCAGGGCCAGAACCACCGGGCCGGGACGTCCGGACATAGCAACGTGAAATGCGCGCGAGACCATCTCGGCCATCCGATCAGGCGTAGGCACGCCAGTTGCGCGAGTTGGCCGGATTTGCGGAGCGTGGCGGTTATGCAGTGATGGGCGTTATAAGGAAACCGCGTCTGGCACCAAGTCGGACCGCGTGGAGCGACCAAAAGTCATGGAGCTGGCCCATGCCCGGAAAGTCGACGCTGTGCTGGTCACCGAACTATCCCGCTGGGGGCGCTCTACTCAAGACTTGCTCGATTCCCTCAATAAGCTCTCGGGTTGGAAAGTCTCGGTCGTCGCAATATCTAGCAACCAGTCAAACCGTTACTTTGGTGACGATTGCTGCACTGCGAAATTCGCCCCGCTCTGATCGCAATCAGATGCTGCGTCAACTAAAGCTTCAGCTGTACAAGCACGGTTTGCTCGGCAGTTCGGGCATCTGTTCTTGAAGTAGCGAGCGTTCAGTTGGAGCCCACTGCGGAAGTGCTGAAATTTTTCTGTGCGCGCGCCGCAGCGTGTCGGTGCGCTGCACCGCCGATTTTCACCCGCTGCATAGCAGAAGGAACTGCGGCCATTCGAAGAGCTCGCAGCAAATCCGAAAGCACAGATCCACACAAAGCGTACCGAGCTGCCGGACGCCAATGAAGTGACTTCGACATCGTTGCGTTGACTTTGCCACTGGATGTGCCGCGGCGCTGCTGCACGGCTTGCCCTAAGCGGCAGTCAACCGCGCTGGCATTGGGAGCAATTTATCGCGCGCCTCTGTAAAAAAGGCGCAGCAAAATACGCACTGCATTTGCGCCTGCTTCCGGAATAGTGAGGCAACCTGATGGTTGTGGTTTGACGGCCAGCAGCTGGAAAAGCTGTTTGGTCGGAGCGCTCGGCATTTTGAGTGAACTGCTCTCCACACGGCCGCCCAGAGTTTCAAGCCATTCCAGCAGTTGGGTGAGGCAGCTGAGTGAGACTGCACCCTCAGCAGGACACTATAATTTGACAATATCAAATATAACACGACTATATCAAAAAATGTTGCTATAAAGGCGGCAAGATTCAATGCTTACCGAAAGGATGAGATGGTGGCGATGAAACACGAACAGCCAAATCAGTTTGAAACCCAAGCACAGTCGGCCAAGGCCTTGGTCACCGGCGCTGAGCAGCAGGGAAGAACCATTCAGTCTGTGGACAGGGCGCTGACCGTTCTCGAAACAATCGCAGAGGCTCGAGATGGGATGACTGTTTCGTCGATTTCCGAGATGGTTGGTTTGAACGTTTCAACCTGCCACCATCTGGTCACCACTCTGGTCCACCGGGGATACTTGACCCAGCTCAGCCGAACCCGCGGGTATGCGCTTGGTCCGAGGCTCGGCGAACTTGTGGAATTGTCCGAAAGTGAAACTGATCCCGCAGTTCTATTGGAGAAAGACCTCCGGGATCTCGGTGCGAGACTGGGTCACGGCGTACAGTTTGCGGTTCTCAGTGAAACCTCGCTGCTGACTAAACTCAGCTTTCCCGGCGGCGAGGGCAGCGTGGCCGAACCGAGCGAAATCGAGAAGATGACCGCGCTGCACGCGACCGCGACCGGAAAGGCTATCCTTGCCTGGATACCGGACACAGAGCTGGTGCGCGTGATCTCTGCCAATGGCCTGACGTCTTACACCCCGCGCAGCATCACCTCGCTGTCGGGCCTGGTGGAGGAATTGCGGCTGGTCCGGCGCCGCAAATACGCTGTTGACGACGAGGAACTTCGCGACGGGGTCGTCTGCATCGGCACAACCATCCGGGAAGGCGCAGGGGCGGTAATTGGTTCGATCTCAGTCACCGTATCGGCCGAACGCGCCACAGAAGAATACCGGCAGCACTTGATCAAGGAAATGATCACGGCAGCCAACACGTTTTCCAACAAACTGCGCACCCTCAAGACATAGCGCAACCTGCAACTAAAAATGGAGCCCGACCATGGCAATGCCCGAAAATGTCACTGTAAGTGATACCCATCCGATCCCCGAGCAGATGAAAGCCTGGGTGCTCGGAGATCCTAGAGAGCTGACGCTGAGCGACAAGCCGGTTCCGGTTCCGGGCAAGGCCGAGGTTCTGGTGCGGATTGACGCCGTCGCAATCTGTGCCACCGATCTGGAGATCATCCACCACGGACCGCCGGCGCAAATTCAGGGCGGTGATCCGTTCAACAAAAACTTCACCCCCGGCCATGAATACATGGGCACGGTCGTGGCGCTTGGACCCGGCGTTGACGAATACAGGATCGGCGAGCGTGTGACAGTGGAAATTCATGCGGGCTGCGGACAATGCAAGCGCTGCCGCCAGGGCATGTACACCTCGTGCCACAACTATGGGAAGAACTATGGTGATGTGGACAAGGGCCACCGGGCCAACGGGTTCACCACAGATGGCGGCTTTGCCGAATATGCAGTCAACAACATCAACACGCTGGTGCATGTCGACGACAGCATGTCCGACGAAGAGGCGACACTCGTCGTGACTGCCGGCACCGCCATGTACGGGCTGACCGAACTGGGCGGGCTGCTCGCTGGCGAAAGCGTGGTTGTTACCGGTCCGGGACCGATCGGACTGATGGGGGCCGCGGTGGCCAAGGCGCTTGGCGCCCAGCCCGTGATCCTGACCGGCACACGCGACAACCGGCTGGAAATTGGCAAGAAACTGGGCGCGGACCATGTCATCAACGTCCGCAATGAAAATGTCGTCGAAAAGGTGCATGAGCTGAACGGCGGCAAGGGCGTCGACTATGTGGTCGAGTGTGCCGGAGCCCCAAATGGTTTGAACGAAGCTGCACAGATGGTGAACCGCGGCGGCAAGATCTGCCTGGCTGCTTTCCCGGGCAACAGCCCGGAGGTCGATGTCGCCTACTTGGTCCGCAACAATATCTACCTTTACGGCATTCGCGGCGAAGGCAAGACCGCGACTCACCGGGCCGAGGCCTTTATGCGGCAAAAGCGGTTCGATGCCACGCTGATCCACACCCACACCTTTGAGATGAGCGACCTGAAAGAGGCGCTGCGCTACGCCAAGGACCGGGTCGAGGACGCAATCAAAGTTGTGGTCAAGAACCCTCACGCCGAGGCACGCAAAGCGGCTGCGGAATAGGCAACAGGCAAGGAGACGAGCCATGCTCACCTGCGACACATATCACATGCCGGAAAGCCTGCAGGAGGCCCTGGAGGTCTGGGCGGGCGCGGCCAGTGGCAGCCGGATCGTGTCCGGCGCCACCGACATCCTTCCCTGGGCCCGTGAGGGCCGTGCCGGAGACGTGCATTTACCGGAACTGGTGGACGTGACGCGCATTTCCGAACTTGACGGTTATGTCTTCGAGAACGGCCGCGTGCGGCTGGGGGCGAACACGGTTTATCAGGACTTCCTGACCGACCAGACGCTGATGCGAAGCCTGCCCTGCATGCCCTATTGCGCGATCTGGTTCGCCGACGATCAGATCCGGGAGCAGGCTTCACTGACTGGAAACCTGGTTAATGCGTCGCCGGTCGCAGATGGGACGCCTGCGGTGGCGGCCTTGAACGGTGAGATCGAACTGGCACGGCTTGACAGTGGCGGCATTGCCCGCCGCCGCGTGCCAGTAATCGACTTTATCGAAGGTCCGGGCCGCACGCAAATCGCCGGGGATGAAATCGCTACGGCGGTAATCGTCGATACTGCAAATGGTTACGGCGGATCGTTCCAGAAGGTTGGGCAGCGCCGGTCTTTGGTGATCTCGGTCGCCTGCTGCGCGGCCTTGGTCAAGGCGGACCGCGACGGGCGCGTGATCGAAGACGCGCGCCTGGCGCTTGGCGGTGTCGGGCCGCGCCCGATCCGGATGCTGGACGCCGAACGGGCGCTCAGAGGGGAGCAAATCTCTCATGCGCTGATCAACCGTGTGGCCCAGACTGCTGCAGATACGGTCGCCTCCCGTAGCCGACAGGAATACCGGCGCGAGGTCGTCGTCAACTTCGTCCGCGCCGCGATCGAGGATGCCCTCGCTGATCAGACCGATGCCGAGATCAAGTTCGCAGACGCAAAGGAGCAGGCTCATGTCTAAGCTGACAATCGAAGCGGAAGTAAATGGCCGCAAAGTATCCCGCACCACCGCCCCGTACAGCCGCCTGCTGGATTTCCTGCGCGAAGATCTGAACCTGACCGGCACCAAAGAGGGCTGCGGCGCGGGCGAATGCGGCACTTGTTCTGTTTTTGTCGACGGCAAGCTGGTCAAATCCTGCCTGATGCCCGCAGCCAAGGCCGCAGGGACGAAAATTGAAACCATTGAAGGCTTGGCCGTGCCCGGCGAACTGACTCCGGTGCAGCGCGCCTTTCACAAGACAGGTGCCAGCCAGTGCGGCTATTGCATTCCTGGCATGGTGATGGCCGCGACATCGGCTTTGCGGGAAAACCCGGACGCTGGCATCGAGGAAATCAAGGAACGACTTGGTGGCAACATCTGCCGTTGTACCGGTTACACCAAGATTTTCGAGGCGGTTGAGATGGCCCGGGCGGTGATCGCTGGAGACATGCCCGAAACGGCCTTTGAAGAAGACGGCGTTGAAGACAGCTATATCGGGGCTAACGTGCGGCGGCTGGATGCACCTTCCAAGGTTTCCGGTCGACTCAAATACGCCGCCGACATGAAGATGCCGGATATGTTGCAGCTGCAAGTGCTGCGCTCGCCGCATGCCCATGCGCGGATCCTGTCGATCGACACCAGCGAAGCAGAGGCCATGGACGGCGTTGCTTGCGTAATCACAGCGGCGGATGTGCCAGGCAACGACGGATTTGGCGTCTTTGTGCATGACCAGCCGATAATGGCACGCGGAAAGGTGCGCCACGTGGGAGAAGCGGTCGCCGCGGTTGCCGCCGAGGACCATGTGATCGCCCGTCAGGCTCTGGAGAAGATCAAGGTCGAATACGAAACACTGCCCGGGCTCTTTGACCCGGAGGATGCGCTGGCCCCAGGTGCCCCGGTCATACATGAATACGCGCCCGGCAATCTGGTCAAACATATCCCCGTCCGCAAAGGCGATGTCAGCAAGGGATTTGCGGAAGCTAACCTTATTCTCGAAGACGACTTTGGCACCCAGCAGGTCGAACACGCCTATCTCGAGCCTGAAGCGGGCATCGCCTATGTCGACGCGGACGATACCGTGGTGGTGATCTCGCCATCGCAGAACATCACCCACCACCGCCACATGCTGGCTGAGATCATCGCCAGGCCGATCAACAAAGTACGCTTCATCATGAGCCCGGTGGGCGGCGGCTTTGGCGGCAAGGAGGACATGATCTATCAGGGCATGCTTGCACTGGCCGCGATGAAGACGCACCGGCCCGTCCAGTTGAACTTTACCCGCGAGGAGAGCCTGATCGCTTCGGCCAAGCGCCACCCGTCACGGGTGCATTACAAAATGGGGCTGAAGTGGAACGGCCGCATCACCGCCATTGAATTCGACATGCTGTCCGATGGCGGCGCCTTCGGGATGTCGAGTGAAGGCGTTATGCGCAAGGCCGCGATCCTGTCCTGCGGGCCTTATGAGGTGGACAATCTCAAGGTCGATACGCGCGCGGTTTATACCAACAACACGCCGTCCGGCGCATTCCGGACCTTTGGCGGAATGCAGGCGCAGTTTGCGACTGAAAGCATGATGGATATGGCCGCCGAGGCTCTGGACATGGACCCGTTCGAAATCCGGCGGATTAACATGATGAAAATCGGTGCCAAGACCCACACGCAGCAGACGCTGGAAACCGCGTCTCTGGACCGCGTGCTGAGTGCCGCGGAAGAGGCCTCCCGCTGGGAAAAAGGCGCGCCTCGGGTGCGCGGCAGCGAGCGCGGCGATCTGAACGGGCCCGGCACACGCAAGCCCTGCACGCTGGGCGCCCGGATAAAGAGCGCAGGCGCTGAAACTTCTACATCGGAAAGGGTGGCATGATGACCAGGATGAAACGCGGCCGCGGCATGGCGGCGAGCTGGTACGGAATTGCACGCACCGCAACGATCGACCGGGCGGGTGCCTGGGCGGAACTGGACGACGGCGGCACCGGCAAGGTGGTCACCGGCGTGACGGAGATCGGCGAAGGCATCCTGACGGTGCTGGCGCAGGTTGCCGCCGACGAGATGGGCATCAAGCCGCAGGATGTGACGATTGGCGACAATGACACCGCACGCTCACCCGAGGCGGCACACGCGGGGGCGACCCGGCAGACCTACATGATCGGAAATTCCGTGGCGCTGGCATCGCGCGAGGCACGCAATGTGCTGTTCGAACAGATCGCGGACCATTGGGAGGTTGCCGCCGAAGACCTGCGTGCTTTTGATGGAGAGATCTGGGCCGTGGACACCAACCTTCGGATGTCGATGGAAGACGCAGTTGCCACCTGCAAAGCACGCGGCGTGGTGCCGGTTGGATCGGCCTCATTCACCGCGCATGGAACCGGACTGGATCCTGTCGATGGATCCGGCAGTCCCTGGCAGGCCTATGTCTTTGGAACGCAAGTGGCAGAAGTCGAAGTTGATACCTGGACCGGCGAAGTGCAGGTGCTGGGCATCTGGGCCGCGCATGACGTTGGCCGCGCCATCAACCCGCGTGGGGTTGAAGGGCAGATTGAAGGCGGCGTTGTTCAGGGCCTGGGGCAAGCGCTGATGGAGGAATACATCACCGACAAAGGTCATGCGATCACCCATGGTTTCGCAAAGTACATACTGCCGACTTCGCTGGATATCCCGCAAATCAACAGCATCATCGTTGAAGACCCGGATCCTAAAAGCCCGCTGCGGGCCAAGGGGATCGGCGAGCCGGCATTGGTGCCGACCGCGCCGGCAATCATGAATGCGATCTATGACGCAATCGGCGTGCGTATCAAAACTCTGCCGGCCACGCCGGAGAAGATATTGAAAACACTTCAGGATCACATTCCTGGGCGCAACCAGATTGCACAGGAGAACCGTCATCTGCGTGCGGAGGCTGCACGAAGCGGTGTGATGAGAAGCTGATCTGGCGCCGCAAGGCGCAAAACCAGAAAACAGGGAGGAAAGTCATGGAGTATCATCGGAAAGCAAAGAGGGGATTGATCGCAGCAGTTTCATCAGCAGTCATCGGATTGGGCGGTGCCGCACACGCGGAATACCCCGAAAAGCCCGTCGACATGACAGTTCTGTTTGGCGGTACCGCCAATACAATCGCTCAGCTTCTGTCAGAATTGATGTCGGATGAGCTTGGCCAGCCCGTGGTGCCTGTCAGCCGCACCGGCGGCGGCGGGGCCGTTGGCTATTCCCACGTGGCCGGAACTGCACCGGACGGCTACAACATAGTTTGGAACTCCAACTCCATCAGCACCGCGCACCACACCGGGCGCGTGCCCTTCGACCACTCAGCATTCACGCCAATCGCGCGGGTCTCTACCGAAATTCCTGCTCTTGCCGTCAATGCGTCTACAGGCTGGAACAATCTTGAGGATCTCACCGCAGCCGTTAGCGGGATGGATGGCAAACTAAAGGTCGGTATCTCCGGCAAAGGGTCGTTCACCCATCTGACCTCGGCTGCCTTGTTCGATGCAATGGGGGTCGGCGATCGGATCGCATTTATTTCCTACGGCAAGGGCAAGGCGCCCGTTGAGCTTTTGGCCGGCCGTATCGATGCGGCCATCCAATGGCCCGGCCAGTTTGCTTCTTATGCCGAAGCTGGCGAGTTGAACGTGCTGGCCGTGACCGGCAGCGAACGGGTTGGAGTTTTGCCCGACGTTCCGACGGCACAGGAGCAGGGTGTCGACATCGACATTTCGATGTGGCGGGGACTGGCTGCGCCAGCAGGAACCCCCGATGAAGCGGTGGCGAAGCTTCAAGCTGCTGCAGAGGCTGCGGTCGCAAGCGCGCAGTTCCAGGAGGCTGCGGCGAATATCGGCTTTTCTGCGGCCTATCAGAACGCGGCAGAGTTCAAAGCGTTGATCGAGGAGGACGATGCCTTCTACAGCGCGCTGCTTCAAGATCTTGGGTTGGCAAAGTAATCAGCCGCAAGGAGGCAACAGATGACCAATCGTGCTTCTGATTTCGTACTGGCAATAACGCTGATGGTACTGGCAGGCGTCTGGACATGGTTGGTTGTCGAAACCATTCCTCCTGGATTTGGCAGTGGAGAGATCGGCGCCCGGGCCTTTCCCTTGGCCTTCGGGATTATCCTGCTGGCGCTGGCTGCGCTGCTTTTACTGCACCTGACGGTATCATCGGACGACCCCGGCGCCGGGCATGGCGGCCAGGCAGCCACCAAGAGACGCAAGTCCCGCAGGGTGAAATGGCTGCCTGCCATCACGCTCCTTATCGAAATAGGGCTCTATGGCATCCTGCTGGAGAAGGCCGGGTTTGTCCTGGCAACCCCTGTCATCATCCTGATCGTGATGCTGGTGAACTTGCGTGTCCGGTCGATCACTAAACTGCTGGCCATGTCGCTGGGGATGACCGCCGGGTGCTGGCTGCTCTTTGAGAAAGTGCTGGGCATCTATCTGGCCAATGGCACCTGGATAAATTTGGGATAGTCTGATGGATCTCTTTCTCCAAGCACTCTCACAGGCCCTGACACCGTTGGCTATCGCCGCGATTGGTCTGGGCGCGCTGGTGGGGCTTATCTTCGGCTCGATCCCGGGTCTGACCTTCACCGTTGCACTTGCGCTGGCGCTGCCAATCACTTTCAGCATGGATCCGGTACCCGCAATCGGCCTGCTTCTCGGTACATACATCGGTGGCATGACAGGCGGATCAGTCTCGGCCATCCTGCTTGGCATTCCAGGCACGCCGTCGGCGGCAGCTACGGTTCTGGACGGCCACCGAATGACAAAACAAGGTGAGGCGTCCATCGCACTTGGCACTGCTGTAATCGTGTCTGTTTTTGGCGGCATCTTCAGCCTTGTTGTGATGGTTGTCTCAGTCGATCTGGTGTCGCGGCTGGCCATAGGTTTCGGTCCCGCGGAAATCTTCGCGCTGGTTCTTTTTGGCATGTCGACGATTTGCGGGCTGTGCGGAGACTCCCTGCTGAAAGGGCTGATTGCAGGTGTTTTAGGCCTGATGATCATGACCATCGGCATCGACTCGATCGAAGGCGTGCCACGTATGACTTTTGGCAGCATCAACCTGCTCCAAGGCGTGAACCTTCTGGTCGCGATGATAGGGCTGTTCGCAGTTCCCTTTGTTATCGAAGCGTTTTCGGAACCGCGGGCGAACCCCGGCGGCGACACCCGGGTGGCAAGAGTGCGGGCTGAACTGCCGAAATTCCGTCTGCTGATCCGCCATGCGTGGCTGATGGTCCGCTGCTCGGTTCTGGGCACCGGGATCGGTGCGATCCCCGGCACCGGCGGCGCGATTGCCTCTTTCCTAGCTTACGATCACGCCAAACGCTTTTCCAAAAAGCCAGAGAAATTCGGCGAAGGCAGCATCGAAGGTGTCATCGCCCCTGAAACCGCCAACAACGCCGTGACCGGAGGCACACTGATCCCGCTGCTGTCGCTTGGCATACCCGGCGACCCGGCAACCGCGATCGTTTTGGCCGGGCTGATGATCCACGGTATCAATCCAGGCCCTGCGCTGTTCATGAACCACGCCAGTGAAGTTTATGGCATCTATATTGCCGTGGTCCTTGCTTATGTCTGGGTGCTGGGTCTGCAACTTCTGGGCATCCGCCTTTTTGTGCATGTCCTGAAAATCCCGCGCGATATGCTGGCCGTCGCGGTCCTGGTGCTGTGCGCCATCGGCGCCTATTCGATCCGCAACAGCGCGTTTGACATTTACGCGATGGGAGTGATCGGGGTGCTGGCCTATGTGCTGATCGCCATTCGTGTGCCAATCACGCCGATCATTCTGGGAATGGTGCTCGGCCCGACGCTGGAGAATGAATTCCGAACCGCCATGATGCTGTCCGGCGGCAGCCCCAGCATCTTCCTGACATCCCCAACTGTTCTGGTCTTCTTCGCCTTCGCCCTGCTGGTCATCGGCCTGCAGCTGAAGAGCGAACTGAGGCTGAAAAAGAAACCCCAAGAGAAAAACGAGACCTCAGATGCTTGATAAGATTCACACGCCTGAAGAGGCTGAGCAAGAAATCCGCACGCGTGCAATCCGGCTGGCGGTCAATCCTGTCGACGAGGCACTGATCGACGATAACAATGGCGGCATTTTACAGCTCACCTTGTCCGAGGCGCTTGTTATCGGACTGATGAAGCAGGGGGTTCGTCGCTACTTTGCCATCTTTGGCCATGGATCGACAGATCTGGGTGAGGTGATGCGTATCTATGAAGAGGAAGGCGCTATCGAGGTCATCAACTGCCGCAACGAGGTGGAGATGGCCCATGCCGCCACCGCCTATGCCTGGGTCTATGGCAAAACGCCTGCAGTTGTTACCTCGATCGGCCCAGGCGGCCTGCAGGCAATGGCCGGATCGCTTGCTGCCGCGTCGAACGGGGTTGGCGTCTATCACATCTACGGCGATGAGACCACGCAGGGTGAAGGCTACAACATGCAGCAGGTGCCAAAGCCCGAACAGGGCATCTTTGGCAAGATGACCGCGCTGATGGGCCAGTCCTATACCTTGCACACTCCTGGCGCGCTGCGGGAATGCCTGCGCCGTGGCACCGCTTGCGTGCATCATCCTTACAAAGCGGGCCCTTTCTACGTGATGCTGCCAATCAATACGCAGCCTCAGACCACAAGAATAAACATCTCCACGCTGCCCAGGCGCAACCGGGTTCCGGTAGTTGCTCCGGCGCGGTCCGCCGATCTGGCGGCGGCTGTGGACTTCCTGCGCACACACGAGCGGATTGTCATCAAGGCGGGAGGCGGCACCCGGGGCCACCATGAAGCGCTGCGCCAGTTTGCGTCCCGGATCGGGGCGCCGGTTGTTCTGTCACCGGGGTCAACCGGTGTGATGATGGATGCCCATGTCCAGAACATGCATGTCGGAGGCTCCAAGGGGTCGATCTCCGGTAACTTCGCGATGCAGAATGCTGACGCAGTTATCATGATTGGCAGCCGGGCGGTCTGTCAGGCGGATTGTTCGGGCATCGGGTATCCAAATGCCAAAGCCGTTTTGAACATCAACGGCGACCTGGACGACCTCGCGCACTATGCCAACTCGATCTGCCTGCCGGGTGACATATCGGCCGTGATACAGGCGCTGCTGGAAGAATTGGGTGAGGACACTGGCGCCAGACAACGCAAGGTATGGCTGCGCGACTGCGCCGCAAAGAAAGAGGAATGGACAGCTTTCAAGGCCGAGCGTGTACATGCCGAGCCGCTGAAAGATGCAGTCTGGCAGCGACCGGTTCTGACCCAGCCTGCAGCCATTCATGCGGTGTCTTCCTTTGCCAACCGCATCGGCGCGGTCAAGTTCTTTGATGCAGGAGACGTGCAGGCCAACGGGTTCCAACTGGTCGAAGATGACGCGCCGGGCCAGACGTATACCGAGACTGGGGCTTCGTTCATGGGGTTTTCCGGGTCAGCTCTGCTGAGCGGCGCTTATCTCGTAGACGCTAAATACGGCATTGCCTTCACTGGCGACGGATCCTTCATGATGAACCCGCAGATCTTGATTGATGCGGTGGAGCACGGCGTGCGCGGCATGGTCGCGCTGTTCGACAATCGCCGGATGGCTGCAATCACCGGTCTGCAATACGATCAATACGGGCGCGAATTCAAAACAAATGATGGCGTCGCTGTCGATTATGCCGCGATGGCCGGGGCGGTCAGCGGCGTGAAGGCCCTGCATGGCGGCTTCAGCCGGGAAGAGTTGGGCGCCGCCCTCGAAGCGGCCCATGCCCATGATGGCCTCTCTCTCGTTCATATCCCGGTCTACGCGGGCCGCGATCCGATCGCCGGCATGGGGGCCTATGGATCATGGAATGTCGGCAACTGGGTTGAAGACGTTCAGGGCCAGTATCTGGCTGCAACCATCTAGGAGCCAATCATGTATCAGGATCTGAACTTGTTTATCGGCGGGGACTGGCGCGCGGCGTCGGATAAGGCAACCAGGCCGGTGACCGACCCGGCCACGGAAGAGGTGCTGGGCACCATCGCCGCAGCGACGCCTGACGATATCGATGCCGCGCTGGCGGCGGCGCAGCAGGGCTTCGACGCCTGGCGAAGGACAGGCACCTGGGACAGGGCCGCGAAGATCCGCAAGGCGGCGGATCTTATCCGCGAACGCCAGGCGGACATCGCCTATCTGATGTCGCTGGAAACCGGCAAGCCGCTGGCCGAAGCACTAGGCGAAACCGGGGCGGCCGCGGATCAATTCGAGTGGTACGCGGAGGAGACCAAGCGTATTTACGGGCAGATAATCGAGGCGCGCACCGGTGATAGCCGCATGGCGGTGATCTACCAGCCCGTGGGGGTGGTTGCAGCCTTTTCTGCGTGGAATTTCCCGGCGCTGCTGCCCGCCCGCAAAATCGCCGCTGCCCTGGGCGCCGGATGTGCAGTCATTATCAAACCCGCCGGGGAAACACCGGCGAGCTGTGCCGCCCTTGTCCAAGCCTGCCACGATGCGGGCATTCCGCCGGGCACCGTCAACATGGTGACCGGCAACTCGGCCCGGATCTCGGCGCAGCTCATCCGCTCCCCCATCGTTCGCAAGGTCAGCGTCACTGGCTCGGTTCCGGTCGGCAAGCAGATCCTGTCGCTGGCGGCAGAAGGGGTAAAAAAAGTCTCAATGGAATTGGGCGGACATGGCCCGGTTCTGGTCTTCGGCGACTTCGATCCCATTGCAGCCGCCGAGGCCTGCGCGCCGACCAAGTTCCGCAACTGCGGCCAGGTCTGCATTTCGCCAACCCGCTTCTATGTGCATGAAGACAGCTATGATGCCTTCTCAGCCCGTTTTGCAGAAATCGCCAAGTCGCTCAGAATCGGCCATGGCCTTGATGACGGTGTGCAGGTTGGCCCAATGGCCAATCGGCGCGGTCTGGAGACGATCCAGCGAATGGTCCAGGACGCGGTGGACCGCGGGGCTGAACTGTTGGCTGGGGGCAGGCCGCCCGTCGGTTTTAACAAGGGCCATTTCTTTGAACCAACCGTCTTGGGCCGTGTGCCAGACGATGCAATGGTTATGACCGAGGAACCGTTTGGCCCGATTGCTCCGATCACCACGTTCACCAGTTACGACGAGGTGATTGCCAGGGCCAATGCGCTTCCTTTCGGTCTGGCCGGCTATGTTTTCTCCAGTGACCTGAGTGTGGCCACGCGTGCCTATGAGGACCTTGAAGTCGGCATGGTCGGTGTCAACGAGATGCTGCTCGCCACTGCCGAGGCGCCCTTTGGCGGTGTCAAGGAAAGCGGCATGGGACGTGAAGGCGGCGCTTTGGGCATTCAGGATTACCTCGATCCCAAATACGTCAAGATCAAGCTGGCAGGATAAACCCGTATGACCGATCAACCCAAACAAGGTCTCGCGCGGGGCCTGACCAACTACGGCGACCGCGATTTTTCAATCTATCTGCGAAGATCATTTGCGTCTTCGATGGGGTATTCGCAGGAGGTTCTGAAAAAGCCCATCGTCGGCATTGCCAATAGTTTTTCGGGCTTCAACAGCTGTCACCGCCACTTTCCCGAACTTTTGGAAGCGGTGAAGCGCGGCGTTCTGCTCGGCGGCGGGCTGCCCGTCGAATTTCCTACCATCTCGCTGGGTGAAGTCTATCTCAGCCCAACCAGCCTCAAGTTCCGCAATCTCATGTCGATGGACACCGAAGAGATGATCCGCGCCCAGCCGATGGATGCGGTTGTGCTGATGGGGGGCTGCGACAAGACGGTGCCGGCGCAGCTCATGGGCGCGGCCTCTGCCGATCTGCCCGCGGTCCAGCTGGTTGCCGGTCCGATGATGACTTCGCGCCATGGCGAGGAACGGCTCGGCGCCTGTACCGACTGCCGCCGGTTCTGGGGAAAGTACCGGGCCAAGGAGGTTTCGGCACAGGAGATCAACCAGATCGAAGGCCGCCTGGCCACCACTGCAGGAACCTGCGCGGTAATGGGTACCGCCTCAACCATGGCCTGCATCGCTGAAACGCTGGGCATGTCGCTGCCCGGCACCGCCGCGATCCCCGCAGTTCACGCTGACCGGTTGCGCGCAGGAGAGGCCTCAGGTCTTGCGGCTGCCCGTATGATCAGTAATCCGATCCGGCCCAGCCAAATCATCACCGCGAAATCGGTTGAAAATGCCATGCGCGTGCTTTTGGCCCTTGGCGGGTCGACCAATGCGGTCATTCACCTAACCGCTGTCGCAGGGCGGCTGGGCATCCCGGTTTCCTTGGAGCGGCTGAACGCCTTGTCGGACACCACGCCGGTTCTGGTGAACCTCAAACCGGCGGGTTCCGATTACATGGAGGATTTCTTCCACGCCGGCGGGATGGGCGCAGTTTTGCGGGAATTGAAGCCGCTGCTGCACCTCGACACGATCTCGGTGACCGGCGAAACGCTGGGCGACCGGCTGGAGGTCGATCTCGGTTATGTCGATCACCGGATTATCTCCAGAGCAAGCGAGCCGCTTGAGCCGCAGGGCGGCCTGGTTGCGCTCTTCGGCAACCTGGCTCCGCGTGGTGCGATCCTGAAACGCGCGGCGGCGGACAAAAACCTGTTTGAGAAGGAAGGCCGTGCCGTGGTGTTCAACTCGCTCGAAGATCTGGCAAACCGGGTCGATGATCCGGATTTGGAGATCACAGCAGATGATTTCATGGTGCTGCAGAACGCAGGCCCCAAAAGCGCCTCAGGCATGCCGGAGGCCGGCTACCTGCCGATCCCGAAAAAGTTGAGCGAAACCGGGGTCAAGGATATGGTGCGCATTTCCGATGCGCGGATGTCGGGCACGGCTTTTGGCACCATCGTTCTGCATATTGCCCCGGAAAGCGCGGCAGGCGGCCCGTTGGCGCTGGTGCGGACCGGAGACCGCATCTGTCTTTCTGTCAAGGAAAAGCGGATCGAGCTGCTGGTTGATGACGCCGAGCTTGAACGCCGCCGCGCGGCCTGGAAGCCAGGCATTGTGCCACCGGAGGAACGACGCGGCTACGACCGCCTTTACGCGACTGAGGTTTTACAGGCAGACGAAGGGTGCGATTTTGGCTTCTTGCAGTCGGTTGTTGGCCATGCGGGCTCTGCCAAGGAGGCTGAGAAATGATAATTGGAACACCAAAAGAAACTTTTCCGGGCGAGAACCGGGTTGCGATGACGCCGGAGTCGGCGCGCCAATTGCAGAAGCTTGGCCACCGTTGCGTTATCGAAGCGGGAGCCGGCGCGGCGGCGGGTTTTGCAGATAGGGCATTTGAAGATGCCAACGTGGAGATAGTTGAAACAGCCGCAGCCTTGTGGAAGGCGGCGGACATTGTCGCCAAGGTGCGCCAGCCGAC